>NZ_JBFAUP010000057.1:0-1012 GCF_040679335.1 Streptomyces sp. NPDC052299 | reverse complement strand
ATGGGTGAGGGCCTTCCGGGTTCGGTGTGGATTGCGACGTCTACACCGACCAGAAAGGCCCTCGTGGTCCACCGTAATGCACCCCTGACCGAGACTGGACGCCTGCGTCTGGCCCGCTGTGTGGTCGAGGAGGGCTGGCCGTTGCGGCGAGCCGCCGAACGCTTCCAGGTCTCACCGACCACAGCCCAGCGCTGGGCTGCCCGCTACCGGCACCTCGGCGAAGCGGGCATGACCGACCGCTCCTCGCGTCCTCGTCACAGTCCCGGGCGGACCCCGACCCGCACCGAGCGGCGCATCATCAAGGTTCGTGTCCTACGGCGCTGGGGCCCGGCCCGCATCGCCCACCACCTGCGACTGGTGCCCTCGACCGTGCACCGGGTCCTCACCCGGTTCGGGCTCGCCCGCCTGACCCATCTGGACCGTGCGACCGGACGGAACATACGCCGCTACGAACGCGAGAAGCCCGGCGAACTGGTGCACGTGGACATCAAGAAGCTCGGCAACATCCCCGACGGCGGCGGCCACAAGGTGCTGGGCCGCCAAGCCGGCCGCAAGACCCGCAAGAACGCCGGCTACAGCTACATCCACACCGCCGTCGACGACCACTCCCGCCTCGCCTACAGCGAGATCCACACCAACGAGAAGAAGGAGACTGCCACCGCCTTCTGGCAGCGGGCCCACGCCTACTTCACCAGCGTCGGAATCACCGTCGAACGCGTCCTGACCGACAACGGCGCCTGCTACAAGTCCCACACCTGGCGCGACACCCTTGCAGCGGCCGGGATCACCCACAAGCGAACCCGCCCCTACCGGCCACAGACCAACGGCAAGGTCGAACGCCTCAACCGCACCCTGCTCGACGAGTGGGCCTACGCCCGCCCCTACCAATCAGAGCAGGAACGACGCGACGCGTTCCCCGGCTGGCTGCACACCTACAATCACCACCGCGGACACACCGCGCTCGCAGGCAAGCCACCCGCCAGCCGCGTCCCCAACCTCACAGGGCAATACA
>NZ_JBFAUP010000056.1:0-1157 GCF_040679335.1 Streptomyces sp. NPDC052299 | reverse complement strand
CCGTCGTCGAAGCGGACGGCCGCACGGATCTGACGCGCCCAGTAGGCCGGGCTGGTCAGCTCGTCGGCGACCTGGCCGGTCACGTTCGATATGACCGTGATCTGGGGTTCGTTGAACGTGAGAGAGCCGATCGTCTCCTCGAACTCGGCCAGAGCACTGTCCATGTGCGCGGAGTGGAAGGCGTGCGAGACGGTGAGGCGCTTGACCTTGACCCCACGCCCACGGAACAACTCCTCCAGGACCTCGACCGCATCCGCATCGCCAGAGACGACCACAGCTGCGGGGCCGTTCACCGCCGCGAGAGACACACCCTCGACCAGTTCCGGGACCACCTCCGTCTCCGGTGCGGCGATGGCGAGCATGGCTCCGCCCGTGCGGGCGGCCTGCATCAGCCGGCCCCGGGTCGCGACCAGGGCACACGCGTCCTCCAGGGAGAACACCCCCGCCGCGTATGCGGCGGTCACCTCGCCGATCGAGTGTCCGATCAGCGCATCCGGGCGCACCCCGAACGAAGAGACCAGCGTGAAGAGGGACGACTCCAACGCGAACAGCGCGGCCTGCGTGAACCGGGTCTGATCCAGCACCGGATCACCCCCGAACACCACATCCCTCAACGACCGGCCCAAGTACCCGTCCAGATACGAGCACGCCGCGTCGAACGCCTCCGCAAACGCCGGGAACGTCTCATACAGCTCCCGGCCCATACCCGGACGCTGGCACCCCTGCCCCGTGAACAAGAACGCCGTCCCCGCAGCATCTGCCACCGGTCGGCTGCCACTCACCGCCTTCAGCCCCGCCACCAGCTCCGCACGGTCCGCACCGATCACGACCGCGCGGTGCTCGAACACGGTTCGCGCGGACGCCAGCGAATAGCCGATATCCAGCAGCGAACCACCTTCAAAGGCAGCCAAGTTCGCTGCCTGGGCGCGTAGCGCCTCCGCACTGCGCGCGGAGACCACCCACGGCACCAGTGCGGGCTGCGCACCGGGCACGACAGGGTCCTGCTCGGGCGGCGCTTGCTCCAGGATGACGTGGGAGTTCGTCCCGGAGATCCCGAACGAGGACACCGCGGCACGGCGGGGGCGGTCGACCTCGGGCCAGGCACGTTGCTCGGTCAGCAGTTCGACCGCGCCCGCGGACCAGTCGACATGAGAGCT
>NZ_JBFAUP010000055.1:0-1753 GCF_040679335.1 Streptomyces sp. NPDC052299 | reverse complement strand
AGGGCTTGCCGGGAAACAAGTCGTGGCTTCCGGCTGTGGGGCTCGTTGGTCTGGTATGGGGAGACCGGAGGGGATCGAGGCCGTTCTGGCGGCGAAGTTCCGGGTGTTGTTGCCGCATCTGGACGAGCGTCAGCGTCGGCTGGCCATAGGGGCGGAAGCACTGTCGCTGGGGCACGGCGGCATCAGGATCGTCGCCGCTGCAGCCGGAGTCCGGGAGGCCACGGTCTCGCGTGGGGCGGCTGAACTGGAGTCCGGTCAGGCCCCGTTGGGGCGGGTGCGCCATCCCGGCGGAGGGCGGAAGAAGGCGGCCGACCTGGACTCTGGGCTGCGGCCGGCACTGCTGGCGCTGGTTGAGCCCGACGAGCGTGGGGACCCGATGTCGCCGCTGCGCTGGACGACGAAGTCGACCCGGAAACTGGCGGCGGAGCTCACCCGCCAGGGGCACCGGATCTCCGCCGACACCGTCGCCGGCCTGCTGCGCGAGGAAGGCTTCAGCCTGCAGGCCAACACCAAGACCATCGAAGGCACTCAGCACCCCGACCGGGACGCCCAGTTCCACTACCTCAACGAGCAGGCACGAGACCACAGGGACTCCGGTGACCCGGTGATCAGCGTGGACAGCAAGAAGAAGGAACTGATCGGCGACTACAAGAACGCCGGGCACGAATGGCAGCCCGCAGGACAGCCCGTGAGGGTCAAGACCCACGACTTCCCCGGCCAGGCCGCCAAGGCGATTCCCTACGGAATCTACGACATGACGGCGAACACCGGCTGGGTCAGCATCGGCACCGATCACGACACGGCGGCGTTCGCCGTCGCCTCGATCCGCCGCTGGTGGCAGGCGGTCGGCCGGCACGAATACCCCGGCGCCCGTCGGCTGCTGATCACCGCTGACGGTGGCGGATCCAACGGCTACCGCACCCGGGGCTGGAAGACCCAGCTCGCCGATCTCGCCGCCGAGACCGGCCTTCGGGTCACGGTGTGTCACCTTCCGCCCGGCACCTCGAAGTGGAACAAGATCGAGCACCGGCTGTTCTCCCACATCACCATGAACTGGCGAGGCAGGCCCCTGACCAGCCACGAAGTCATGCTCCAGACCATCGCCGCGACCACCAGCCGCACCGGCCTCACCGTCCAGGCCGAACTCGACAGCGGTGAGTACCCCACCGGCATCCGCGTCAGCGACGACAAGATCGCCGCCCTGCCCATCACCCGCCACCGCTTCCACGGCGACTGGAACTACACCCTCCACCCCCAGCGCCCGACGGACACGGCGACCACCACCAGCACACAGGACGAGGCCGAGGCGGACGGTCCGGCCCGCCTCACGCAGCGTTCGCTACAGGACCCGGAACTGACCGGGATGACCCGCCGGGAACTCAACGAACTCATCGACGTACTGACTCCAGCGATGGAGATCCAACGCGAGCAAGTGCTCCGCACCCGCAGAGGCCACGAACGCCTGATGGCCCCCGGTACAGGAGCCAAACCCAAGCTCACCTCAGCTGACCGGGTCCTGGCCACCGTGCTCCACCTGCGAAGACTCGCGACCATGGACCTCCTGGGCCAGCTCTTCAACACCACCGCCATGACCATCAGCCGCGCAGCGAAAGACGTCCGCCCGCTCCTGGAAGCCCACGGAGTTCACATCCCTGCCTCGACCGCCCGCTTCCGCACACCGACTGACATCGCGAGGTTCCTCGACCTCGACAACAACAAGATCAAACCGACGTGTTGATTCCCGGCAAGCCCT
>NZ_JBFAUP010000054.1:0-1813 GCF_040679335.1 Streptomyces sp. NPDC052299 | reverse complement strand
AACGCATCCCCTTCGCCTGGAACAACATCACCCTCCACGCCACCCACCCCACCACCCTCCGCGTCCACCTCACCCCCACCACCCCCGACACCGTCCGAATCAGCGCGACCGATGAGACCGGGCAGCCGGTGGCGACCATCGGTGAGCTGGTGCTCCGGCCGATCGGTGCCGAGCCGCAGGCCGCCGACGAGGGAATCCTGCTGGGCGTCGACTGGACCCCGGTACGGGCTGACGAGGCCGGGGCCCCGGACGTCCCGGTCGCGGCCGTGATCGGCACGCCCGGCCCGGAGCTCGCCGCCGGACTCGGCGGGGAAACCGTGCGCCACCCGGACCTGGCGGCCCTGTTCGCCGCCGAAGGCCCGCTGCCGCAGACGGTGTTCCTGCCGGTTCCGGCGGGCCGGGAGACCCGCGGCGCTCTCGCGTACGTCCTGGAGGCCGCGCAGCAGTGGCTGGCCGAGGGGCGGTCCGCGGGCTCGCGGCTCGTCGTCGTCACGACCGGCGCCGTCGCCACCCACCGCGGTGACCTGCTGGACGACCTGGCCGGTGCCGCCGTGTGGGGACTCGTGCGCGCCACGCAGACGGAGAACCCGGACGCGTTCGTCCTGCTGGACCTCGCCCCGGCCGAGCCGGCCGACGCCGCCGCACTGGCCGTCGCCGTGTCCGTCACGGCCGAGGAGACCCAACTCGCCCTCCGCCAGGGCACGGTGTACGCCAACCGGCTCGCCCGCGGGGCCGCCGCCGACGGCGTGCTGACCCCGCCCGCCGACACCGGTGCGTGGCGCCTGGGCAGCACCGGCAAGGGCACCCTGGAGAACATCGCCCTGGTCCCGTCACCGGACGCCACCGGGCCGCTCGCCGCAGGCCAGGTCCGGGTCGCCGTGCGGGCCGTGGGCGCCAACTTCCGTGACGTCCTCATCGCCCTCGGCAGCTACCCCGGTGAGGCCCCGATGGGCAGCGAGGGTGCGGGCGTCGTCCTGGAGACCGGTCCCGGAGTCACCTCCCTCGCCGTGGGCGACCGGGTGATGGGCCTGTTCTCCGACGGCGCCGGGCCCGTCGCCGTCACCGACCACCGCACGCTCGGCCACGTTCCGGCCGGCTGGACGTTCACCGAGGCGGCGGCGACCCCGATCGTCTTCCTGACGGCGTATTACGGTCTGACGGATCTGGCGGGGCTGCGGGCGGGGGAGCGGCTGCTGGTGCACTCCGCGGCAGGCGGGGTCGGAATGGCCGCCACCCAGATCGCCCGGCACCTGGGCGCCGAGGTGTACGGCACGGCCAGCCCCGGCAAGTGGGACACCCTGCGCGCACTCGGCTTCGACGACACCCACCTCGCCAACTCCCGCACCCTCGACTTCGAGCAGCAGTTCACCACCGCCACCCAAGGGCACGGCTTCGACGTCGTACTCGACTCCCTCGCCAAGGAATTCGTCGACGCCACCCTGCGCCTCCAGCCCCACGGCGGCCGCTTCCTGGAAATGGGCAAGGCCGACGTCCGTGACCCGGAGCGGGTGGCCCAGGAGCATCCGGGCGTCGCCTACCGGGCCTTCGACCTCATGGAAGCCGGCCCGGAGCGCATCCAGGAGATGCTGGGCGAGCTCAGGGACCTGTTCGAGGCGGGCGCCCTGCACCCGCTGCCGGTCCGGTCGTGGGACATCCGCTACGCACGTGACGCCTTCCGCTTCCTGGGCCAGGCCCGGCACGTCGGCAAGGTCGCCCTCTCGCTGCCGCGTGAGCTGGATCCGGAAGGCACGGTCCTGATCACCGGGGCCACCGGCACCCTGGGCACCCTCCTCGCCCACCACCTCGTCACCAC
>NZ_JBFAUP010000053.1:0-1962 GCF_040679335.1 Streptomyces sp. NPDC052299 | reverse complement strand
CACCCAACCCACCGACCACACCCTCCACCCCGCCCTCCTCGACGCCGCCCTCCACCCCCTCATCCTCAACACCCCCCAAAACGACAACACCACCCAACGCATCCCCTTCGCCTGGAACAACATCACCCTCCACGCCACCCACCCCACCACCCTCCGCGTCCACCTCACCCCCACCACCCCCGACACCGTCGAACTGACCCTGTTCGACGGCAACGGCGGCCCGGTCGCCCGCATCGGCGGGCTCACCACCCGGCCCGTCAGCCGGCAGCAGCTGGGCGCGGCGGCGGGCGCCGCGGACGACTCGGGCGTCCATCTGCTCGACTGGACGCCGCTGACCCCGGCCGAGGACATGTCGGCGCCGAAGTCGGTGGCCCTGCTCGGGGCGGCCGACCCGCTGGAGCTGGCCCCCGTGCTCGGGGGCTGCGCCCGCTACGAGGATCTGGCGGCGCTGGGCGCCGCCGTGGACACGGGCGCCGAGGCACCCGGGCTGGTCCTGGTGAGCGTGACCGGCGAGCGCGAGGACACCGCGGACGTCCTGACGGCGACGCGGTCCGTGCTGTACGGGGTCACCGCTCTGGTGCAGGAGTGGCTGGCCGACGAACGGTTCGCGCGGTCCCGGCTGGTCGTCGTGACGCGGGGCGCCGTCGCCACCCGGCCGGGACCGGAGATCCGGGACCTCGCGGCGGCTCCCGTCTGGGGTCTGGTGCGTTCGGCGAGGACGGAGAACCCGGAGCGCTTCGCGCTCCTGGACCTGGACACGGTGCCGGGCGTCGCCTCGGCGGCGGCGGACGCGGTGCTCCAGGTGCTGATGGAGGAGCTGCCCGAGGCCGCGGTCCGGGACGGGAGCGCCCACGTACCGCGGCTGGTGCGGCCGGCGGATGCGGCGGGGGTGCTGACGCCGCCCGTCGGCGTGGACTCGTGGCGCGTCGACGTCACCAGCAAGGGCACGCTCGGCAACGTGGCGCTCGTACCGCACCCCGAGGGGGAGCGCCCGCTCGCCGCCCACGAGATCCGGGTGGCCATGCGCGCGGGTGGTCTCAACTTCCGTGACGTGATGATCGGCCTCGGCATGTACCCGGGCGACGACGCCATGATCGGCGGCGAGGGAGCGGGTGTCGTCCTGGAGACCGGCTCCGAGGTGACCGGGCTCTCCGTCGGTGACCGGGTGTTCGGCATGTTCCCCTCGGGCGGGCTGGGCCCGGTCGGGGTCACCGACCACCGGCTGACCGCCCGGATTCCGCGAGGGCTCTCCTTCGGCCAGGCATCCGTCATCCCGGTCGTGTACCTGACGGCGTATTACGGTCTGACGGATCTGGCGGGGCTGCGGGCGGGTGAGCGGCTGCTGGTGCACTCCGCGGCAGGCGGGGTCGGAATGGCCGCCACCCAGATCGCCCGGCACCTGGGCGCCGAGGTGTACGGCACGGCCAGCCCCGGCAAGTGGGACACCCTGCGCGCACTCGGCTTCGACGACACCCACCTCGCCAACTCCCGCACCCTCGACTTCGAGCAGCAGTTCACCACCGCCACCCAAGGACACGGCTTCGACGTCGTACTCGACTCCCTCGCCAAGGAATTCGTCGACGCCACCCTGCGCCTCCAACCCCACGGCGGCCGCTTCCTGGAAATCGGCAAGACGGACATCCGGGATGCCGAGGAGGTGGCCGCCGCGCATCCGGGCGTCGTCTACCAGGCTTTCGACCTCATGGAAGCCGGGCCGGAGCGGACGCAGGAGATGCTGAGGGCCCTGGTGGAGTTGTTCGAGGCCGGGGTGCTGAGCCCGCCGCCGTTGACCGCGTGGGACGTGAGCCACGCACCGGCCGCGCTGCGTCACCTCAGCCAGGCCCAGCACGTCGGCAAGACGCTGCTGTCGCTGCCGCGTGAGCTGGATCCGGAAGGCACGGTCCTGATCACCGGGGCCACCGGCACCCTGGGCACCCTCCTCGCCCACCACCTCGTCACCAC
>NZ_JBFAUP010000052.1:0-2017 GCF_040679335.1 Streptomyces sp. NPDC052299 | reverse complement strand
GGGTGGGGAGGTGGATTTCGGCGTAGAGGTCGGTGTTGTGGTGCCAGAGGTTGGTGAGTCCTTGGAAGTGGGGTCCGTAGGTGTAGCCCTGGTCGGCGAGGTGGTCGTAGATGTTGGTGAGGTCGTGGGGGGTGGCGTTGGTGGGGGGCCAGGTGGTGGGTGTGGGGGGTGCGGGTTGGGTGTGGGGGGTGAGGGTGCCGGTGGCGTGGGGGGTCCAGGTGTCGGTGGTGTCGGTGCGGGAGTGGATGGTCAGGGCGCGTCGGCCTTGGGGGTCGGGGGGTTCGACGGTGACCTGGAGGCGTGTGGGGGTGTGGGGGGTGAGGGTGAGGGGTGCGGCGAGGATCAGGTCTTCGATGGTGGTGAGGCCGGTGAGTTGGGCGGCGTGGAGGGCGAGGTCGACGAAGGCGGTGCCGGGCAGGAGGGTGGTGCCGGCGATGGTGTGGTCGGTGAGCCAGGGCAGGCGTTGGTCGGTGAGGAGCCCGGTGAGGACGAGGTGTCCGGTTTCGGCGATCTCGACGGCAGCGCCGAGCAGGGGGTGTCCGCCGGTGTCGAGTCCGGCTGCGGCGACATCGGTGTGATCGACGGGGTGGAGCCAGAACTCCTCGTGCTGGAAGGCGTAGGTGGGCAGATCGACGCGGTTCCCGCCGGGCAGGGCAGCGGTCCAGTCGACATCGGTGCCGCTGGTGTAGGCGGTGCCCAGGGCCTGCAGCAGGGCGCGGGGCTCCTCGCTGCGGACGTTGAGGACGGATGCGGCGGTGGGGGTGTCCAGGGTGGTGTGGACCAGGGACGTCAGGACCGGGTCCGGGCCGAGTTCGAGATACGTGGTGATGCCCTGGGCGTCGAGAGTGCGGATGCCGTCGTCGAAGCGGACGGCCGCACGGATCTGACGCGCCCAGTAGGCCGGGCTGGTCAGCTCGTCGGCGACCTGGCCGGTCACGTTCGATATGACTGTGACCTGCGGCTCGTTGAACGTGAGAGAGCCGATCGTCTCCTCGAACTCAGCCAGAGCACTGTCCATGTGCGCGGAGTGGAAGGCGTGGGACACGGTGAGGCGCTTGACCTTGACCCCACGGCCACGGAACAGCTCCTCCAGGACCCCAACCGCGTCCGCATCACCGGAGGCCACGACCGCCGCCGGGCCATTGACGGCGGCGAGGGACACGCCCTCGACCAGTTCCGGGACCACCTCCGTCTCCGGTGCGGCGATGGCGAGCATGGCTCCGCCGGTGCGGGCGGCCTGCATCAGCCGGCCCCGGGTCGCGACCAGGGCACACGCGTCCTCAAGGGAGAACACCCCCGCCGCGTATGCGGCGGTCACCTCACCGATCGAGTGCCCGATCAGCGCATCCGGGCGCACCCCGAACGAAGAGACCAGCGTGAACAGGGCTGATTCGAGCGCGAACAGCGCGGCCTGCGTGAACCGGGTCTGATCCAGCACCGGATCACCCCCGAACACCACATCCTTCAACGACCGGCCCAGATGTCCATCGAGGTAGGAGCACGCCGCGTCGAACGCCTCCGCGAACACCGGAAACGCCTCATACAGCTCCCGGCCCATACCCGGACGTTGGCACCCCTGCCCCGTGAACAAGAACGCGGTCCGCGCCGGCCCGGCAGTACCTGCAGCACGCACGTTCTCCAGTGCGGCGACCAGCTCGTCCCGGTCCGCGCCCACGACTACCGCGCGGTGCTCGAAAGCCGTGCGGGCCGAGGCCAGCGAGTACCCGACATCCAGCAGTGACGCGTCAGAGCCGCGTACGAACTCGGCGAGGTTCGCTGCCTGGGCGCGTAGCGCCTCCGCACTGCGCGCGGAGACCACCCACGGCACCAGCGCGGGCTGCGCACCGGCCACGACAGGGTCCTGCTCGGGCGGCGCTTGCTCCAGGATGACGTGGGAGTTCGTCCCGGAGATCCCGAACGACGACACCGCGGCACGGCGGGGGCGGTCGACCTCGGGCCAGGCACGTTGCTCGGTCAGCAGTTCGACCGCGCCCGCGGACCAGTCGACATGAGAGCT
>NZ_JBFAUP010000051.1:0-3455 GCF_040679335.1 Streptomyces sp. NPDC052299 | reverse complement strand
ATTGACCGCCGAACCCCTGATCACCGCCAGCACCGGATGCCCATTGCGCCGCGCGTCCGACAAACGCTCCAGCACCAGCCACCCCACACCCTCGGAGAAACCGGTGCCATCCGTGTCGTCCGCGAATGCCTTGCAGCGGCCGTCCGGGGACAGCCCCCGCTGACGGCTGAACTCCACGAAGATGCGCGGCGTGGACATCACGGTGACGCCGCCGGCCAGGGCCAGTGAGCTCTCGCCGCGCCGCAGGGACTCGGCCGCCAGGTGCAGGGCCACGAGGGAGGCGGAACAGGCGGTGTCCACGGAGACGGCCGGGCCTTCGAGGCCGAAGGTGTACGCGATCCTGCCGGAGGCGACACTGGTGAGGACGCCGGAGCCGACGTAGCCCTCGACATCGGCGGGGACCCTGTCGACCTCGGGCGCGTAGTCCTGCGGGATGGCGCCGGCGAAGACTCCGGTGTCGCTGCCCTTCAACGCCTCGGGCACGATCCCGGCCCGCTCGAACGCCTCCCACGCGGTCTCCAGCAGCAAACGCTGCTGCGGATCCATCGCCAACGCCTCACGCGGCGAGATCCCGAAGAACTCCGCGTCAAAACCCGAAGCCTCGTACAGGAACCCGCCCCGCCGCGTCATCGACTTACCCGCCACGGCCGGGTCCGGATCGAACAGACCCTCCACGTCCCAGCCACGGTCCGACGGGAACTCACTGACCGCGTCCACGCCCCGCTCGACCAGATCCCACAACCCCTCCGGAGACGTCACACCCCCAGGGAACCGGCACGCCATACCCACGATCGCCAACGGCTCATTCGCCCGCTCCTCCACATCGGAGAGGCGGCGGCGTGTCTGCTGAAGATCAGCCGTCACACGCTTGAGGTAATCGCGAAGCTTGTCTTCATTCGGCATGCAGAGCCATCCCCTTGGGCTACCGGGCCACCCGTTCGGCTCGCCACCCTCCTCCGCGTTGCTTGCCTTGGCCTTAATCAGACCTAAAGCGCTGCCGCGTTTAGCAGCAATTAAGCCCCTGCGCATACCTTGCGGCGCGAAGCGCTCTGTCTCGAGAGGTCACCACCATGTCCGATACCGATAGCTCCGACATACCACCCTTTCCCTTTGCCCGGACCTGCCCTTTCAGTCCGCCTGCCGAGTACGCACCGCTGCGCGCCGAAGGGCCCATGTCCCAGGTGGTGCTCCAGAACGGAAAGTCGGCCTGGCTGGCCACGCGCCACGAGCACGTGCGTACTCTGCTCAGCCATCCGGCCACCTCGGCCAGCAGAGCCCATCCCGCCTTTCCCGCGACCGTCGCCAATGTGGGGGCTTTCGCGCAGAAGGGATTTCTGCTGTCGATGGACTCCCCGGAACATTCGCTTCACCGGCGCATGGTCACCAGTGAATTCACGCTCAATCGCGTCCGCCGGCTGCGCCCGCGTATTCAGGAAATCGTGGATGAATGCGTGGACCGCGTTCTGGAGGCCGGCGCGGGCGGCAGGCCGGTGGATCTGGTCCAGGAACTCTCGCTTCCGGTCCCCTCACTCGTCATCTGCGAGCTGCTCGGGGTGCCATACGAGACCCGCGGTACGTTCCAGAAGTACACCGAGGTACTGCTGGAACGGTCCAGCACGCCCGAGGAACGCGGGGCCGCCTTCGGCGCTCTGCGCGCGTTCCTCGGCGACCTGGTGTCCAGCAAGGACGACGCGCCCGATGACGCGCTGCTCAGCCGCCTCGCCGTGAAGTACCGGGAAGCGGGCATCTACGACCACGAGCTGCTCACCGGCTTCGCGATGCTCCTGCTCCTGGCCGGCCACGAGACGACGGCGAACATGATCTCGCTCGGGGTGGCGGCCCTGTTGCGGGAGCCGGAGAAGCTGGCCACGATCACCGCGGACCCGTCCACGACCCCGGGCGCGGTCGAGGAACTGCTGCGCTGGTTCAGCATCGTGGACTACCCGACCGCGCGCGTGGCCCTTGAGGACATCGAGGTCGGTGACGTCGTCGTGCGCGCGGGCGAGGGCTTCATCGCGTCGGCCGCCGCCGCCAATCACGACGAGCGGGTCTTCCCCGACGCGGCCACCCTCGACCTGGGGCGCCAGACGTCCGGCCACGTGGCGTTCGGCTTCGGCGTGCACGCCTGCCTCGGCCAGAACCTCGCCCGGGCCGAGCTGGAGATCGTCTACGACACCCTTTTCCGGCGCATCCCCGGACTGCGCCTGGTCGGTCCTCCGGAAGACCTTCCGTTCAAGGACGCGACCGTATTCGGAATCCACCGACTGGAGGTGACCTGGTGAGCCAGGCACGACTGCTGATCACCATCAAGGAGGAGGAGTGCTGCTCCTCCGGCATCTGTGCGCTGACCGCGCCGGACGTGTTCGACCAGCGTGAGGAGGACGGCGTCGTCTACCTGCTCGACAAGGACCCCGAGCCGTCGCTGCACGCCGAGGTGAAGGACGCGGCGCGCCGCTGCCCGTCGCTCGCCATCGAAGTCGAGGAAATCCCGGCCTGACGGCCCGTTCGCCCGCCCGCTTGCCCGCTCCCCAGAAAAGGGTCTTTCTCCAGTGGCTGACAACGAAGACAAGTTCCGCGAATACCTCAAGCGGGCCACCGCCGATCTGCGACAGGCCCGGCGGGAACTCTCCGATGTGGAGGAGCGGGCGAATGAGCCGTTGGCGATCGTGGGTATGGCGTGCCGGTTCCCTGGGGGTGTGACGTCTCCGGAGGGGTTGTGGGATCTGGTCGAGCGGGGCGTGGACGCTGTCGGTGAGTTCCCGTCGGACCGTGGCTGGGACGTGGAGGGTCTGTTCGATCCGGACCCGGCCGTGGCGGGTAAGTCGATGACGCGGCGGGGCGGGTTCCTGTACGAGGCTTCGGGTTTTGACGCGGAGTTCTTCGGGATCTCGCCGCGTGAGGCGTTGGCGATGGATCCGCAGCAGCGTTTGCTGCTGGAGACCGCGTGGGAGGCGTTCGAGCGGGCCGGGATCGTGCCCGAGGCGTTGAAGGGCAGCGACACCGGAGTCTTCGCCGGCGTCATGTACAACGACTACGCCTCCCGGCTGCGGCCCGCGCCCGAGAACTTCGAGGGCTACCTGGTCAACGGCAGCCTGGGCAGCATCGCCTCCGGCAGGATCGCTTACACCTTCGGCCTCGAAGGCCCGGCCGTCACCGTGGACACCGCCTGCTCCTCGTCCCTCGTCGCCCTGCACCAGGCCGGGCAGGCGCTGCGCAAGGACGAGTGCTCGCTCGCGCTCGCGGGCGGGGTGGCCATCATGGCGACCCCCACCACGTTCGTGGAGTTCAGCCGTCAGCGGGGGCTGTCCCCGGACGGCCGCTGCAAGGCGTTCTCCGACTCCGCCGACGGAACGGGCTGGGCCGAGGGTGTGGGGTGGCTGGTGCTGGAGCGTTTGTCGGACGCGCGGCGCAATGGGCATCCGGTGCTGGCGGTGATCAGGGGTTCGGCGGTCAAT
>NZ_JBFAUP010000050.1:0-4546 GCF_040679335.1 Streptomyces sp. NPDC052299 | reverse complement strand
GCCCGTACTCGTAACCGGCGGCCGCAAGCTCCTCGTAGAGCGTGCTCGTGTCCACCCGGGCCGCCCCGGACGGCGGCCACACCGCACCGGCGGACACACCGGGGGCGCTGCCGTGGCCGAGCTCGCCGGTGGCGTGCCGGGTCCAGAGGGTGCCCTCGGTGTCGGGGCGGGAGTGGATGCCGATGCTGCGGCGGCCGTGCTCGTCGGGCTCGCCGACCTCGACGCGCAGGAGGACGGCAGTGGAACCGGTGAGGACGAGCGGGGCTTGGAGGGTGAGCTCTTCGACGGTGTCGCAGCCGGTCTCGTCGGCCGCGTGCAGCGCGAGGTCCACGAAGGCGGTACCGGGGAGCAGGACGGTGCCGGAGACGGCGTGATCGGCGAGCCACGGGTGCGACTTCAACGAGAGCCGCCCGGTGAGGACGGTGCCGTCGGAGCCGGCGAGGTCGACTACGGCACCGAGGAGCGGGTGCGCGGCGGTGGTGAGACCGGCGGTGGAGACGTCGCCGGTGGTCTTGACGGGGTCGAGCCAGTAGCGGGTGCGCTGGAAGGCGTAGGTGGGCAGGTCGAGCGGGTGCTGGGGGTCGGGGAGGGCTGTGGTCCAGTCGACGGGGACGCCGTGGGTCCACGCCTGGCCGAGGGACAGCAGGAACCGTTCCAGGCCGCCTTCGTCACGGCGGAGCGACGGCACGGCGAGCGCTGTTTCCGCCTCGGCGGCCTCGAAGGTCTCCTGAAGGCCGATCGTCAGAACCGGGTGAGCGCTGGACTCGATGAACGTGGTGAAGCCGTCCGCGAGCAGGGCCCGGGTCGTCTTCTCGAACTCGACCGTCTGCCGCAGGTTTTGGTACCAGTACCCAGCGTCCAGGATCGCGCTGTCCACGACCTCATTGGTGACGGTGGAATAGAAGGGAATCTCCGGCACGCGCGGCGCCACCGGTGCCAGAAGCCGCGCCAGCTCCTCCCGGATCGACTCCACATGAGGGGAGTGCGAGGCGTAGTCCACGGCGATACGCCGTGAACGCACCCCCGCCTTGTCGAGCACCGCGACGAGTTCGTCCAGGGCGCTGTCCGTGCCCGAAACGACCGTGGAGGAGGGGCCGTTGACCGTGGCCACACTCAGATCGTCCGGCCACCGCGTCAAGTACGAGCGCACCGCGTCGGCGGGCAGTGCGACGGACAGCATGCCGCCCCGGCCGGCCAGAGCGATGATGGCCCGGCTCCGCAACGCCACCACCAGCGCGCCGTCCTCCAAGGACAGCGCACCCGACACGACAGCCGCCGCGATCTCGCCCTGCGAATGCCCGACCACCGCGTCCGGCACGACCCCGTAGGAGCGCCACGCCTCGGCCAGGGACACCATCACCGCCCACAACGCGGGCTGGATCACGTCCACGCGGTCCAGCAGACCGTCCGGATCGCCTTCCAGCAGCACCGGCAGCAGATCCCAGTCGGTGTGCACGGACAGGGCACGTCCGCAGTCTTCGAGCCGGGCCCGGAACGCAGGCGACGCCTCGAACAGACCCGCCGCCATGCCAATCCACTGCGAACCCTGACCGGGGAACACGAAGACCGTGCGGCCCGTGACCGCCTCGCCCGATGCTCCGGCGTCTGCTCGCAGGGCGTCCAGCAGTTCTTCGCGGGTACTGCCGACCACGGCCTTCCGCTGCCCGAACACCGTGCGATGCGAGGCCAGGGCGGTCGCCACGGCACGCGGCGTGAGCTCCGGGGCGCTCTCCACGAACTCCGCCAGACGACTCACCTGAGCGTGCAGAGCCTCTTCAGTCCGACCGGACACGATCCACGGCACCACACCACCGGCAGTAACCTCCTCCGGCAGCGACGCCTCCGGAGCCTGCTCCAGAATCATGTGCGCGTTCGTGCCGGAAATACCGAACGACGACACGGCCGCGCGGCGCGGACGGTCCAGCTCGGGCCACGGCCGCTGCTCGGTCAGCAGCTCCACCGAACCCTGGGACCAGTCCACGTGCGAGGTCGGGTCGGTGACATTCAGCGTCTGCGGGAGAATCCCCTGACGCATCGCCATGACCATCTTGATCACACCACCGACACCGGCGGCAGCCATGGTGTGCCCAATATTCGACTTCAACGAGCCGAGCCACAGGGGCTGTTCGGAGACCCGCCCCTGCCCGTACGTCGCGATCAACGCCTGCGCCTCGATCGGGTCACCGAGCTTGGTCCCCGTACCGTGCGCCTCCACCACATCGACGTCCGTACCGCTCAGGCCGGCATTCGCCAGGGCCTGACGGATGACACGCTGCTGAGAAGGACCATTCGGCGCGCTGAGCCCGTTGCTCGCACCGTCCTGATTGATCGCCGAACCCTTGATGAGAGCGAGAACCGGATGACCATTCGCCCGGGCATCGGACAACCGCTCCAGCAGCAAGATGCCCGCACCCTCACCCCACGCCGTACCGTCCGCACTCGCCGAGAACGCCTTGCACCGGCCGTCCTGCGACAACCCCTGCTGCCGCGAGAACTCCACGAACATCCCCGGCGACGACATCACCGTCGCACCACCGGCCAGGGCGAGCGAGCACTCACCACTGCGCAACGACTGAGCCGCCAGATGCAAAGCGACCAGAGACGCCGAGCACGCCGTATCGACCGTGACCGCCGGGCCCTCCAGGCCGAGGGTGTAGGAGATACGGCCCGAGGCGACACTCGCCGTATTACCGGTGAGGAGGTATCCCTCCGTCCCTGGCACCGGCTCCGCGAGACGCGGACCGTACTCCCCCGTCATCGCACCGACGAACACACCCGTCCGACTGCCCCTGAGCGACTGCGGAACGACCCCGGAACGCTCCAACGCCTCCCACGCCGTCTCCAGCAGCAAACGCTGCTGCGGATCCATCGCCAACGCCTCACGCGGCGAAATCCCGAAGAACTCCGCATCGAAACCGTCCGCACCCTGCAAGAACCCGCCGTAACGCGCATACGACTTCCCCGACACTCCACGTTCGGCGTCGTACAGCCCCTCGACGTCCCAACCGCGGTCCTCCGGCCAGTCCCCGATCGCATCACGTCCTTCAGCGACCAGCCCCCACAGCCCTTCCGGGGAGACCACCCCACCCGGATAGCGGCACGCCATGCCCACGATCGCCAACGGCTCGTCGGAGCCGGAGGCAGAAACGGCGTCGGGGAGGTCGAGCGCATCGCTGGTGCCGAGCAGCGCCGTCACGATGTGGCGGGCCAGCACGAGCGGCGTCGGGTAGTCGTAGACGAGCGAGGACGGCAGAGCGATGCCGAGGTCGGCGGCCAGGCGGCTGCGCAACTCCACGGACGACAGGGAGTTGTGGCCCAGCTCCTTGAAGGGCAGGGCGGGGTCGAGCACGTCGGTCGCGTCGTACTCCAGCACCTCTGCGGTGTGGCGGCAGATGAGGTCCGCGATCAGCGACTCCCGCTGCTTGTCGTTCAGCCCGCGCAGCCTGCCGGCCCACGTCGTCCCGTCCGCCTCGGCCTCGTCGGCCTCCTGCTGCGGGGCGGAGGCGGAGGACGCCTGGGGCGCGTCAGGGACGTCGATCCAGTAGCGCTTGCGCTGGAAGGCGTAGGTGGGGAGCTTGACCCGGTTGCCGCCGGGGAGGAAGCCGGTCCAGTCGACTTCGGTCCCGCTGGAATAGGCGGTGCCCAAGGCCCGCAGCAGTGTTTTGGCCTCGTCACGCTCGCTCTTGAGTGCGGAGGCGGCGGTCGGGGTGTCGAGGGTGTTCTGGACGAGGGAGGTCAGGACCGGGTCCGGGCCGAGTTCGAGATACGTGGTGATGCCCTGGGCGTCCAGGGTGCGGATGCCGTCGTCGAAGCGGACGGCCGCGCGGATCTGGCGGGCCCAGTAAGCGGGGCTGGTCAGCTCGTCCGCGACCTGACCGGTCACGTTCGATATGACCGTGATGTGCGGCTCGTTGAACGTGAGGGAGCCGATCACCTGTTCAAACTCGGCCAAGGCCGTGTCCATGTGGGCGGAGTGGAAGGCGTGCGAGACCGTGAGGCGCTTGACCTTCACGCCACGCCCCCGGAACAGCTCTTCCAGGACCCCGACCGCGTCCGCATCACCGGCGACCACGACCGCTGCCGGACCGTTCACCGCAGCCAGCGACACACCCTCGACCAGCTCCGGGGCCACATCGGCTTCCGGGGCGGCGATCGCGAGCATGGCTCCGCCCGTGCGGGCGGCCTGCATCAGTCGGCCCCGGGTCGCGACCAGGGCACACGCGTCATCAAGCGAGAACACCCCCGCCGCGTATGCGGCGGTCACCTCACCGATCGAGTGCCCGATCAGCGCATCCGGCCGCACCCCGAACGACGACACCAACGTGAACAGGGCTGATTCGAGAGCGAACAGGGCGGCTTGAGTGAACCGGGTCTGATCCAGCACCGGATCGCCCCCGAACACCACATCCTTCAACGACCGACCCAGGTACCCGTCCAGGTACGCACACGCCGCATCGAACGCCTCCGCGAACACCGGGAACGCCTCATACAACTCCCGGCCCATCCCCGCCCGCTGGCACCCCTGCCCCGTGAACAAGAACGCCGT
>NZ_JBFAUP010000049.1:0-3198 GCF_040679335.1 Streptomyces sp. NPDC052299 | reverse complement strand
GTGGGTGGCTGGTCGTTGTTTGAGAACTGCACAGTGGACGCGAGCATCTGTGGCCAAGTTTTTAAGGGCGCACGGTGGATGCCTTGGCACCAGGAACCGATGAAGGACGTGGGAGGCCACGATAGGCCCCGGGGAGCTGTCAACCGAGCTTTGATCCGGGGGTGTCCGAATGGGGAAACCCGGCAGTCGTCATGGGCTGTCACCCGCTGCTGAACACATAGGCAGTGTGGAGGGAACGCGGGGAAGTGAAACATCTCAGTACCCGCAGGAAGAGAAAACAACCGTGATTCCGGGAGTAGTGGCGAGCGAAACTGGATGAGGCCAAACCGTATGCGTGTGATACCCGGCAGGGGTTGCGCATGCGGGGTTGTGGGATCTCTCTTTTACGGTCTGCCGGCCGTGAGACGAGTCAGAAACCGTTGATGTAGGCGAAGGACATGCGAAAGGTCCGGCGTAGAGGGTAAGACCCCCGTAGCTGAAACATTAGCGGCTTGTTTGAGAGACACCCAAGTAGCACGGGGCCCGAGAAATCCCGTGTGAATCTGGCGGGACCACCCGTTAAGCCTAAATATTCCCTGGTGACCGATAGCGGATAGTACCGTGAGGGAATGGTGAAAAGTACCGCGGGAGCGGAGTGAAATAGTACCTGAAACCGTGTGCCTACAAGCCGTGGGAGCGTCGCGCATCGGGCTTGCTCGGTGCGTCGTGACTGCGTGCCTTTTGAAGAATGAGCCTGCGAGTTAGCGGTGTGTAGCGAGGTTAACCCGTGTGGGGAAGCCGTAGCGAAAGCGAGTCCGAATAGGGCGTTTGAGTTGCACGCTCTAGACCCGAAGCGGAGTGATCTAGCCATGGGCAGGTTGAAGCGGAGGTAAGACTTCGTGGAGGACCGAACCCACCAGGGTTGAAAACCTGGGGGATGACCTGTGGTTAGGGGTGAAAGGCCAATCAAACTCCGTGATAGCTGGTTCTCCCCGAAATGCATTTAGGTGCAGCGTCGTGTGTTTCTTGCCGGAGGTAGAGCACTGGATAGGCGATGGGCCCTACCGGGTTACTGACCTTAGCCAAACTCCGAATGCCGGTAAGTGAGAGCGCGGCAGTGAGACTGTGGGGGATAAGCTCCATGGTCGAGAGGGAAACAGCCCAGAGCATCGACTAAGGCCCCTAAGCGTACGCTAAGTGGGAAAGGATGTGGAGTCGCAGAGACAACCAGGAGGTTGGCTTAGAAGCAGCCACCCTTGAAAGAGTGCGTAATAGCTCACTGGTCAAGTGATTCCGCGCCGACAATGTAGCGGGGCTCAAGCGTACCGCCGAAGTCGTGTCATTCCAGTATTAAGGGCCAACGCCTGCTGGGATGGGTAGGGGAGCGTCGTGTGCCGGGTGAAGCAGCCGTGGAAGCGAGTTGTGGACGGTTCACGAGTGAGAATGCAGGCATGAGTAGCGATACACACGTGAGAAACGTGTGCGCCGATTGACTAAGGGTTCCTGGGTCAAGCTGATCTGCCCAGGGTAAGTCGGGACCTAAGGCGAGGCCGACAGGCGTAGTCGATGGACAACCGGTTGATATTCCGGTACCCGCTTTGAAACGCCCAATACTGAATCAGGCGATGCTAAGTCCGTGAAGCCGGCCCGATCTCTTCGGAGTTGAGGGTAGTGGTGGAGCCGACGAACCAGACTTGTAGTAGGTAAGCGATGGGGTGACGCAGGAAGGTAGTCCAGCCCGGGCGGTGGTTGTCCCGGGGTAAGGGTGTAGGACGCACGGTAGGCAAATCCGTCGTGCACATAGTCTGAGACCTGATGCCGAGCCGATTGTGGTGAAGTGGATGATCCTATGCTGTCGAGAAAAGCCTCTAGCGAGTTTCATGGCGGCCCGTACCCTAAACCGACTCAGGTGGTCAGGTAGAGAATACCGAGGCGTTCGGGTGAACTATGGTTAAGGAACTCGGCAAAATGCCCCCGTAACTTCGGGAGAAGGGGGGCCACCTTTGGTGATAGCACTTGCTGCTTGAGCTGGGGGTGGCCGCAGAGACCAGCGAGAAGCGACTGTTTACTAAAAACACAGGTCCGTGCGAAGCCGTAAGGCGATGTATACGGACTGACGCCTGCCCGGTGCTGGAACGTTAAGGGGACCGGTTAGCTGCTCTTCGGGGTGGCGAAGCTGAGAACTTAAGCGCCAGTAAACGGCGGTGGTAACTATAACCATCCTAAGGTAGCGAAATTCCTTGTCGGGTAAGTTCCGACCTGCACGAATGGCGTAACGACTTCTCGACTGTCTCAACCATAGGCCCGGTGAAATTGCACTACGAGTAAAGATGCTCGTTTCGCGCAGCAGGACGGAAAGACCCCGGGACCTTTACTATAGTTTGATATTGGTGTTCGGTTCGGCTTGTGTAGGATAGGTGGGAGACTTTGAAGCGGCCACGCCAGTGGTTGTGGAGTCGTCGTTGAAATACCACTCTGGTCGTGCTGGATGTCTAACCTGGGTCCGTGATCCGGATCAGGGACAGTGTCTGATGGGTAGTTTAACTGGGGCGGTTGCCTCCTAAAGGGTAACGGAGGCGCCCAAAGGTTCCCTCAGCCTGGTTGGCAATCAGGTGTTGAGTGTAAGTGCACAAGGGAGCTTGACTGTGAGACCGACGGGTCGAGCAGGGACGAAAGTCGGGACTAGTGATCCGGCAGTGGCTTGTGGAAGCGCTGTCGCTCAACGGATAAAAGGTACCCCGGGGATAACAGGCTGATCTTCCCCAAGAGTCCATATCGACGGGATGGTTTGGCACCTCGATGTCGGCTCGTCGCATCCTGGGGCTGGAGTCGGTCCCAAGGGTTGGGCTGTTCGCCCATTAAAGCGGTACGCGAGCTGGGTTTAGAACGTCGTGAGACAGTTCGGTCCCTATCCGCTGTGCGCGTAGGAATATTGAGAAGGGCTGTCCCTAGTACGAGAGGACCGGGACGGACGAACCTCTGGTGTGCCAGTTGTTCTGCCAAGGGCATGGCTGGTTGGCTACGTTCGGAAAGGATAACCGCTGAAAGCATCTAAGCGGGAAGCCTGCTTCGAGATGAGTATTCCCACCCTCTTGAAGGGTTAAGGCTCCCAGTAGACGACTGGGTTGATAGGCCAGATGTGGAAGCCCGGTAACGGGTGGAGCTGACTGGTACTAATAGGCCGAGGGCTTGTCCTCAGTTGCTCGCGTCCACTGTGTT
>NZ_JBFAUP010000048.1:0-5416 GCF_040679335.1 Streptomyces sp. NPDC052299 | reverse complement strand
GCCCGTACTCGTAACCGGCGGCCGCAAGCTCCTCGTAGAGCGTGCTCGTGTCCACCCGGGCCGCCCCGGACGGCGGCCACACCGCACCGGCGGACCCCGCGCGAGGCTCCGGCACCGCTATGGACGAGAGGACCCCGGACGCGTGCCCGGTCCACTCGGCCCCGTCGTCCCCGCTCTCCTCCGCGCTCTCAGGGCGGGAGTACACGGTGACGGCACGACGGCCGCCCTCCTCGGCGTCGACGACGACCTGGAGGCGGACGGCCCCGGTGGCGCCGAGCAGCAGCGGAGCTTGCAGGGTGAGCTCTTCGAGGACCTCGCAGCCTGTCTCGTACCCGGCCCGGAGAGCCAGCTCCACGAAGGCGGTGCCGGGCAGCAGGACCGTGCCGGACACGGCGTGATCGGCGAGCCACGGGTGCGACTTCAGCGAGAGCCGCCCGGACAGCACCGCGGACCCGCTGCCGGCGACCTCGGTCACCGCTCCGAGAAGGGGGTGCTCGGCAGAGGTGAGACCGGCCATGGTGACATCGCCGGTGGTGGGGGCGGTTTCGAGCCAGTAGCGGGTGCGCTGGAAGGCGTAGGTGGGCAGGTCGAGCGGGTGCTGGGGTTCGGGGAGGGCTGTGGTCCAGTCGACGGGGACGCCGTGGGCCCATGCCTGCCCGACGGAGAGGAGGAACCGTTCCAGGCCGCCTTCGTCACGGCGGAGCGACGGCACGGCGAGCGCTGTTTCCGCGTCGGCGGCCTCGAAGGTCTCCTGAAGGCCGATCGTCAGAACCGGGTGGGCACTCGATTCGATGAACGTGGTGAAACCGTCCGCGAGCAGGGCCCGGGTCGTCTTCTCGAACTCGACCGTCTGCCGCAGGTTCCGGTACCAGTACGTCGCGTCCAGTGCCGCGCTGTCGATCACGTCGTTCGTGACGGTGGAGTAGAAGGGGATCTCCGGCACGCGGGGCGTGACCGGTGCCAGAAGCTGCGCCAGCTCCTCCTGGATCGACTCCACGTGAGGGGAGTGCGAGGCGTAGTCCACCGCGATACGCCGCGACCGCACCCCCTCCGCGTCGAGCACCGCGACCAGCTCGTCCAGGGCACTGTCCGTGCCCGAGACCACGGTGGACGACGGGCCGTTGACCGTGGCCACACTCAAATCGTCCGGCCACCGCGTCAGGTACGGGCGCACCGAGTCGGCCGGCAGTGCGACCGAGAGCATGCCGCCCCGGCCGGCCAGAGCGATGATGGCCCGGCTCCGCAACGCCACCACCAGCGCGCCGTCCTCCAAGGACAGCGCACCCGACACGACAGCCGCCGCGATCTCGCCCTGCGAATGCCCGACCACCGCGTCCGGCACGACCCCGTAGGAGCGCCACGCCTCGGCCAGGGACACCATCACCGCCCACAACGCGGGCTGGATCACATCCACCCGCTCCAGCAGACCGTCCGGATCACCCTCCAGCAACACCGGCAGCAGATCCCAGTCCGTGTGCACGGACAGCGCCCGCGCACAGCCCTCAAGCCGCGCCCGGAACGCAGGCGACGCCTCGAACAGACCCGCCGCCATACCGATCCACTGCGAACCCTGACCCGGGAACACGAAGACCGTGCGGCCCGTGACCGCCTCGCCCGCTGCTCCGGCGTCCGCTCGCAGGGCGTCCAGCAGTTCTTCGCGAGTGCTGCCGACCACGGCCTTCCGCTGCCCGAACACCGTGCGATGCGAGGCCAGGGCGGTCGCAATGGCACGCGGCGTGAGCTCCGGGGCGTTCTCCACGAACTCCGTCAGGCGGGCCACCTGATCACGCAGGGCCTCCTCGGTGCGACCGGAGAGAATCCACGGCACGACACCACCGGCGGAGACCTCCGGCAGCGACGCCTCCGGAGCCTGCTCCAGAATCATGTGCGCGTTCGTGCCCGAGATGCCGAAGGACGACACGGCCGCGCGGCGCGGACGGTCCACCTCGGGCCACGGCCGCTGCTCGGTCAGCAGCTCCACCGAACCCCGGGACCAGTCCACGTGCGAGGTCGGGTCGGTGACATTCAGCGTCTGCGGGAGAATCCCCTGACGCATCGCCATGACCATCTTGATCACACCACCGACACCGGCAGCGGCCATGGTGTGCCCAATATTCGACTTCAACGAGCCGAGCCACAAGGGCTGTTCAGGAGCCCGCCCCTGCCCGTACGTCGCGATCAACGCCTGCGCCTCGATCGGGTCACCGAGCTTGGTCCCAGTGCCATGGGCTTCCACGACGTCGACGTCCGTACCGCTCAGGCCGGCATTCGCCAGGGCCTGACGGATGACACGCTGCTGAGAAGGGCCATTCGGCGCGCTCAGACCATTGCTCGCACCGTCCTGATTGATCGCCGAACCCCGGATCACCCCCAGCACCGGGTGACCGTTCGCTCGGGCATCGGACAGCCGCTCCAGCAGCAAGATGCCCGCGCCCTCGCCCCACGCCGTGCCGTCCGCACTCGCCGAGAAGGCCTTGCACCGGCCGTCCTGCGACAACCCCTGCTGCCGCGAGAACTCCACGAACATCCCCGGCGACGACATCACCGTCGCACCGCCCGCCAAGGCGAGTGAGCACTCACCCCGTTGCAGCGCCTGCGCCGCCAGGTGCAGGGCGACCAGGGAGGAGGAGCAGGCCGTGTCCACGGTCAGCGCCGGCCCCTCCAGGCCGAGGGTGTAGGAAATGCGGCCCGAGGCGACACTCGCCGTATTACCGGTGAGGAGGTACCCCTCCGTCCCTGGCACCGGCTCCGCGAGACGCGGACCGTACTCCCCCGTCATCGCACCGACGAACACACCCGTCCGACTGCCCCTGAGCGACTGCGGAACAATCCCCGACCGCTCCAACGCCTCCCACGCCGTCTCCAGCAGCAAACGCTGCTGCGGATCCATCGCCAACGCCTCACGCGGCGAAATCCCGAAGAACTCCGCGTCAAAACCGTCCGCGCCCTCCAAGAACCCGCCGTAACGCGCATACGACTTCCCCGGCACACCGCGCTCGGCGTCGTACAGCCCCTCGACGTCCCAACCACGATCCTCCGGCCAACCACCGATCGCATCCGCGCCCTCGGCGACCAGGCCCCACAGCCCCTCCGGGGACACCACCCCACCCGGATACCGGCACGCCATACCCACGATCGCCAACGGCTCGTCGGACACGTCCTCGACTCCGGAAAGGACCGCGTCCACGGCGTCCGGGTCGGGCGCACCCACCAGGTCGCGAACGATGTGGCGGGCGAGAACGGCGGGGGTCGGGTAGTCGTAGACGAGCGAGGACGGCAGGGCGATGCCGAGGTCGGCGGCCAGGCGGCTGCGCAGCTCCACGGAGGTGAGCGAGTTGTAGCCCAGGTCCCTGAAGGGAAGTTCGGAATCGATCGCCTCCGCGCTGTCGTATTCGAGGATTTCGGCGGTGTGGCGGCAGATCAGACCCGTGATCAGCTTCTGACGCAGGAGATCGCCCTGCTTGCCGGTGAGCTTGCGCACCCGGCTCGCCCACTCCCCCAGTACGCCTTCCGGCTCCTGTTCTTCCTGCTCCCGTTCCTGCGCGGCCACGGCAACGGAGCTGTCAGGCGCGTCGGGGACGTCGATCCAGTAGCGCTTGCGCTGGAAGGCGTAGGTGGGGAGCTTGACCCGGTTCCCCCCGGGCAGAAAGGCGGTCCAGTCGACTTCGGTCCCGCTGGAGTAGGCGGTGCCCAGGGCCCGGAGCAGGGCGCGGGGCTCCTCGCTGCGGACGTTGAGGACGGATGCGGCGGTGGGAGTGTCCAGGGTGTTCTGGACGAGGGAGGTCAGGACCGGGTCCGGACCGAGTTCCAGATACGTGGTGATGCCCTGGGCGTCCAGGGTACGGATGCCGTCGTCGAAGCGGACCGCCGCACGGATCTGACGCGCCCAGTACGCGGGGCTGGTCAGCTCGTCCGCGACCTGCCCGGTCACGTTCGATATGACCGTGACCTGCGGCTCGCTGAACGTAAGAGAACCGATCGTCTCCTCGAACTCCGCCAGGGCCGTGTTCATGTGGGCGGAGTGGAAGGCGTGCGAGACGGTGAGGCGCTTGACCTTGACGCCACGCCCACGGAACAGCTCCTGCAGGACCCCGACCGCGTCCGCATCACCGGAGACCACGACCGCCGCCGGGCCGTTGACGGCGGCGAGGGACACGCCTTCACGCAGCTCCGGGACCACCTCCGTCTCCGGTGCGGCGATGGCGAGCATCGCTCCGCCGGTGCGGGCGGCCTGCATCAGCCGGCCCCGGGTCGCGACCAGGGCACACGCGTCCTCAAGGGAGAACACCCCCGCCGCGTATGCGGCGGTCACCTCACCGATCGAATGCCCGATCAGCGCATCCGGGCGCACCCCGAACGAAGAGACCAGCGTGAACAGGGCTGATTCGAGCGCGAACAGCGCGGCCTGCGTGAACCGGGTCTGATCCAGCACCGGATCACCCCCGAACACCACATCCTTCAACGACCGGCCCAGATACCCGTCCAGGTACGCACAGGCAGCATCGAACGCCTCCGCGAACACCGGGAACGCCTCATACAACTCCCGGCCCATCCCCGCCCGCTGGCACCCCTGCCCCGTGAACAAGAACGCCGTCCCCGCAGCACCCACGGCACCCGCAGCGCGAACCTTCTCCAGGCCAGCGACCAGCTCTTCGCGGTCCGCACCCACGACCACCGCGCGGTGCTCGAAAACCGTGCGCGACGACGCGAGCGAGTACCCGATATCGAGCAGCGACGCGTCAGAGCCGCGGACGAAGTCGGCGAGCTTGTCCGCCTGCGCGCGCAGCGCGTCGGCGCTGCGCCCCGAGACCACCCACGGCACCAGGACCGGGTCCGCACCCTGCACGACAGGGGCCCGCTCAGGTGCCGGGCGGAGAATCAGGTGGCAGTTGGTCCCGCCCATCCCGAACGAGGACACACCCGCAATCCGGGAACCCTCCCACACACCCGTCTGGGTCTGGACCCGCAGATTCAATTCATCGAGATCGATCGCGGGATTCGCCGACTCGAAATGCAGACTCGCCGGCACCACCCCATACCGCACCGACAATGCGGCCTTGATCAGACCGACAATGCCCGCCGCACCCTCCAAATGCCCCACATTCGTCTTCGCCGACCCCACCACAAGAGGCCCGACCCGACCCGGCGCATTCCCCAAAACCCTGCCCAGAGCCGCCGCCTCGACCGGATCACCCAACGCCGTCCCGGTCCCGTGCAACTCCACATAACCGACCTCGCCCGGCGCCACACCCGCCCGCTCACAAGCCAGCCGCAACACCCCGGCCTGACCCTCCACCCGCGGAGCCGTCAGACCATCCCCACCACCATCATTGTTGACCGCACCACCCGCGATCACACACACCACATCATCACCATCAGCGACCGCATCCTCCAGCCGCTTCAGAACAACAAGACC
>NZ_JBFAUP010000047.1:0-10564 GCF_040679335.1 Streptomyces sp. NPDC052299 | reverse complement strand
CCCGTCATCGGCGTCAACAAATACCGCGTCGAAACCGACGAGCAGATCGACGTCCTCAAGGTCGACAACACCTCCGTACGCGCCCAGCAGATCGACAAACTGCGCCGCCTGCGCGAAGAACGCGACGAACAGGCGTGCCAGGCGACGCTGAGTGCGCTGACCGCCGCCGCCGACCGGGGCGACGGCAACCTCCTCGCCCTGGCCGTGGACGCCGCCCGCGCCAAGGCCACCGTCGGGGAGATCTCCGACGCGCTGGAGAAGGTGTACGGCAGGCACGCGGGCCAGATCCGCACCATCTCCGGTGTGTACCGCCACGAGGCGGGCGGATCACCTCGCGTCGAACGCACCCGCGCCCTCGTCGGCCGGTTCGAGGAGGCCGAAGGGCGCCGTCCCCGCGTCCTGGTCGCCAAGATGGGCCAGGACGGGCACGACCGCGGCCAGAAGGTCATCTCCACCGCCTTCGCCGACCTGGGCTTCGACGTGGACGTCGGCCCGCTCTTCCAGACCCCGGGCGAGGTCGCCCGGCAGGCGGTCGAGGCGGACGTGCACATCGTGGGCGTCTCGTCCCTGGCCGCCGGCCACCTCACCCTCGTCCCCGCGCTGCGTGAAGCGCTCGCGGCCGAGGGCCGGGAGGACATGATGATCGTCGTGGGTGGGGTCATTCCCCCCGCCGACATTCCCACGCTCCTCGGCATGGGTGCCACCGCGGTCTTCCCGCCCGGGACCGTCATCCCCGACGCGGCCCATGATCTGGTGCGGCGGCTCGCGACCGAACTCGGCCACGAGCTGTAGCGCTCCCCCTCCCCCGCACAAGACGACTGCCGCTCGTGGTCACCTGGACGGTGACCACGAGCGGCAGTCGTCTTGCGGCAGGAGTCAGGACGTGGTCAGGACCTCGTGGAGGCGGGCCGCGAAACCCGTGGGGTGGGTCTTGAGGCCGTTGTGGCCGCCGGGGACGGATTCCAGCGGGGTGCCCAGACGGTCCGCCAGATTCCGGGCGCAGCGGTAGGACCAGCTGCGGTCGGAGGGGCGGCCGGCCAGCGGGACGACGCGGGCCGGTCCCGACTTGAGGGCGTCGAGGTCGGCGTCGGTCATCAGGTGGTGGCGGTAGGAGCCGATCTCGTGGGCGAGGAAGAACTCGATGTTGGCGAGCTGTTCGGGGGTCATGGGCGCCGGTGCGACGTCCGGTTCGGCGTCCTGGGCGGTCACGTCGATGTCGTTGAACCGGGCCATGTGGCCCAGTGCGGGACCCCAGCCGGAGGTGCGGTAGTCGCTCTCGGCCGCGGCGATCAGACCGGCGGCCGCCTCCCGGTCGGCGCCCGTGAGCAGGGCCAGTTCGGACGGCTCGTGCGCGGCGTACACCGACACCAGGTCGGGCCGGCGCGCGGTGAGGTGGAGACCGATGACTCCGCCGACGCTGTGGCCGAACAGCAGCGAGGGCCCGTCCGCAAGTGCCTCCATCAGCAGCGCCAGGTCCTCGGTGTGCACCTGCGGGCCCAGTTCCGGGGCGGGGTCGCCCACGGCGGAGCGGGACATGCCGCGCCGGTCGTAGGTGACGACCGTGTACCGGTCGGACAGCCGCTCGACGAGGGCCGCGGTGCGGCGCGCGTCGCCACCGCCGCCGTCCATCAGGAACAGCAGCGGCCCGGTCCCGGTCTTCTCGTAGTAGAGCTCGGTGCCCGGTACGGACACGTGGGCGGTCGTGGTCACCATGCGGGAACTTCCTTGATCGTTACGACCCCGGCGGAGCTGATCCAGCCGGGTCCCTGGGAGAGCAGCAGGACGTGGTCACCGGGTGCGAGCTCGCCGGTGCGCACCAGGTGGTCGAGGGAGATGACCAGGTCGGCGGCGCCGACGTGGCCGACGGAGCGGCCGAAGTCCCAGCTGGAGCGGGACATCGGGAGGCCGAGGGGGGCCATGACCGAGAACTCGATCATGCGCCCGTCCTGGTTGATGGGGATGACGCGGGCGATGTCGGAGGCGTTCAGTCCGGCGTCGACCAGCGAGCGGTGCACGATGTCGAGGTCGAAGGCGCCGATCCGCTCGACGGTCTCCGAGAGCGACATCTCCCGCTCGTTGAACAGGGCGGCCCGCTCGGCCACGGCCAGCTGCTCGCCCGCCCCGTCCTGCGGCGGCAGCAGCGACTCGTCGCCGCGGTGCCACGCCTCCAGTTCCGGCAGCGTCCCGGAGTTGACCGAGCGCACCTCGGCGAAGCCGTCCTCGCCGCTGAGCACGGCCGCGGCCGCCCCGTCGGCGAGGATGTAGGAGTCGCCGAAACCGCGCCAGCGGTCGATCAGCGGGGTGGCGAAGTTCTGCGCGGTGGTCAGCAGCACCGTCTCCACCTCGGCGGCGCCGGTCATCTGCCCGACCGCGACCTCCATCGCGGCGAGCATCCCGTTGCAGCCCTGCCGGATGTGCAGCGACGGCACCCGCCCGACCCCGAGTTCGCGCAGGACGTACGCGGGCGGATAGGACCCGTCGGGCCCCTGGTAGTAGACGCCGCTGTGCACGTGCGACTCGACGTCCTCGGCGTCCAGGCCGGACCGTTCCAGTGCCTGCCGGGCGGCGGTGACCGCCATGTCGAGCGCCGGTGTCCCGTCCGACACATGGGTGCCGGTCAGACCGCTCGCCTTGTACACCTCCTCGTCGTAGAGGCCGTCCGCGACCGCGTCCTCGGCACTCACCCGGCGGGGCAGGAACACCCCGACCGAGCCGATGTACACGCCTTCCACTCTCACGCCATGTCTCCTTGGTGACTCGGCTCTCTATCGGCCGAAGATCTGCTGCTTGATGTGCTGGGCCAGCTCGGCCGAGGTGGGCTGGTCGAAGACGACACCGGGCGGCATGCGCAGCGCGGTGACGTCGTTGAGGGCGTTGCGCAGGGCGAGTGCCGAGAGCGAGTCGAAGCCCATGTCCCGGAACTTGCGGTCGGCGTCGATGGCGTCGCCCGATCCGTGGCCGAGCACGTTCGCCGCGTGTTCCCGGACGAG
The DNA here is from genome assembly GCF_040679335.1 of Streptomyces sp. NPDC052299. NCBI lineage: Bacteria > Bacillati > Actinomycetota > Actinomycetes > Kitasatosporales > Streptomycetaceae > Streptomyces > Streptomyces sp. NPDC052299. The sequence continues at coordinate 7,574 of NZ_JBFAUP010000047.1, read as the reverse complement.
GTCCAGGAGCAGGGCGTCGCATCCGGCGGCGTCCAGGGCGAGCAGCCGCTGCTTGAAGCCGCCTGCCCCGGCCGGGCCCTCCTTGACGGTGCGCCGGGCCGGTACGCGGACCAGGCCGCGCCACAGGGCGGGAAGCCGGCCGGCCGCGGCGAGCGCGGCAAGTGCCTCGAAGTCCGGCTCGGCCACGACGACTCCGGCCGCGCCGACCGCCGTCGCGGCGTCCAGCAGCTCCCCGTCGACGGGTCCGGCCGTCCCGGGGCGGCCGGACAGGGCCACGGCCGTGGTCCCGCGGCTGCGCAGCACCCGCGCCCATGCCTCCTGGAAGGCCCCGCAGGCTCCGTCCTCCTCGGAGAGCATGACGTACGCGGCTTCGGGCCCGGCCGCCTCGCACAGGGCCTGCGCGGTGCGGGCCGCGTCCGCGGGCGCGTCCACGGCGTGGACGACGGCGGTGACCGGGTGGGCCGGGGGGATCGCCGCGAGGACGTCCGCCAGGGCCGTCGGGTCGGCCGGGTCGACCGGGGCCACGGTCACCCGGGCGCCGGCTGCGGTGAGCCCGGCTTCGAGATCCGCCGTGTCCCACGCACCGGCCAGCAGCAGGTTCCGCACTCCGTGCCGCTCCACCAGCCGGCGGGCGTACGGCTCGGCCTGCCGGCCGACGACGAGGACCGTGCCCTCGGGGTCGTACGCGGGCCAGGTGCCGGCGACCGCCGGGGCGAGCCGGGGCACCTTGAGCGTGCTGCGGCGCAGGGCCATTTGGTCGTGGCCCGCGGCGATGGCCTTGACCAGGGAGCGCCACGACGCCTTGCTCCCGTCGGTGTCGGCCAGGACGAAGCGGTCCGGGTCCGTCTCCTGGGCGGCGCGGATCAGGCCCCATACCGCCGCGGCGGCGGGGTCGCCGCCCTGCGGCGCCGAGGCCGCGGTGGCGTCCTGGGTGAGGAACACCAGCCGGGAGCCGGCGAACCGGGCGTCCGCGAGCCAGGTGCGGACGCGCTGTGCCGCCTCCTCCACACCCCGGCGTACGGAGGCCGCGATGTCGCCGTCCGCGGTGGCCGCCACGGAGACCAGGACGACATCGGGCGCGGGTGCGCCCTCCGCCTCGATCCGGGCCGCCAGGGCGTCCAGGCCGGGGTGGGCCTCGGCATAGGTGCCCGCGGCCATGAGCCCGGAGCGGGCCCGGAAGACGTCCTCGCCGACCACCGCCCAGCTGTGCGGGGCCGCTCCGGCCGCCGGGGCGGGCTTCTCGTCGGTCCAGTCGACGGTGTACAGCCCGCCGCGCTGGGCGGAGGCCGCCTGCCGGACCCGGTCGTCGGCCCCGCCGTTCAGCAGCATCCCGCCGACGGTGGCGACGGGCGCCCCGTTGCCGTCCGCGATCTCGACGGCGACGCCGAGGGGTTCGCCGACCGTGGCCCTGACGCGCACGCGGAGGGTGGTGGCGCCGACGGCGTGCAGAGTGACGTCGCGCCACCGCACCGGGGTGGCCCCGGCCGGGAGTCCGGTCAGGACGGCGGAGCCGAGCGCCGCCTCCAAGAGGGCGGGATGCAGGGCGTACCCCGCCGGGTCGTGCCGGTCCGCCTCACCGGAGACGATCTCGGCGTACAGCTCTCCGTCCCGCCGCCAGGCCGCCCGAACGCCGGGCAGCGAACCCGCGTCGAGCGGTTCGGCGTCGAGCGGCGGCCAGACTTCGAGGTCCCACGCCGGAGCGGGCTCGTCGGCGGCCAGGACGGCCGTGGCGTGCCGGGTCCAGGCGGTGCCGGGAGCCCTGCCCTCACGGCGGGAGTGCACGGACAGCCTGCGCAGCCCGTCGTCCTCCGGCTCTCCGACCTCGACCCGCAGCTGCACGCCGCCCCTGCGGGGTACGACGAGGGGTTCGTGGAGCGTGAGTTCGTCCACCCGGCCGGTGCGCGCCTCCTCGCCGGCCCGCAGGGCCAGCTCCAGGAACGTGGCACCGGGCAGGGTCTCCGCGTCACCCAGCCATGGCTGGGCCGTGAGGGAGAGGCGCCCCGTGTAGAGCAGTGATCCGGAGCCGGGCAGCTCGACCGCCGCGCCGAGGAGCGGGTGCGGGACCGCGCCGGGGCCCAGGTCGGACACGGTGGGGGCGGCGGCGTGGGAGGCGGAGAGCCAGTAGTGCTGACGCTGGAAGGGGTAGGTGGGCAGGTCGACCGGGTGGGTGACCTCGGGAAGCTGCGGAGTCCAGTCGACGGGGACGCCGTGGGTCCACGCCTGGCCGAGGGACAGCAGGAACCGCTCAAGACCGCCCTCGTCACGGCGCAGCGACGGCACCGCGAGCGCCGCGACCGCACCGGCCGCCTCGAAGGTCTCCTGAAGACCGATCGTCAGAACCGGGTGAGCGCTGGACTCGATGAACGTGGTGAAGCCGTCCGCGAGCAACTTCCACGTCGTCTTCTCGAACTCGACCGTCTGCCGCAGGTTCCGGTACCAGTACTCGGCGTCCAGTGCCGCGCTGTCGACCACCTCATTCGTAACGGTCGAATAGAACGGGATCTCCGGCACCCGGGGAACAACCGGTGCCAGAAGCCGCGCCAGCTCCTCCTGGATCGACTCCACGTGAGGGGAATGCGAGGCGTAGTCCACCGCGATACGCCGCGACCGCACGCCCTCCACGTCGAGCACCGCGACCAGCTCGTCCAGAGCACTGTCCGTGCCCGAAACGACCGTGGAGGACGGGCCGTTGACCGTGGCCACACTCAGATCGTCCGGCCACCGCGTCAAGTACGAACGCACCGCGTCGGCGGGCAGCGCGACGGACAGCATCCCGCCCCGGCCGGCCAGAGCCTTGATCGCCCGGCTCCGCAACGCCACCACCAGGGCGCCGTCCTCCAAGGACAGCGCACCCGACACGACAGCCGCCGCGATCTCGCCCTGCGAATGACCCACGACCGCGTCCGGCACGACCCCGTAGGAACGCCACACCTCGGCCAGGGACACCATCACCGCCCACAACGCGGGCTGGATCACGTCCACCCGCTCCAGCAGACCGTCCGGGTCACCCTCCAGCAGCACCGCCAGCAGATCCCAGTCCGTGTACGCGGACAGCGCCCGCGCGCACTCCTCAAGCCGCGCCCGGAACGCAGGCGACGCCTCGAACAGACCCGCCGCCATACCGATCCACTGCGAACCCTGACCCGGGAACACGAAGACCGTGCGGCCCGTGACCGCCTCGCCCGTCACCACCGAGCCGGCCGCGTCACTCCCGGCCAGTGCGCCGAGGCCCGCGAGGAGCTCGTCGCGCCCACGGCCGAGCACCACGGCCCGGTAGTCGAATCGCTCACGTGAATCGACCAGAGCGGCGGCCACCGCACCCACCGACTCCCGCGGATTGCGCTCGACGAAGCCCGCGAGCCGCACCGCCTGCTCACGCAGGGCCGCCGGACTCTTCGCGGAGACCACCCACGGCACATCCGCCGGCGCCTCCGTCTCGACCCGGGACTCCGGCTCGGGGGCCTGCTCCAGGATCATGTGCGCGTTCGTGCCCGAGATGCCGAAGGACGACACGGCCGCACGGCGCGGGCGGTCCACCTCGGGCCAGGGCCGCTGCTCGGTCAGCAGCTCCACCGATCCCTGGGACCAGTCCACGTGCGACGTCGGCGCGTTCACCCCCAGGGTCTGCGGAAGGATTCCCTCCCGCAGGGCCAGCACCATCTTGATGACACCGGCGGCGCCGGAGGCGGCCATGGTGTGGCCGATGTTGGACTTCAGCGAGCCGAGCCACAGCGGCTGGTCGGCCGAGTGTTCCTGCCCGTACGTCGCGATCAGCGCCTGCGCCTCGATCGGGTCGCCGAGCCTGGTGCCCGTGCCGTGCGCGTCCACGACGTCGACGTCCGTGCCCGTCAGGCCGGCATTCGCCAGGGCCTGGCGGATGACGCGCTGCTGAGAGGGACCGTTCGGTGCGCTGAGCCCGTTGCTCGCACCGTCCTGGTTGACCGCCGAACCCTTGATCAGGGCGAGCACGGGGTGGCCGTTGGCCTGGGCGTCGGACAGCCGCTCCAGCAGCAGGACGCCCGCGCCCTCGCCCCAGGCCGTCCCGTCGGCCGCGTCCGCGAACGCCTTGATGCGGCCGTCGGTGGCCAGGCCGCGCTGGCGGCTGAACTCGGTGAACATGCCGGGCGTGGCCATCACCGAGACGCCGCCCGCGACGGCGAGCGAGCACTCTCCGCCGCGCAGGGACTGCGCGGCCTGGTGCAGGGCGACCAGCGAGGAGGAGCAGGCCGTGTCCACGGTGATCGCGGGGCCCTCGAGACCGAGGAAGTAGGCGAGGCGGCCGGATATGACACTGGTGGTCTTGCCGGTGAGCAGCAGGCCGTCGACTCCTTCCGTGGCCTCGTGCATGAGGGAGCCGTACTCCTGGAAAAGTGCGCCTACGAACACCCCGGCCTGGCTGCCCTGGACCGACTGCGGCGGGATGCCCGCTCGTTCGAATGCCTCCCAGGCGGTCTCCAGCAGCAGGCGCTGCTGCGGGTCCATGGCAAGCGCCTCACGCGGCGAGATCCCGAAGAAGTCGGCGTCGAACTCGGCCGCCTCGTAGAGGAAGGAGCCCTTGCGGACGTAGCTCTTGCGGGAGCGGTCGGGGTCGGCGTCGTACAAGGCCTCCAGGTCCCAGCCGCGGTCGTCGGGCAGGTCGTCGGCGGTGCCGGCGCCCGCGGCGAGCAGTTCCCACAGTTCCTCGGGAGAGGACACCCCGCCGGGCAGCCGGCAGCCGAGGCCGATGATGGCGATGGGGTCGTCGTCGGTCCCGGCGCCGGCGGTCGCCGGGCCCTGGCGGACGGCCGCCGGGGCCGCGGTCGTGTCCTCGACGCCGAGCAGGCCGCGCAGGTGGGCGACCATCGCGTCCGGGGTCGGATGGTCGAAGACGGCGGTGGCCGACAGGCGCAGCTTGGTCGCCTCACCGAGGCGGTTGCGCAGTTCGACGGAGGAGAGGGAGTCGAAGCCGAGCGTCTTGAACTTGCTGTCGGGTCGGATCGACGCCGGGGAGGAGTGCCCCAGCACGGTCGCCGCGTTGGTCCGTACGAGGTCCAGCAGGGCCCGGTCCAGGTCGCTGCCGGCGAGTCCGGCGAAGCGGTCGCCCGTGGCCGCAGCGGCCGACGCGGCGGCACGGCGCGCCGTACGGGCGCGGACGAGTCCGGAGAGCACGGGCGCCAGCGAGCCGCTGTCGGCCTGGGTGCGCAGCCGGGCGAGGTCGAGACGGGCCGGGACGAGGGCGGCGCCGGGGTCGGCGAGCGCCCGGTCGAAGAGGGCCAGGCCCTCGGACGAGCCGAGGGGCACCAGACCGGCCCGCGTCATGCGGGCGAGGTCGGCCTCGTCCAGGTCACCGGTGAGTTCGCTGCGCTGGTCCCAGAAGCCCCAGGCCAGCGAGGTGGCGGGGAGGCCGGCGGCCCGGCGGTGCGCGGCGAGGGCGTCGAGGTAGGTGTTGGCGGCCGCGTAGTTGGCCTGGCCGGCGCCTCCGATGGCCCCCATGACGGAGGAGAAGAGGACGAAGGCGGCGAGGTCGGTGTCGCGGGTGAGTTCGTGCAGGTGCCAGGCGGCGTCGGCCTTGGGGCGCAGGACGGTGTCCAGGCGCTCCGGGGTCAGTGCGGTGACCGTGCCGTCGTCGAGGACGCCCGCGGTGTGAATGACGGCGGTGAGCGGGTGGTCGGCGGGCACGGCGGCCAGGAGGGCGGCGAGCGCCTCCCGGTCGGCGGTGTCGCAGGCGGCCAGCGTGACGGTCGCGCCGAGGGCTTCGAGCTCGGCCCGCAGTGCGCCGGCCCCGGGGGCGTCGGCACCCCGGCGGCTGGTCAGGAGGAGGTGGCGGGCCCCGTACGCCGTGACCAGGTGGCGGGCGAAGAGCGCGCCCAGGGTACCGGTGCCGCCGGTGATCAGGACCGTTCCCTCGGGATCGAGTGCGGGCGGCACGGTCAGGACGATCTTGCCGACGTTCTGTGCCTGGCTCAGGAATCGGAAGGCCTCGGGGGCGCGGCGGATGTCCCAGGCACGGACCGGCGAGTGGTGCAGTGCGCCCGACTCGAAGAGCGCGACGATCTCGGTCAGCATGTGCCGGAACTTCTCGGGATTCCGGTGCGCGACCTCGATCAGGTCGAACGCCTGGTAGGCCACCCCGGGATGGGCGGCGGCGACCTCGTCCGCGTCGCGGATGTCGGTCTTGCCCATCTCCACGAAGCGGCCGCCGCGCGGCAGCAGCCGCAGGGAGGCGTCCACGAACTCCCGCGCCAGGCAGTCGAGTACGACGTCCATGCCGCGGCCGTCCGTCGCCTCCCGGAACCGGTCCTCGAAGTCGAGGGTGCGTGAGGAGGCGATGTGGGCGTCGTCCAGGCCGGAGGCCCGCAGCGCGTCCCACTTGGCGGGGCCGGCGGTGCCGTAGACCTCGGCGCCCAGGTGGCGGGCGAGCTGCACGGCCGCCATGCCGACTCCGCCCGCGGCGGCGTGTACGAGGAGGGTTTCGCCGGACCGCAGTCCGGCGAGTTCGACCAGGCTGTGGTAGGCGGTGCCGAAGACGATGGGCATGGCGGCCGCGTCCTCGTACGACCACGCGTCGGGGATGCGTACGACGAGCCGGTGGTCCACGACCGATACGGGTCCGAAGGAGCCGGGCAGCATGCCGGTGACCCGGTCGCCGACGGCGAGACCGGTGACGTCCGCGCCGGTCTCGGTGATCACACCGGCGCCCTCGGTGCCCATGGACGCCTCGCCCGGGTAGACGCCGAGCGCGATCAGCACGTCACGGAAGTTGAGCCCGGCGGCCCGGACCGCGACCCGCACCTCCATCGGCCCGAGCGGGGCGGCCGCCTCGGCACCGGGCACCAGGGTGAGGGCTTCCAGGGTGCCGCGGGCGGTGACGTCCAGGTGCCAGGGCTCGTCCCCGGCCGGGGGGACCAGGATGTCGGGGCGCCCCGCCGCACGGGCGAGGCGCGGGACGAGCACCTTGCCCGCGCGCAGGGCGAACTGCGCCTCGCCGCCTGCGAGTGCGGCCGCCAGGGCCGCGGCGGAGGCCGGGTCCTCGTCCATGTCCACGAGGACGAAGCGTCCGGGGTTCTCCGTCTGGGCGGTGCGCAGCAGACCCCAGACGGGTGCGTACGCCGGTGCCTCGGGCGCGGTCGCGGAGTCCGTCGCGACGGCCCCGCGCGTCACGACGACCAGGCGGGCGTCGGCGAACCGGTCCTCGGCAAGCCACTCCTGGACGGCGGTGAGCACGTGGTGGACGGCGGCCCGGGCGGCGTCCGGCGTGCACCGGTCGTCCGTCCCGTCGGCGCTCAGGAACAGCAGGGCATCGGTGGAGTCGCCGTCCGTCCGCGCGTCGCGGAGAGCGGTGAGGTCCGCGTGACGGGTGGCCCGTACGGACGCGGGCCCGGCCCCGACGACGACGAACGGCCGGGCGTCGGTGTCCTGGGCGGCCTGTGCCGGGACCCAGTCCAGGTGGTACAGCGCGTCGTCGGCGCCACCGGGAACCTGCCCCAGCTGGGCGGGGGCCACCTCTCGGAGTGCGAGGGAGGTGATGGTGGCGACGGGTTGTCCGGTGGTGTCGGTGATGTGGAGGGTGATGCTGTCGGGGTGGGTGGGGGTGA
>NZ_JBFAUP010000046.1:0-14036 GCF_040679335.1 Streptomyces sp. NPDC052299 | reverse complement strand
CTCACCACGACGCAACGCCTCACACGCCTGATGAACCGCCACCAACGCCGACGACTGACCCGAATCCACCACCAACGACGGACCCGTCAAACCCAGCAGAAACGACACCCGATTCGCGATCACACTCCGCGCAAGACCCGTCGACGTGAAAGCACCAATCCCCTCCACACCACCCCGACGCGCCAGAACCGCATAATCATCCGCCATCGCCCCCACGAACACACCCGCGGCAGACCCCCGCACCGAACCCGCCACCACACCGGCGTCCTCGAACGCCTCCCACGCCAATTCCAGAACCAACCGCTGCTGCGGATCCATCGCCACAGCCTCACGCGGCGAAATACCGAAGAACCGCGCGTCGAAACCGTCGACCCGGCTCAAAAACCCCGCGCGCCGAGCCACCGACTTCCCCGCCGCCGACGGATCGGGATCGTAGAAACCCTCACCGTCCCAACGGTCCGAAGGCACCTCGCCCACCGCATCGAGCCCACCGACCAGCCCCTCCCAGAACTCCCCCGGGCCACCCTCAGCACCCGGGAAACGGCACGACATACCGACAACAGCAATGGCCATGGACTCGTTCATCTGGTTCAGCCTCGATCCGTGTTCATGAGCGAGTCCACATAGCTCGCCAGCGCTTCGAAAGTGGGGTGGTCGTAGACGACCGTGGCGGGCAGGTCGACACCGGTCGACTCCATGACCTTGTTGCGCAGGTCGACCGCCATCAGGGAGGTGAAGCCCAGTTCCAGCAGGGGGGTCCCGACGTTCACATCGGACGGGGAGTCGAGGCCCATCACCTCGGCCGCGACCTCCAGCACGGCGGCCAGGACGAGCGCGGGGCGGTCCGCCGCCGGGGCCGCCGCCAGGCGGGCCGCGGTGGACTGCGCGCCGTCCTCGGGGGCCTCGTCCGCGGGCACCCGCACAGCGGCGTCGGTGACGGCGCGCCCGGGTCCGGCGGTGACCCGGGGCGCGACCTCGTCGAGCCAGTACCGGCGGTGCTGGAAGGCGTACGGGGGAAGGGCGACCGTGCGAGGGGCGCAGCCGGCCGTCGCGGCCGGCCAGTGCACGGAGCGGCCGCCGACGTGCAGGCGGGCCAGGGCGGTCAGGAAGGCGGAGGACTCGTCCTGGTCGCGGCGGGCCAGCGCGATGACTCCGGCGCGGGCGCTGTCGGGGGTGTCCGCGAGGATCTCGGTGATCATCGAGGTCAGGACGCTGTCCGGGCCGGCTTCCAGGAAGGTGGCGACGCCCAGTTCGGCCTGTCGGCGGATGCCGGAGGCGAAGCGTACGGGGCGGCGGACGTGGTCGGCCCAGTAGCCGGGGGTGAGGAGTTCGTCCCCGGCGACGTCCCCGGTGAGGTTGGAGATCACGGGGATGCTCGGCCGGTGGTGGATGAGCTGCTTGGCCACGGCCTCGAACTCGGCGAGCATCCCGTCCATGTGCGGGGAGTGGAAGGCGTGGCTGACCTTGAGCAGCTTGGTGCGGCGGCCCTGCGCGGTGAAGGCGGCACCGATCTCGCGTACGGCTTCGGGGTCACCGGAGAGCACCACGGAGGAGGGGCCGTTCTCGGCGGCGAGGGAGACCTCGTGCTCCCGGCCCGCGAGGAGCGGTTCCACCTCGGCGGCGGTCGCCTCGACGGCCAGCATGGCCCCGCCCCCGGGCTGGGCCTGCATGAGGCGGCCGCGGGCGGCGACGAGGGCCGCCGCGTCGGACAGCGACCAGACGCCGGCGACGTGGGCGGCCGCGAGTTCGCCGACGGAGTGGCCGGAGACGAAGTCCGGGGTGACGCCGAAGTGTTCGAGCAGGCGGTACAGGGCCACCTCGACGGCGAAGATGCCCGCCTGGGTGTAAGCGGTCTGGTGGACGAGCTCGCCGTCGACCGCCGGGTCCTCGCCGAGGAGCACCGCGCGCAGGGGGATGTCGAGGTGGCGGTCGAGTTCCGCGCAGACCTTGTCGAAGGCCTGGGCGAACGCGGGGAAGCGGGCGTACAGCTCGCCGCCCATCCCGGGGCGCTGGGAGCCCTGCCCGGAGAACACCACGGCCAGCGGTGCCTTCGCGGCCGGGTCGGGGGCGCCCTTGGTGAGTCCGGCGGCGCCGGTGCCGCGGGCGAGCTTCTCCAGGCTCTGGATCAGCTGGGCGGGCTCGCTGCCGACGGCTACGGCCCGGTGGGCGAAGGGGGTGCGGCCGGTGGCCAGGGTGTGGGCGATATCCACGGGGGCGGTGGGGGTGCGGTGCAGGTGCGCGGCGAGGCGGGCGGCCTGGTCGCGCAGCGCCTTGGGGGTCCGGGCGGCGAGCGGCCAGGCGACGGTGGTCCCGGTCGCGGCCGGACGTGCGTCTTCCTGCGGGGCCTCCTGTGGGGCTTCCTCCACGATCACGTGGGCGTTGGTGCCGCTGATGCCGAAGGAGGAGACTCCGGCGCGGCGCGGACGCGCCGGGTCGCGCGGCCAGGCGACGGGCTCCTGGAGCAGGGCGACGCTGCCGGAGCTCCAGTCGATGTGGGGGGTCGGGTTCTCGGCGTGCAGGGTGCGCGGCAGGAGTTGGTTGCGCAGGGCCATGACGGTCTTGATGACGCCGCCGACGCCCGCGGCGGCCTGGCTGTGCCCGATGTTGGACTTGAGGGAGCCCAGGCGCAGCGGGCGGCCCGGCTCGCGTCCGGAGCCGTAGGCGGCCTGGATGGCCTGGCCCTCGACCGGGTCGCCGAGGGTGGTCGCGGTGCCGTGGGCCTCGACGGCGTCGACCTCGCCGGGGGTGAGCCGGGCGTCGGCCAGGGCCTCCTGGATGACCCGTTCCTGGGCGGGGCCGTTGGGGGCGGTCAGGCCGTTGCTGGCGCCGTCCTGGTTGACGGCGCTGCCTCGGATGACGGCGAGGACGGGGTGTCCGGCCTTCCGGGCGTCGGAGAGGCGTTCGAGGTAGAGGACGCCGACGCCTTCGGCCCAGCCGGTGCCGTCGGCCTCGGCGGAGAAGGACCGGCAGCGGCCGTCCGTGCTCAGCCCGCGCTGGCGGGCGAACTCGGTGAAGACGGTGGGGGTGGCCATGACCGTGACGCCGCCCGCGAGTGCGGAGGCGCATTCGCCGCGGCGGAGCGACTGGACGGCGAGGTGGAGGGAGACCAGGGAGGAGGAGCAGGCGGTGTCCACGGTGAGGGCGGGACCGTGCAGGCCGAGGGTGTACGAGATGCGGCCGGAGGCGACGCTGGCGGCGCTGCCGCTGCCGATGTAGCCCTCGAAGCCCTCGGGGGCGGGGTTCAGCCGTGCTCCGTAGTCGTTGTACATGACGCCGACGAAGACCCCGGTGCGGCTGCCGCGCAGGGACCGGGGGTCGATGCCTGCCTGTTCGACGGCGGCCCAGGCGTGTTCGAGCAGCAGTCGCTGCTGGGGGTCGATGGTGAGGGCTTCCTTGGGGGTGATCCCGAAGAGCCCGGCGTCGAAGGAGGCGGCTTCGGGCAGGAAGCCGCCGTGGCGCGTGTAGCAGGTGCCGGGGGTCTCGGGGTCGGGGTCGTAGAGGGCGTCGAGGTCCCAGCCCCGGTCGGCCGGAAAGTCTCCGACGGCGTCGGTGCCGGAGGCGACCAGCTCCCACAGGTCCTCGGGCCCGGTGACGCCCCCCGGGTAGGCGCAGGCCATGCCGACGACGGCGATCGGCTCGTGGTGCCGGTCCTCCAGGTCCTTGATGTGCTGCCGGGCCTCGCGCAGATCGATCGTCATCCGCTTGAGGTAGTCGAGCAGCCTGGCGTCTTCGCCGGTCGCGGTCGTCATGTCTCCCCCTTCCCTGGTGGGTGGTGCGTCACTGGTTGTTCGTCTTGCGGATGCGGGCCGCGAGCCGGGCGGGTGTCGGGTCGGCGTACAGGTCGGCCATGGCGAGGGTCGTTCCGGTGGTGTCCTCGACCCGTTGGACGAGCTGGGCGCCGAGCAGCGAGTGGCCGCCGTGTGCGAAGAAGTTGGCGTCGGCGTCGACGTCCGTGCGTTCCAGGAGCTGCTGCCAGAGGGCGATGAGCGCGGCGGTGAGCTCGTCGCCCTGGTGGGCGGTGCCGCCGGTGTCCGCGCCCCGTTCGCTGCGGAGCCGGCCGGCGAGGTTCTTGAGGGCCAGGTAGTCGGTCTTCTGGCTGACGGTGGTCGGGAACGTGTCGACGGCCAGGAATTCCTGGGGGACGGCGGCGCCGGGCAGGCCGGCCCGGGCGTGTTCCCACAGCAGGTCGGCGAGGGCGGTCGGGCCGGGGTCCTGGGCGGGCTCGACGAAGGCGACGAGCAGCGGACCGCCGGGGGCGTCGTCGTCGACGACGACGGCCGCCCCGCGCACCTGCGGGTGTTCCAGGAGTACGGCTTCCACCTCGCCGAGCTCGATGCGGTTGCCGCGCAGCTTGACCTGGCGGTCGGCGCGGCCGTGCAGGGCGAGGCGCCCGTCGGGGAGCCAGCAGGCGAGGTCGCCGGTGCGGTAGTAGCGGCCGTGTTCGGGGTGGGTGGCGAAGCGTTCGGCGGTCAGCTCGGGGCGGCCGTGGTAGCCGAGGGCGACCCCGGTGCCGGCGATGCACAGTTCGCCGCGGACGCCGACGGGCAGTTCGCGCCCGTCCGGGTCGGTGATGAAGGCCCGGGTGTTGTTCATGGGGCGGCCGATGTCGATGGCGGTGGCGCCGTCGGGGACGGTGCCACAGGTGGAGTAGATGGTGGTCTCGGAGGGGGCGTAGGCGTTGCGCAGGGTGCAGCCGGCGGCGGTGATGCGGCGGGCGAGCGCGGGCGGCATCGGTTCGCCGCCGGTGACGCCGCGCCGGCCGGCCAGCCGGTGGCCCGCCTTGTCCGCGATGAGCCGCCAGGTGGTGGGGGTGGCCTGGATGATGCCGACGTCGTGGCGTTCGAGGACGTCGAGGAGGGCCTGGCCGTCGCTGCGGGCCGCTTCGGGGGCGACGGCGATCCGGCCGCCGGTGACGAGGGGGAGGAAGAGTTCCAGGGCGGAGATGTCGAAGGTGAAGGTGGTCAGCCACAGCGTCACGTCGGCGGCACCGGCGCCCAGTTCGTGGCGGAAGTGGTGGATGACGTTGGCAACGCCCCGGTGGGTGATGACGGTGCCCTTGGGCTTGCCGGTGGAGCCCGAGGTGTAGATGAGGAAGGCGGTGGCGTCGGGGCCGGGGAGGCCCACCGGCTCTTCGACGGGCCGGTGCGCGCCTCGCGGGGGCGTGACGGGGGCCACGGCCGCCATGGGTTCCACGCGGACGGCGGCCCCGGCGGCCACGTCGATGCCGGGTGCGGCGAGGACCACGGAGGCGCCGGAGTCCTCCAGCAGGTAGGCGGTGCGCTGGGCCGGGTGGTCCGGGTCCAGGGCGAGGTAGGCGGTGCCCGCCAGCCATGCTCCGAGGACGGCGGCGGCGAGTTGCGGGCCGCGCCGGGCGGCGAGCGCGACGATGTCGCCGGGGCGGGCTCCGGCGGCGCGCAGCAGGTCCCGGTCGGCGAGCGCGGTGTCCCACAGCTGCTGGTAGGTCGTGGTGTGTTCGCCGTCCTCGACGGCGACGGCGCCGGGAGTGGCGGCGACCGTTGCGGCGACGGCCTCCAGCAGGGTGGCGGGTGCGACCTCGGTGCCGGTGGCGTTGGCGGCGTCGATGACGGTCCGGTCCCGAGGGCCGTGCAGGGGCAGTTCGCCGAGCGGGCGGTCGGGGTCCTGTCCCAGGGCGACGAGCAGGGCGTCGTAGCGTTCCAGCAGGAATTCGGTGTCGTCGCGGGAGAGGACCTCGGTGTAGAAGACGCCTCGGATGCGGATCTCCTCGGGCGAGGCGAGGAAGAAGAACTCCAGGTCGAACTTGCTGTAGCCGTTCTCGACGAGCAGCCGCCGGGCGGGGACGCCGTCGATCTCGAAGCTGGTCTGCCCGGCGTTGGGCACGTAGTTGAACAGGTGCCGGAAGACGGTGTTGCGCCAGGTCGCGCCGGTGTGCTCGATCTCCGGAAGCAGGACGTCCACCGGCACGTCGGCGTGGGTGATGGCGCCGAAGAAGGCTTCCCGGGACTCCGCGGCGAGGGTCCGGAAGCCGACGCCCAGGTCGACCCGGGCGCGCAGGGGCAGGGTGTTGACGTGGTAGCCGACGGTTCCGGCGGCGTGGGCGGGGCGGACGTTGGCGGGCGAGCCGACCACGAGGTCGGGGCCGGCGCCGTGCCGCGCGAGCAGCAGGTAGTAGGCGGCGAGGAGGACGACGGCTTCGGGGGCGCGCACTTCCCGCTGGAGGCGGCGGACGGCCTCGTGGGCCTCGGCGGACAGGGTGTGCAGGACCGAGTCGCCGGTCAGCGTGGGGTCGGGCCGGTCCTCGGTGCCGCAGTCCAGTCCGAGGGCCGAGGGGTCGAAGTCCCTCAGGTGCTCGCGCCAGTAGGCGAGGCTTTCGTCGGTGGGGGCGGCGGTGGCGAGGGCCGGCTGGGGGGCGGCAAGGTCCTCGGGCACGTCGAGACCGGCGGCGACGGCCTCGTAGACGCGGGTGAACTCGTCGAGCAGGATCGCGGCGGAGACGGTGTCGAAGACGATGTGGTGGACGACCAGGCAGAAGACGTCCCCCTCCGGCCCCTGGAGGTGCCCGGCGCGCAGCAGCGGCTGCCCGTCGAACGTGAAGGGCCGGGCGACGAGCGCGTTCACCGCCGCGTCGGTGCCGCCGGCCGCGACCGTCATGGTGCTGACGGTGGCGGCGAACCGGTCGGCCGGGACGGTCTGCTTGACGAGTCCGCCGTCCGTGCCGTGGAAGACGGTACGCAGCGCCGGGTGCCTCCGTACCAGGGCGTCCAGGGTCTGTTGCAGCTCCCACTCCCCGAGCGGTTCCTCGGTGGTGAAGACGACCGAGAGGTTGTTGACGGCGCCGGAGGGGACGAGCTTTTCGAGGAGCCACAGCGCCTGCTCCTTGCGGCTGGCCGCCGTGAGTACGGCGTGGGCCGGGCCGTTCCCCGGGGTCTGGGCTGAGGTGAGCATTCCGGATTCCTGTCTGTGACCTGGGAGAGGGAGTACGGCCGGCCGTGCGCGCGGGGTCAGGAGGCGAGCAGGAGCTCGGTGACGGCCTGGGCGACCACGGGGCTGCTGAGGAGTTCCACGTGCGGGGTGTCGAAGCGGAGCTCGTCCGCGACGAGGGCGGCCTCGTGGTCCGGGTTGAGCAGGCGGAACCCGTTGAGTCCGCTGGTCGCGGTGGCGGAGGTGATGGCCGTGGAGCGCAGCCAGGCGGCCGCCGGTTCGATCTGCTCGGCGGTCGAGAGGTAGGTGAGGAACGCGCCCGCGGTCTCCGTCATCTCCGCACGGCGCCGGTCGTCCAGGCCGAGCTTGTCGCAGGCCGTCTGGGCGAGGGCGTGGTAGAGCAGGAGGAGCCGGCGGGCGAGGTCGCCGAGGCTCACGCAGGTCTCCTGGGCGCGCTGTGCCGAGTCCTGGACGCGGCCGACCTCGGCTGCGCCGACTGCGGGTTCCATCTGGCCGACGGCCTTGTGGAACTGCCAGTACATGCTGGCGGCCGCGGCCCGCTCCGGGTCGAAGAGGATCGTCCGCGGGAAGGAGCCCTGCCACTTCTCGACCTCCTCGGCGATGGCGGCCGCGTAGACGCTGCCCGCGCAGAACGCCAGGACGGCCTTGACCCGCTTGCCGCTGGTGCGGACCTCGTCGACCCACTGCTTGACGTACGCGTCGGCGGGCAGGTCGGGGCGGGAGGCCACGGCGGCGGGAAGGGTCTCCCAGACGGTGAAGCCGGTTCCGAGGAGCGGGACGAAGTCGCTGAAACGGGCCTCGCCACGGCCGGTCGCGTCGAAGTCGACGGCGAGGACGACCTCGTCGGTGTCGCCGGCGATGAGCTCTTTCCAGGTGCTGAGGCTGGTCATGGGGTTCCGGTTCCGTTCTGTGGTGAGGGGTCGGTCGGTTCGGGTGCTGCGGCCGGACAGGGGGCTCGGGAGCTAGAGGCCCCCGCCGAACTCCTGGTCGATCAGGTCGAGGAGCTCGGTCGCGGAGGCGGACTCGATGTCGGCGGCGCCGACCTGGGCCGCCGCGTCGCCCGCCGCTGCCGCCCAGCCGGCAAGCAGCTCCTCCATCCGGGCCGCGACGGTGCGGCGCAGCTCGTCGCCGGCGGCGTCGGCGGCCAGGCCCACGAGTGAGGCTTCGAGCCGGTCGAGGTCGGCGAGTACGGGCTGCCTGTCGACGGCGGGTTCGGCCAGCTTGTGGATGTACTCGGTGAGTTCGCGGGGGTTCGGGTGGTCGAAGACGAGGGTGGAGGGCAGGGCGAGGCCGGTGGCCGCGCCGAGCCGGTTGCGCAGTTCGACGGCGGTCAGCGAGTCGAAGCCGAGGGACTTGAAGGACAGGTCGTCCTCGATCCGGGCCGTGTCGGCGTGGCCGAGCACGACCGCGACGGTCGTACGGACCAGCTCCCGGACGATTTCCTCCTGTGCGGGGCGGGCCAGGCCGGCCAGCCGGTCGGTGAGCCTGGTCTCGGCCGGGGCCTGCGCACCGCCGGAGCGGCGGGCGGGCGTACGGACCAGGCCGCGCAGCCGGTCCGGCAGGGTGTCCGCATCGGCCTGGGCGCGCAGTGCCGCCGCGTCGAAGCGGGCCACGATCGGCACCGGGGCCGGGTCGGCGAGGGCCGCGTCGAACAGTCCGAGCCCTTCGGCTGCGGACAGCGGCAGCAGGCCGCCGCGTCCGGCCCGGGCCAGGCCCGCCGCGTCGAGGCGGGCGGCCAGCCCGGCGCCTTCGCCCGAGGTCTCGCCCCACAGGCCCCAGACCAGGGAGACCGCGGGCAGCCCCTGGGTGCGGCGCTGTTCGGCGAGGGCGTCGAGGTAGGCGTTGGCGGCCGCGTAGTTGGCCTGACCGGCGTTGCCGGCTTGGCCGGCGAGCGAGGAGAAGAGGACGAAGGCGTCCAGTTCCATGCCTGCGGTCAGCTCGTGCAGGTGGCGCGCGGCGTCGGCCTTGGGCCGCCACACGGCCGCGAAGCGTTCGCGGGTGAGCCCCTGCACGATGCCGTCGTCGAGGACGCCCGCGCTGTGGACCACCGCGGTGAGGGGGTGGTCGGTGGGTACGGCGGCCAGGAGGGCGGCGAGCGCGTCCCGGTCGGAGGTGTCGCAGGCGGCCAGGGTGACGGTCGCGCCGAGCGCTTCGAGTTCGGCCCGCAGCGAGTCGGCCCCGGGGGCCTGTGCTCCGCGCCGGCCGGCGAGCAGCAGGTGGCGGACTCCGTACGCGGTGACCAGGTGGCGGGCGAAGAGCGCGCCGAGCGCACCGGTGCCGCCGGTGACCAGGACCGTGCCTTGCGGGGTGAACCGGATGGCTGCGGCAGCGTGGTCCGGACGGGTCGGGGCGATCCGCGGGCGGGCCGCCGCACCGCCGCTCAGGAGCAGTTCGGGCTCCCCCGCGGCGAGGGCGGACAGCGTGGCGCGTGCGGCGTCGGTGGCCGATTCGGTGCCCGTGTCGATCAGGACGACGCGGCCCGGGTTCTCGGAGCCGACGACCCTGAGCAGCCCCCACATGGCCGCCGCCACCGGGTCCGTTCCGTCGGTGGCTCCGCGGCTGAGGAGGACGAGTGTGCTCCCGCCCAGGCCGTCCTCGGCGAGCCAGTACTGGACGAGTTCCAGCAGCCGGTGCACGGCCGTGCCCGGATCGGTGTCGGCGGGCGGGGCCGTCAGGATGTACTGCGGCGCGGTGCCGCCTCCGGCGACGGCCGCCGCGAGGACCCGTATGTCGTCATACGGTTCCTGGGCGATGCCGAGCGCGCCGCGGAGCCCCGCCGGGTCGGCGCCGAGCCACACGGCCCGGTCGGGGGTGCTCTCGGTGAGGGGCAGCTCGACGGGCTCCCAGCGCACGTGGTGCAGGGGCAGCCGGTCGGTGCGCAGCGCGGCGAGGGCGGCCTGGTCGGCGGGCCGCACGGTGAGCGTGTCGACACCGCCGAGCGGAGCACCCGAGGCGTCGGTGAAGCGCAGCCGGACGGTGTCGTGCCCGGTCGGTTCGAGCGTCACCCGCAGCGCAGACGGCGAGGTGGCGGAGGCCGTCAGCCCGGTCCAGGAGTACGGGACGCGCAGCCGGAGGCCGTCGTCGCCGGCCTCGGCCAGGGCGGTCACGACCAGCGGGTGCAGGGCCGAGTCGAGGAGCGCCGGGTGCAGGGCGTGCCCGGCGGTGGCGGTGCCGGGGGCGAGTTCGACCTCGGCGTACAGCGTTCCGCCGCTCTGCCACAGAGCGGTCAGGCCCTGGAAGGCGGGACCGTACTCGTACCCCTGGTCGGCGAGCCGCCCGTAGGCGTCGGCGAGGTCCACCGGAGTGGCGTCGGCCGGCGGCCAGTCGGAGCCCGCGGGTGCCGGGTGAGCGGGCGCCTCGGCGAGGAGGAGGCCCTGGGCGTGCAGGGTCCACTCGGCGGCATCGGCGTCGGAGGAGGTGTCGGGGCGGGCGTGGACGGAGAGTTCGCGGTGGCCGGAGGCATCCGGACCGTGGACGGTGAGCTGTATCTGCACGGCTCCGGTCGCCGGGAGGGCGAGCGGGGCGTGCAGCACCAGGTCGTTGACGACGCCCGCGTCGAGCTGGGCCGCGGCGAACAGGGCGAGGTCGGCGAAGGCCGCTCCGGGCAGCAGGACCGTGCCGGCGACCGTGTGGTCGGCGAGCCACGGGTGGGTGGCCAGGGAGAGCCGGCCGGTGAACAGCACCGTCTCCGACCCGGCCACGGCCACGGCCGCCCCGAGAAGGGGGTGCGTGGTGGCGGCGAGACCGGCGGTGGACACGTCACCGTTGGCGGGGGTGGACTCGAGCCAGTAGCGGACGCGCTGGAAGGGATAGGTAGGCAGGTCGAGCGGGTGCTGGGGGTCGGGGAGGGCTGTGGTCCAGTCGACGGGGACGCCGTGGGCCCATGCCTGGCCGAGGGACAGCAGGAACCGCTCAAGACCGCCCTCGTCCCGGCGCAGCGACGGCACCGCGAGCGCCGAGACCGCACCGGCGGCCTCGAAGGTCTCCTGAAGACCGATCGTCAGGACGGGGTGAGCGCTCGATTCGATGAACGTGGTGAAGCCGTCCGCGAGCAGGGCCCGGGTCGTCTTCTCGAACTCGACCGTCTGCCGCAGGTTCCGGTACCAGTACTCGGCGTCCAGTGCCGCGCTGTCGACCACCTCGTTCGTAACGGTCGAATAGAACGGGATCTCCGGCACCCGGGGAACAACCGGTGCCAGAAGTCGCGCCAGCTCCTCCTTGATCGACTCCACGTGAGGGGAGTGCGAGGCGTAGTCCACGGCGATACGGCGCGAGCGCACCCCGTCCGCGCGAAGCACCGCGACGAGTTCGTCCAGGGCACTGTCCGTGCCCGAAACGACCGTGGAGGAGGGGCCGTTGACCGTGGCCACGCTCAGGTCGTCCGGCCACCGCGTCAGGTACGAGCGGACCGCGTCGGCGGGCAGCGCGACCGAGAGCATGCCGCCCCGGCCGGCCAGAGCGATGATGGCCCGGCTCCGCAACGCCACCACCAGGGCACCGTCCTCCAAGGACAGCCCACCGGACACGACAGCCGCCGCGATCTCGCCCTGCGAGTGACCCACGACCGCGTCCGGCACGACCCCGTAGGAGCGCCACGCCTCGGCCAGGGACACCATCACCGCCCACAACGCGGGCTGGATCACGTCCACCCGGTCCAGCAGACCGTCCGGATCGCCTTCCAGCAGCACCGGCAGCAGATCCCAGTCCGTGTACGCGGACAGCGCCCGCGCACACTCCTCAAGCCGCGCCCGGAACGCAGGCGACGCCTCGAACAGACCCGCCGCCATGCCGATCCACTGCGAACCCTGACCCGGGAACACGAACACGGTCTTACCGCCCGCGACCTCACCGGTCACGGCACCGGCGGACTGGTCGCCGGCGGCCAGTTCGCGTACTGACCGCAGCAGTTCCCCGCGGTCCTTGCCGACGGCGACCGCCCGGTGCGCGAAGGGCGTACGCGTGGCCACCAGTGCGGCACCCACCTCGGACGCCGCCGCCTCCGGGTGGCTGTCGGCGAACGCCGCGAGCCGCGCGGCCTGGTCCCGTAGAGCGGCCGGGTTCTTCGCCGCGATCACCCACGGCGCGACCCCCTCGGCCACGGGCACGGCGGGCTCGTCCGGCGCCGGAACCTCCGGAGCCTGTTCCAGGATGACGTGGGCGTTCGTACCGCTGAAGCCGAAGGACGAGACGGCCGCGCGGCGCGGGCGGTCCAGCTCGGGCCACGGCTGTTCCCGGGTCAGCAGCGCGACCGCGCCGGCCTCCCAGTCGACGTGCGGGGTCGGTTCGTCCACGTGCAGCGTGCGGGGCAGCACCCCGTGCCGCATGGCCTGCACCATCTTGATGACGCCGGCGACACCGGCAGCGGCCAGGGTGTGCCCGATGTTGGACTTCAACGAGCCGAGCCACAGGGGCTGTTCGGGGGCCCGCTCCTGCCCGTAGGTGGCGATCAGGGCCTGCGCCTCGATCGGGTCACCGAGCTTGGTGCCCGTGCCGTGCGCGTCCACGACGTCGACGTCGGCGCCGGTCAGGCCCGCGTCGGCGAGGGCCTGCCGGATCACCCGCTGCTGCGAGGGACCGCTGGGGGCGGTCAGACCGTTGCTGGCACCGTCCTGGTTCGTCGCCGAACCCCGGAGGACGGCCAGCACCTGATGCCCGTTGGCCTGTGCGTCGGACAGCCGCTCCAGCAGGACCAGGCCCACGCCCTCGCCCCATCCGGTGCCGTCGGCCGTGGAGGAGAACGCCTTGCAGCGGCCGTCGGGCGACAGGGCGCGCTGGCGCGAGAACTCCACGAAGTTGATGGGTCCCGCCATCACCGTCGCACCGCCGGCCAGGGCGAGCGAGCACTCGCCCCGTCGCAGCGCCTGGGCCGCCAGATGCAGGGCGACCAGGGAGGAGGAGCAGGCCGTGTCCACGGTCAGCGCCGGGCCCTCCAGGCCGAGGGCGTAGGAGACCCGGCCGGAGGCGACGCTGGTGGTGGTGCCGGTGGAGACGTAACCCTCCAGGCCCTCGGGGAGCCGGTCCAGCCGGGTCACGTAGTCACCCGTGATGACGCCCGCGAAGACTCCGGTGTCGCTGCCGCGCAGCCGGTCCGGGTCGATCCCGGCGCGTTCGAGCGTCTCCCAGGCCGTCTCCAGCAGCAGGCGTTGCTGCGGGTCCATGGCCAGCGCCTCACGCGGGTTGATGCCGAAGAAGTCGGCGTCGAAGGTGTCGGCGTCGCGCAGGAAGGCGCCCTGCCGGGTGTACGAGGTGCCGGTGGCCTCCGGGTCGGGGTCATAGAGGCCGTCGAGGTCCCAGCCGCGGTTCTCCGGGAAGCCGCCGACGGTGTCCACGCCGCCCTTCACGAGCTGCCAGAGGTCTTCCGGGGTGGTGATCCCGCCGGGGAAGCGGCAGCCCATGGAGACGATGGCGATGGCGTCGTCGGCACCGGCACCCGCTGTGGCCGCGGTGGTGGGCGCCGGGGCCGCGGCCTGCGTGCCGAGCAGCGTGTCGCGCAGGTGGGTGGCGAGCGCGCCGGGGGTGGGGTGGTCGAAGATCAGGGTCGGGGTGAGGCGTCGGCCGGTGGCGGCGCCGAGCCGGTTGCGCAGTTCGACGGCGGACAGCGAGTCGAAGCCGAGGGTGGTGAAGGTCCTGCTCGGGTCCAGCACTGCGGCGTCGGACCGGCCGAGCACCGCGGCCACCTCCTCCCGGACCAGGTCCAGCAGCAGCCGGTCCTGCTCGGCGGCCGAGAGCGTGGCGAGCCGCTGGGCGAGCGAGGTGGCACCGGCCGCCCCGGCCCGGGCGGCAGCGGCGGCTCGGCGTACCGGCGTACGGACCAGGCCGCGCAGGAGCGGGGCGAGTGAGCCGCTCTTGGCCCGGGCCCGGAGGGCGGCGGTGTTCATCGGCACGGCAAGGAGGGCGGGCCGGTGGTGGCCGAGCGCGGCATCGAAGGCGGCGAGGCCCTGCTCGGCGGTGATGGCTGCGGTGCCGGTGTCGGCGAGCCGGTCCAGGTCGGCCTGGGCGAGGGTGCCGCCCATGCCGCCTGCTTGGTCCCAGAGTCCCCAGGCGAGGGAGGTGGCGGGGAGTCCTTGGGTGTGGCGGTGGGTGGCGAGGGCGTCGAGGAAGGTGTTGGCGGCGGC
>NZ_JBFAUP010000045.1:0-15238 GCF_040679335.1 Streptomyces sp. NPDC052299 | reverse complement strand
GCCGCCGCCAACACCTTCCTCGACGCCCTCGCCACCCACCGCCACACCCAAGGACTCCCCGCCACCTCCCTCGCCTGGGGACTCTGGGACCAAGCGAGCACGATGACGGGGCAGCTGGACGAGACGGCGCTGGCCCGGCTGGCCCGTACCGGTGTGACCGCGCTGACCTCCGCCGACGGCCTGGCCCGCTTCGACGCGGCGCTGGGGCTGCGCCAGCCCGTGTCCGTGGCGATGGGGCTCGATCCGGCGACACTCGCCGAGCGGGCGCGGGCGGGCCTGCTGGATCCGCTGTTCAGCGCCCTGGTACGGCAGGCGCGGCCGCGCCCCGTGGCGCGTGCCGCCGGCCGTTCATCGGGTGGGGGTGCGGGGGAGGTCCCGCTGGCCGAAAGGCTCGCTCCCCTGTCGGCCCAGGAGCGGCGGAAGCGGCTTGCGGAGCTGGTGGCTGAGCATGTCGCGGCCGTGCTCGGTCACTCGTCGGCAGACAGCGTGGGACCGGACCGGCTGTTCCAGTCGCTCGGCTTCGACTCGCTGTCCGCCGTCGAACTGCGCAACCGGCTCGGCGCCGCCACCGGCCGACGCCTCACCCCGACCCTGATCTTCGACCACCCCACCCCCGGCGCGCTGACCGCGCACCTGGACGAACTGCTCGCTCCCCCGGAGCGGGACGTCTTCGCAGGCATTGTCAGCGAACTCGACGTGGTCCAGGGCGCGTTGGGTTCGACCGAGCCGTCTCCGGCAGCCGTGGCCCGGCTGACAGCCCGACTGCAGGACTTCCTGCTGCGGCTGGAGGAGCACGGCGGGTCCGGACCCGCGAGCGAGGACGAGGGGGCCGCCGAGCGGATCTCCGTGGCGACGGACGACGAGATCTTCGACCTCATCGACAACGAGCTCGGCATCGCCTGAGGCCGCGCGGCCCCGGGTCCGTCGCGGGCCCGGGGCCGCGCATCAGGCACCACGTACCGCACCAGAAACCGGAGGAACAGGATATGTCCGATCCCGTAATCATCGCGGGTGGCGGGCCCGCAGGGCTGATGCTCGCCCACGAGCTCGGACTGTGGGGCATCGACAGCATCGTGCTGGAGCGGCTGCCGTCCCGCAGCGGCCGGTCCGTGGGCCAGGCCGTCAACACCACCGTCGTGGAACTACTGGATCAGCGGGGCCTGTTGGAGGGTCTGGAGAAACACACCACGCCGGTCCAGGGAACCCATTTCTCCCTGCTGTGGCTCGACATGACTCCGCTCGAAGGGCGCCACCAGCCGGCCCTGCTGCTCGCTCAGGAGTACCTGGAGAAGGAGTTGGAGCGGCACGCGCTCAAGCGTGGCGCCGAGATCCGCTACGGGCACGAGCTGGCGGGCTGCACCCAGGACGAGTTCGGGGTCGGCGTCACGGTCCGCGCCGGTGAGGAGACGTACGAGCTGCGCGGCAGCTACCTGGTGGGCGCCGACGGCGAGGACAGCGTGGTCCGCGCACTGGCCGGGATCACCTTCTCCGGTGCCGGGCCGGTGAGTTGCGGTCTGGTCGCGGACGTGGAGATCGACATCCAGGACCTGCCGGAGATCCACCGCGGCGCCCGGTTCTGCCCGGTGGGCGGGCTCTACTCGTCGGTGCCCGTGGAGCCGGGGGTCACTCGGGTGATCACCGCGGAGTTCGACACGGACCTGCCGGGTCCGTCGGTGGAGCCGACGGCGGGCGAGCTGCGCCGGGCCATCGAGCGGCTCAACGACACGCCGTTCCCGGATGTCCCGGTGCGGTGGCTCCGCCGCTACGGCGGCCCGTCGCGCGTCGCGGAGACGTATCAGGCCGAGCGGATCTTCCTCGTGGGCGACGCGGCGCACACGTTCTACCCGCTGGCCGGGCTGCGCATGAATCTGGTGCTCCAGGACGCGGTCAACCTGGGCTGGAAGCTCGCGGCCGACCTGCTCGGCTGGGCCCCGCCCAACCTGCTCGACACGTACACGGCGGAGCGGCGCCCGCAGGGTCTGCGCGCGGCTGCCGCGACCGACACCCAGCTGGCCCTGATCCACCCGGTGGAGAAGGTGGCGCCGGTGCGGGCGCTGATGGCGGAGCTGCTGAAGTTCCCGGACGCGAACCGCTACCTGCTGGAGCTGTCCACGGGGCTGGACGTGAGCTATGCGCCGGAGGGCGCGGCCGCGCCCGTGGGGCGCCGGCTGCCGCACGTGCCGCTCGTGACGGCGGACGGCGCCGGCAGTGTGGCGTCGGCGCTGCACGCCGGGCGGGGCGTGTTCCTGGACCTGACGGGCTCCGGGGACGCGGCGAACCCGGTCGCGGCGTGGGCGGACCGCGTCGACCTGGTGGCGGCCGAGCCGGTCGCGGAGATCGGGGCGTCCGCTGTGCTCGTACGGCCGGACGGGCATGTGGCGTGGGCCGGTGAGCCGGGCGATGCCAGTCTGCGGCCGGTGCTGGAGCAGTGGTTCGGGACGCCGAGGGCCTGAGGGCGGTTTCACCCTCCGGGACCCCCGCATGGTGAAGGGCCGAGGCGGTGTGCCCCGGCCCTTCACCATGCATGCGTCACATCAGGAGAACGTGCGCGCCCACGCGGCCACGGTGGGTTCGTCCGCGAGTTCCTTGAAGGAGACGGTCAGGCCGGCGCGCCGCCAGACGTTGATGAGCTGCATGATGTGCAGTGATTTGAGGCCGAGGGCGATGAGGTTGGCGTCGTCGGCGATGTCCCTGGCGTGGAAGCCGACGAGTTCGGCGACGGCCTCGCGGATCTCGTCGGCGGTGGGTGCGGTGGTGGTCGGGCTCATGGTGGGGCCTTCCTTCTCTCCGGTCGGGACTACGGGATGTCGACGATCTCCAGTACGGCGCAGCCCACTTCCATGCCGACGGCGGCCGCGAGCAGCAGGACGTGGTCGCCGGGGCGCAGTTCGCCGGAGGCCAGCAGGTGCTCCAGGCCGACGATCTGGTCCGTGCCGCCGGAGTGGCCCACGCGGCGGTTGAACTCCCAGGTGCCGCGGGACTCCTCGATGCCCAGCGGTTCGAGGAAGCCGTTCCGGATCTGGTCGAAGGCGACGGCGCTGTGCGCGACGCGCGTGATGTCGTCGAGGGTCCGGCCGGCGTCCGTGAGGGCGGCGGTGACGGCCTCGCAGACGATGTCACCGAGGTGGAAGACGGGCGGGGCCACGCCCTGCATCCACTGGGCGCGGATGTGGTCGGTGCGGGCCTCCAGGTCGAGCGGGCGGCCCAGGGTGATGCTCGGCGGGAAGAGGGGGTCGCCACCGCGGTGCAGGACCTCGGCCTCCGGAATGGAGATCGAGGTGACGGACAGCAGCTTGGCGAAGCCCTCCCGCCGGGAGAGCACGGCGGCGGAGCCCGCGTCGCCGAGTACGTAGTTCGAGCTGACCCGCCAGCGGTCCAGGCCCGGGGTGGAGAAGTTGTCGCCGGCGGTGATCAGAACGGCGTCGGCGGCCGGGTCGGCGGTCAGCATGGTGGCGGCGAACCGCAGCGAGGTGATCATGCCGAGGCAGCCCTGGCGCAGTTCCAGGGCGGGCACGGGCCGGTTCACCGTGCGGTGCAGGATGTAATGGGGGGCCGACCAGATGTCGGGGCCCTGGTGGAAGACGGGCGTGTGGATGAGCGCCGCGATCTCCTCCGGCTCGTGCCCGGAGCGTTTGAGGGCCTCCTCGGCCGCGGCGACGGCCATGTCGGGGGCGGGCACGTCCCCGGCGACCGCGACCGAGATCATGCCACTGGACGCCCGCAGGGTCTCGTCGTACCAGCCCTTTTCGATGGCCTCGTCGACGCTGACCCGGTCAGGTATCCAGCTGCCGATCCCGGCCAGGTACACGTTGTCCACTTTCATCCTGTGCGCCCGCTTTCAGAAGAGCCTTGGAGGGTACGGGGCACCTTCCCAGGCGGCCCTTGTGCGGCTCTTTCGTGGCGCTTGCAGCATGATGTGGACGTGGGGCTGCGGGAGATGAAGAAGCTCAAGGTCAGGCAGGCGATCCAGCGGGAGACGCTGCGCCTGTTCGAGGAGCGTGGATACCGGGCGACGACGGTCGAGGAGATCGCCGCCGCGGCGGAGGTGTCCACGACGACCTTCTACCGTTACTACTCCTCCAAGGAGGACGTGATCCTGTCCGGGGTCCACGACGGCGGGCCGGAGGCGGCGGCGTCCCCCGGCGCGCACCCGCTCCACTTCGCGGACGGAGGTCTGCCCGAGGGCGGTTCCCTGCTGGCCGGGCTGCGGGTCATGCTGGCCGGTGTACGCGCGAGCGGGGCCTTCGACGAGGGCCGTGCGGAGCTGCTGACCCGGTTGCGCATGATCAACCGGGTACCGGAGTTGCGGGCCCTCAACGCCCAGCGCACCCAGGAGGGGCTGCGCGAGCTGGCCCGGTTGCTGGCGGCCCGGGACGGGACCGATCCCGACGCGCCGGAGGGGTACCGGACGCGGGTGCTGGCGGCGGCGATCGGGGGCGCGGTGGCCGAGACCCTGCGCTTCTGGGTGGACCAGGACGGGGAGCCGGACCTGGACGACCTCTTCGCCCGGACCCTGGACCTGTTGGCCCCCGCGGTGGAGCAGGCATCGCGCTGACGCGGCCACCCGGCGGTTTAAGGCTGCTTTAGAAGCTCCTCCTAGCCTTCGGCGACGACGGGCGTATCGCCACACCACCGAGGAGCACGATCGTGACCCAGATCCAGGACCTGCCGCGCCTTCCCTTCGACCGTGATCCCGACGATGTCAACGGCATCGCCCCGAAGTTCCGCTCGCTGCGCACCGAGTCGCCGGTGGTCCGCGTGACCACCTCGGCAGGCGACGAGGCCTGGCTCGTCACCCGCTACGGCGAGGTCAAGCAGCTCCTCAACGACTCCCGCCTGGGCCGCTCCCACCACGCGCCGGAGACGGCCTCCCGCGTGGCCAACGCCGCTGTGCTGACCGGCCCGCTGGGCAAGCCCGAGGACGAGGTGCCCACCCGTACGAAGCTGCGCCGGCTGCTGGCCCCGGCCTTCTCGGCGCGCCGGGTGCAGAAGCTCCAGGGCGGCGTCCAGCAGCTCATCGACCAGCTGCTGGACGGTCTGGAGAAGGGCCCGAACCCCGGGGACTTCCACGAGGCGCTGTCCTTCCCGCTGCCCGTGCTGGTCATCTGCCAGCTGCTGGGCGTGCCCGGCGAGGACCGCGAGGAGTTCCGCCGGATGTCGGCGGGTGCCACCAGCCTGACGGACGTGGAGAAGGCCAAGGCGTCCTGGGGCGAGCTGCACGGCTACATGCGCGGCCTCATCGAGGTGAAGCGCAGGACCCCGGGCGAGGACGTGTTCTCGGACCTCGTCGCCGTACAGGAGAAGGAGGGCCTGGCCGACGACGAGATCGCCCGGATGGCCGCCGGTCTGCTGTTCGCCGGGCACGAGACCACGGTGACCCGGCTGGACCTCGGGACGCTGCTGCTGCTCACCCATCCCGAGGAGCGCAAGAAGCTCCAGGCCGACCCGAAGGGACTCGTGCAGGGCGCGGTCGAGGAGATCCTGCGGATGGCGGCGCCGTCCACGCAGGACGTGCTGCCCCGCTACACGCACGACGACATCGAGATCGCCGGTACCACCATTCCCAAGGGTGACCTGGTGATGCTGGCGTTCACGGCCACCAACCGCGACCCGGACATCTTCTCCGACCCGAACGTCTTCGACATCACCCGGGACAGCACGCAGCACCTGGCCTTCGGTCACGGTCCGCGCTTCTGCCTCGGTTCGGGTCTGGCCCGTCTGGAGCTCCAGGCGCTGTTCTCCACGCTGTTCGTCCGGTTCCCGGACCTGCGGCTCGCGGTGGACCCGGCGGAGCTGCAGTTCCGCGACGACACCCTGACGGGTGGTCTGGCCTCGCTGCCGGTCACCTGGTAGTCCGCAGACGCGAAGAGGCGGCGCGTCCCCGGGTGGGGGCGCGCCGCCTCTTCGTGTCCCGGCGTCTCGGGCCGGGACATGATCCGGCCCCCGCGGCGGGGGATGACGCGGGGGCCGGATGTCGGGGGGATCTGCCGGGAGCGGCGGATCAGCGGGAGGGTTCGGGCTGCGGCGGAGCCACCGGCTCGGCCGCGGCGGCCTTCTGTGCCGACCGGTGGTTCCTGGCCGCCAGGCAGAGCAGCACGGAGCCGACGACGGCGCCGAGCGGCAGGATCAGGGTGCTGTGCATGGTGGTGACGAACCCGTGGTCGTAGACGGCCTGTGCCGCGGCGGCGAGTTGCCGGGCGGCCTCCGTCGGCAGGCCCGCGGCGAGGTCCTTGATCGTGTCGGCGTCGGGGCTCGCGCCGGAGGAGAAGGAGTCGACGAAGCCCTCACGGCTCTGGGCGGGCAGGCCGGAGGAGCGGGTGGCGGCCTCCTCGTGCAGGGTGGTGGCGAGCCGGCTCTGCAGGACGGCGCCGACGACGGAAGCGCCGAGGACCGAACCGATCTGACGGATGGTGTTGTTGACGCCGGAGGCGGCGCCCGCCAGGCGCGGCGGTACGTTGCGCATGGCCTCGGTGGCCATCGGCGCGAGCAGGCAGCCGGTGCCCAGGCCCACCACGGCCATCGGCAGCGTGAAGGTGTACCAGTGGCTGTCCACCGCGGCGACCGCGAGGACCAGCGAGATGCCGATGCCGTAGACGGCGAGGCCGAACAGCAGGACGTTCTTGCCGCCGATCTTGTCGGACATGCGGCCCGCGAACGGGGCGGTCATCATCGACAGCAGGGGCGAGGGTGCGAGGGTCAGACCCGCCTGCACGGCGGACATGCCGAGCACGGACTGCAGGTAGATGTTCACCGGCAGCACCAGACCGAGCAGGGCCATCGAGATGAGCGCGACGATCACGGTCATCACGGTGAAGTTCCGGTCCTTGAAGAGCGCGAACGGTACGAGCGGCTCGTCGTCCTGCTTACGGCGCTGGTAGAGCACGAACACGCCGAGCAGGGCCACTCCGCCGACGATCAGGGCCACGATGCCCGCGTTCCAGTCGTAGCGTTCGCCCTCCTGAAGCCCGAAGCTCAGGCAGAACAGCGCGACGGTGGCGATGAGCACGCCGACGATGTCGAACTTGTGGCTCCGGGCCGGGCGGATGTCGGGCACGAGCAGGAAGGTCAGCACGAGCACGGCGATGCCGACGGGCACGTTGATGAAGAAGATCCAGCGCCAGCCGACGGTGCTGACGATCAGCCCGCCGAGCGTCGGCCCGGAGATGGTGGCGACACCTGCGATGGAACCCCAGACGCCCATGGCCGCACCGCGCCGGTCCGCCGGGAACACCGCGATGATCATCACCATCGTCTGAGGCACCATCATGGCCGCGCCCAGTCCCTGCACCGCACGGGTGGCAATGAGCATGCCGGGGTCGGCGGCGAGGCCGCAGGCGACGCTGGCCAGGGTGAACAGCACGACGCCCGAGGCGAACAGGGTGCGGGGGCCGCGGAGGTCACCGAGGCGGCCGAAGGTGATCAGGGTGACCGCGAGGACGAGCGCATAGGCACTGACCACCCACAGGGCCTCGTCGAGGGAGGAACCGAGTCTCTCCATCATGTCGGGGATCGCGATGTTCACGATCGTCAGGTCCAGCAGTGTCATGAAGAACCCGAGACCGAGCGTCATCAAGACCGCCCACGGGTTCCCGCGCAACTTACTCACGGTTGCTCCTCGTCCTCCACCGAAGTGGCTCGCCTCTAAAATCTGGGACAGTGACCCGAAAATGTCAATGCCCCACTTACCAGGGCCTGTTGGAGCCAGGCCCACGTCTCACCGACTGAGTTCCTCGTCGAGTGCGGAAAACAGATCGGCGTCGGAGATGTCCGCCAGCCCCTCGTCGGACGGCTCGGCGGCGCCGTCGGCCGCCGCCTGCCACCTGCGCAGCAGTTCGCGCAGCCGGCCGCCGGCCCGTTCGTGGTCGTCGGTTCCGGCCTCGGCCGCCTCGAGGGCCGCTTCCAGCCGGTCCAGCTCCTGGGCCAGCCCGCCGACCGCGGAGTCCTCCGGCACGAGCCGGCCCAGCAGTTCGGCGGTGAGCGCCTGGGCCGTCGGGTGGTCGAAGACGAGCGTGGCCGACAGGCGCAGCCCGGTGGCCGTGGTGAGACGGTCACGCAGTTCGACCGAGGTGAGCGAGTCGAAGCCGAGTTCCTGAAGGCTGCGTACGGGGTCGACCCGCCGGTCGTCCGCGTGGCCGAGCACCCCGGCGATCTCGCCCCGTACCAGGGCCAGTACGACATCGGCACGCTCCTCGGCGCCGAGTGCGGCGAGTCGGTCCGCGAGCGCGGGCGCCTCGGCACCCGTGCTGCCGGCGGCCGCCGCGGCGCTGCGCCGGGCCGGGGTGCGGACGAGGCCGCGCAGCGGCGCGGGAAGGGTGCCGGCCCCGGCCCGGGCCCGCAGTGCGGCGGAATCCAGCAGGACCGGAGCCAGGGCCGGCTGCGAGCGGGCGGCCAGGGCCGCGTCCAGCAGGGCCAGGCCCTGTTCGGCGGACATCGGGGCGAGGCCGGTGCGGGCCAGCCGGGCGCGGTCGGCCGCGCCGAGCTCTTCGGCCATGCCGGCGCCGT
Organism: Streptomyces sp. NPDC052299; assembly: GCF_040679335.1. Taxonomy (NCBI): domain Bacteria; kingdom Bacillati; phylum Actinomycetota; class Actinomycetes; order Kitasatosporales; family Streptomycetaceae; genus Streptomyces; species Streptomyces sp. NPDC052299. Next base: position 6,736 of record NZ_JBFAUP010000045.1, on the reverse strand, counting down.
CACCGCCCCACAGACCCCAGGCAAGGGACAGCGCGGGCAGTCCCGCCGCGCGGCGCTGCTGGGCGAAGGCGTCCAGGAAGGCGTTGGCAGCGGCGTAATTGGCCTGCCCCGCGGTGCCGAGCAGCGCGGCGACCGAGGAGAACACGACGAAGGAGTCCAGGGCGGTCCCCCGGGTCAGCTCGTGCAGGTTCCACACGGCGTCGGCCTTGGGCCGCAGCACGGTGTCGAACCGCTCGGCGGTGAGCCCGGTCAGCACCCCGTCGTCCAGTACGCCGGCGGTGTGCACGACCGAGGTCAGCGGATGGTCCTCCGCCACCCGCGCCAGAAGGCCGGCGAGCGCGTCGCGGTCGGCGACGTCGCAGGCGGCGAAGACCGGCTCGGCGCCCAGCTCCCGCAGCTGCGCGCCCAGTTCTGCCGCGCCGGGCGCTTCGGCGCCCCGGCGGCTCGCGAGCAGCAGGTGCCGTACGCCGTACGTGGTCACCAGGTGCCGGGCGACCAGCCCGCCGAGGAACCCGCCGGCGCCGGTGAGCAGGACGGTTCCGCCCTCCCGGAACGCCGGGGCAGGGGCCGGGTCGTCGGGCCGGGCCGGCGTGAGGCGTGGAGCGTGGCCGGCTCCCGCGCGCAGCGCGAGCTGCGGCTCGCCGTGCGCGACGGCGAAGTGCGCCGCGGCGGGGACGGCGGCCGCTGAGGCCGGGTCCTCGTCCAGGTCCAGGACAACGAAGCGTCCGGGGTGTTCCGCCTGGGCGGAGCGCAGCAGGCCCAGGACGGCGGCGGCCACGGGGTCGGGTCCGTCGGCGCCGACGGGCGCGCCGCCCCGGGTGAGCAGGACGAGGCAGCTGTCGGCGAGGGCTTCCTCGACCGGCCAGTTCTGGAGGAGCCCCAGCAGTCCGCCGATGGCTGCGCGAAGCCGCTCGGGCGGAGTCGTCGAGGCCGGCTCGTCGCCGGGCGCCCGGGGCGGGACGACGGCCTGCGCGACGGCGTCGGTGACGACGAAGCGAGGCACGGTCGCCCCCGCCCGGACGGCCTCGGTGAGCTCGGCGAGCCCGCCGTGGCACGTGGTCCCGGGGGGTACGGCGGCCGCGTCGGACACCGGTCCGAGCAGGGCCCAGTCCGCCGGTCCTGCCGGGCCGTTCTGCGGCAGCGGCAGGGGAATCCAGTCGGGGCGCAGGAGGCCGCCGTCCGCGCCCGGGGTGCCCTGGGCGGCGGTGGCGAGGGCGCCTTCGGGGAGGGGGCGTACGGCGAGGGCGTCGACCGTGGCGACCGGCCGCCCCTGCGGGTCGGCGAGGTCCAGTCGGTACGTGCCTTCGGCGCCCGTGGGGGCGACGCGGACGCGCAGGGCGCCCGCCCCGGTGGCGTGCAGGCGGAGGCCGCTCCACAGGAAGGGGACGTGGATGCGGTCGGTCCGTTCGCCCGCCCCGTCGTCGGGCCGGCCGTGGTCGCCGAGCGCGAGGGTGCGCAGGGCCGAGTCGAGCAGGGCGGGGTGCAGGCCGAAGTCCCCTTCGCCGGTGCCCGTTTCCTCGGGCAGCCGCACGTCCAGGTAGCGGACGTCGCCTTCTCGCCAGGCCGCGACCAGTCCCTGGAAGGCGGGGCCGTAGCCGAGCCCGGCGGCCACGAGCCGGTCGGCGAGCGCGTCCACGTCCACCGGCTCGGCGCCGGCCGGGGGCCATGCCTCGGCCCAGGGCGCGGCGGACGGGGCGGCGGCCGGGGACGGGGCCAGGGTGCCGGTGGCGTGCCGGGTCCAGTCGCCGCCGTCGACGCCGGAGTGGACGGTGAAGGTGTGCCGCCCGCTGCCGTCGCCGGTGTCGGTGACCTGGATCTGCAGGCGCGGTGCGGCGCCCTCCGGGAGCACCAGCGGCGCCTCCAGGTTCAGTTCCTCGACGGTGTCGCAGCCGACCTGGTCCCCGGCGTACACCGCGAGGTCCGCGAAGGCGGCGCCCGGCAGGAGGACCGAGCCCGCGACGACGTGGTCGCCGAGCCACGGAAGGCCGGCCGACGCGATGCGGCCGGTCAGCACCGCCCCCCGGCCGCCGGCGAGGGCGACGACCGCGCCCAGCAGCGGGTGGCCGGCACCCTCCTGTCCTGCCGCGGCCGGGTCCTGCGCGGCGGCCGGGGCCTCCAGCCAGTAGCGGGTCCGCTGGAAGGCGTACGTGGGCAGTTCCACCGTGTGCGCGGCCGGCAGCAGCGACGGCCAGTCCACGGCGGCGCCGCGGGTGTGGACCGTGCCCAGTGCCGTGAGGAGGGACCGCCCTTCCGGGTGCCCGGCGCGCAGGGCGGGCACCGCGTCGGCGCCGTCCAGGGCGCCGCGCACCATGGCGGTCAGCACCGGGTCGGGACCGAGTTCCAGGTAGGTGGTGACGCCCTGCTCGTGCAGGGTGCGTACGCCGTCGTGGAAGCGGACGGCGGCCCGGATGTGCCGGGCCCAGTAGCCGGGGTCGGTCAGCTCGCCGGGTCCGGCGACCCGGCCGGTGATGTTGGAGACCACGGGGATGGCCGGTTCCCGCAGGTCCAGGGTGCGGATGACCTCCTCGAACTCGGCGAGGACGCCGTCCATGTGAGGCGAGTGGAAGGCGTGCGAGACGGTCAGCCGGCGGGTCTTGATCCCCTGCGAGCGGAAGTCCTCGGCGACCTCGTCGGCGGCGTCGGGGTCTCCGGAGACCACCACCGAGTCCGGCCCGTTGACGGCCGCCAGGCTGAGCCGGCCCGCGTGCCGCTCCAGGTGGGGCAGTACGTCGGCCTCCGCGGCGCGGATCGCGATCATCGCGCCGCCCGCCGGGGCCGCCTGCATGAGCCGGCCCCGGGCTGCCACCAGGGTGCAGGCGTCGGCGAGGCTCAGCACACCCGCGGCGTGCGCGGCGCTGATCTCGCCCACGGAGTGGCCGATGAGGAGGGCCGGGGCGAGGCCCGCGTGCTCGGCGAGCCTGAACAGCGAGGTCTCCAGGGCGAACAGCGCGGCCTGGGTGTGAACGGTCTGGTCCAGCAGGTCGGCTTCGGGGCTGTCCGGGACCGAGAAGACGATCTCCTTCAGGGGGCGTCCCAGCTCGGGGTCGAGATGGGCGCAGACTTCGTCGAAGGCGGCGGCGAAGACCGGGAAGGTCTCGTACAGGTCGCGTCCCATGCCGGGCCGCTGGCTGCCCTGGCCGGTGAACATCACGGCGGTCTTCGGTACGCCGGCTGCCGTGCCCCGGACGAGGGCGGGCGTGTCGGTGCCCGCGGCGAGTGCGGCCAGCCCTTCCATGAGCTCTGCCCGGTCCGCGCCGGCGACCACCGCGCGGTGCTCGAAGCGGGCGCGTGTGGTGGCGAGCGCGAGGGCCACGTCCGCCGCCGCCGATTCCTCGGCGGCCACGTGGTCGCGCAGACGGGACGCCTGGTCCCGCAACGCCTCCTCGCTACGGGCGGACAGCACCCACGGCACGGCGACGGGTCCGGCCGGCTCCCCGGCCTCCGCCGGGCCCTCGGGCAGGGGGCCCGGCGGCGCCTGCTCCAGGATCAGGTGCGCGTTGGTGCCGGAGATGCCGAAGGAGGAGACGGCCGCGCGGCGCGGACGGTCCAGCTCGGGCCAGGGCCGCTGCTCGGTGAGCAGTTCCACCGTCCCGGAGGACCAGTCCACGTGCGGGGTCGGAGCGTCCACGTGCAGGGTCCGGGGCAGGACGCCGCTGCGCAGCGCCATGATCATCTTGATGACTCCGGCGACGCCGGACGCGGCCTGCGCGTGCCCGATGTTGGACTTGAGCGAGCCCAGCCACAACGGGAGTTCGGGGCTGTGCTCCTCGCCGTAGGTGGCCAGCAGTGCCTGCGCCTCGATCGGATCGCCCAGCGTGGTGCCGGTGCCGTGCGCCTCCACGGCGTCCACGTCGGCGCCGCTCAGTCCGGCGTCCGCGAGGGCCTGGCGGATCACCCGCTGCTGGGCGGGGCCGCTGGGGGCCGTCAGGCCGTTGCTCGCACCGTCCTGGTTGACGGCACTGCCGCGGATCACGGCGAGCACCTGGTGGCCGTTGGCCTGTGCGTCGGAGAGCCTTTCCAGGAGCACCAGGCCGACGCCCTCGGCCCAGCCGGTCCCGTTGGACTGTGCGGCGAATGCCTTGCAGCGACCGTCGGGCGAAAGGGCTCGCTGGCGGCTGAACTCCAGATAGGTGGTGGGCGTCGCCATGAGCGTCACACCGCCGGCCAGCGCCATCGTGCACTCGCCGGAGCGCAGCGCCCCGGCGGCCAGGTGCAGGGCGACCAGCGAGGAGGAGCAGGCCGTGTCCACGGTGATGGCGGGGCCTTCGAACCCGAAGGTGTACGCGATGCGGCCGGAGGCGACACTGCCCATGCTGCCGTTGCCGAGGTAGCCCTCGTAACCGGTGGGCGCGGGCTTGAGCCGCGAGGCGTAGTCGTTGTACATGACGCCCGCGAAGACACCGGTACGGCTGCCGCGCACGGTGGCCGGGTCGATCCCGGCCCGCTCGAACGCCTCCCACGCGGTCTCGAGGAGCAGGCGCTGCTGCGGGTCGGTGGCCAGGGCCTCACGCGGGCTGATGCCGAAGAACTCGGCGTCGAAGTCCTCGGCTCCGTGCAGGAATCCGCCTTGCGTGGAGTACGTACGCCCGACCGCGTCCGGGTCCGGGTCGTACAGCTCCTCCTCGTCCCAGCCGCGGGATGCGGGGAAGGAGCCGACCGCGTCGGTCCCCTCCTCGACCAGGCGCCACAGGTCCTCCGGGGATGCGACTCCGCCCGGGTAGCGGCAGCTCATCGCGACCACGGCGATCGGCTCGTCCTCCCCGGCGGTGCCCGTGTCCCGTAGCGGTTCGGCGACCGGGGCGCTCGCACCGACCACCCGCTCCAGCAGGTAGCCGGTGACCGCGCGCGGCGTCGGGAAGTCGAAGACGAGGGTCGCCGGCAGGGTCAGGCCGGTCGCGGCCGCGAGCCGGTTGCGCAGTTCCACGGAGGCGAGCGAGTCGAAGCCGAAGTCCTTGAACGGCCGCTGCTCGTTCACGGAGTCGGGCGAACCGTGCCCCAGGACCGTCGCCACACTGGCCCGTACGACCGAGGCGACTGCCTCGGTCCGCGCGTCCTCGGGCAGCGCGGCGATCCGCTCGGTCCAGGCTCCGGGCTGCCCGCCGCCCGCGGCGGCGGCCGTGCGCCGGGCGGGGACCCGGACCAGCGAACGGAGCAGTGCCGGGAGCCGGCCCGCCGCCGCCTCGCCGCGCAGCGCGCCCAGGTCGAGGCGCGCCGGAACGGTCGCGGACCGCCCGGCCGCCAGGGAGGCGTCGAACAGCGCGAGCCCTTCCTCGGTGTCGAGCGCGGCGATGCCCCCGCGGGTCATCCGGGACAGGTCGGTGTCACTGAGGTGACCGGTCAGGCCGGATGCCTGGCCCCACAGACCCCAGGCCAGGGAGGTGGCCGGCAACCCCCGTGCGTGGCGGTGGGCGGCGAGGCCGTCGAGCAGGCCGTTGGCGGCGGTGTAGTTGCCCTGGCCCGGGTTGCCGAGGGTGGCGGTGACGGAGGAGAAGAGGACGAAGGCGGCGAGGTCGGTGTCGCGGGTGAGTTCGTGCAGGTGCCAGGCGGCGTCGGCCTTGGGGCGCAGCACGGTGTCCAGGCGCTCCGGGGTGAGCGCGGTGACCGTGCCGTCGTCGAGGGCGCCCGCGGTGTGGACGACCGCGGTGAGGGGGTGGTCGGCGGGGACGGTGGCCAGGAGGGCGGCGAGCGCGTCCCGGTCGCCGACGTCGCAGGACGCGAAGGTCGCCTCGGCCCCCATCTCCCGCAACTGCCTGCCCAGTTCGGCCGCCCCGGGCGCGTCGGCGCCACGGCGGCTGGCCAGCAGCAGGTGCCGTACCCCGTGGGCGGTGACCAGGTGCCGGGCGAAGAGCCCGCCGAGCGTCCCGGAGGCCCCGGTGACCAGTACGGTCCCGGCCGGGTCGAGGGCCGGAGCCGCTGCCGGGCTGTCGGTGGCCCGGATCAGCCGGGGCGCGAGGACGGCCTGCCCGCGCACCACGAGCTGGGGCTCGGAGGACGCGCCCGACAGAGCGCGCGCCAGGGCGTCCGGGTCGTCGTCGCCGCTCGGGTCCAGATCGAGGAGGGCGAAGCGGCCCGGCTCCTCCGCCTGCGCGGTGCGCAGCAGACCCCACACGGCAGCGCCCGCGAGGTCCCGCACGTCCTCGCCCTCCCGCGCGGCCAGTGCACCCCGGGTGGCGACGACCAGCCGGGTGCCGGCGAGCCCTTCATCGGCAAGCCACTCCTGGACCGCCTCCAGAACCCGGCCGGTAACGGCTCGGACCCGCGCGGGCAGCGTGGCCCCTTCTTCGACGGAGGCCCCGGTGACGAGGAGCACCGCGGACTCCGGTGCGGCCGTCCCCTGCTGTACGGATTCCAGCAGGGCGGCGGCGTCGTCGTGGAGCCCTGCATCCAGTGCCTCGGCGAGTGCGCGGTCCGTGGGGGAACCGCCGAGCACGGCCGTCGCCTCGGATGCGTCCGCGTCCGGGAGCGCGGCCTCGGCCCACTCCACGACGTAGGGGACGGGACGGACAGCGGCAGCGGGCGCCAGTCCGCCCGACGGCACCTCTCGGAGTGCGAGGGAGGTGATGGTGGCGACGGGTTGTCCGGTGGTGTCGGTGATGTGGAGGGTGATGCTGTCGGGGTGGGTGGGGGTGATGTGGACGCGAATGGTGGTGGCGCCGGTGGCGTGGAGGTGGATGCCGGACCAGGCGAAGGGGAGTCGGGGGGCGGGCAGTTGGGTGCCCGGGGTGAGGAGTGCGGT
>NZ_JBFAUP010000044.1:0-21427 GCF_040679335.1 Streptomyces sp. NPDC052299 | reverse complement strand
TCGGCGTAGACGGCCACGCTGCCGATACCCGCGTCCCGACAGGCCCGGGCAACACGAACAGCGATTTCGCCACGGTTGGCGATGAGCACCTTGCGGATGCCGCCGGTCGTCACGACGCCCACGCTCCGGGTGCGCGGTAGGAGCCCGCGGGCTGCTCCCAGCCGATGCGGCCCCGCCCGGGAGCGCGCGACTCGTCGCCCCGCACGCCGTCGGCGGCACCGGGCCCGCCCTCCCCGCCGGGTGCGAGGCGGGCGACGAGTACCGCGGCGAGTGCGGCAACGTCCTCGGCGCTCGGGTTGCCTCCGGTGATCCGCAGCGAGGCCAGCGAGAGTTGCGCCCCGGCGCGGGGCTCCCCGGCCGTCACAGCGGGAGGTTCCCGTGCTTGCGGCCCGGGAGCGGCACGTGCTTCGTCCGGAGCATGGCGAGGGCGCCGATCAGCCGGCTGCGGGTGTCGGCGGGGTCGATCACATCGTCGACGAGCCCGCGTTCGGCAGCGTAGTAGGGGTGCATGAGCTCGGTCGTGTACTCCTTGATCTTCTGGGCGCGCATCTCGGCGGGGTCGTCGGCAGCGGCTATCTCGCGGCGGAAGATGACGTTGGCCGCGCCCTCGGCGCCCATGACGGCGATCTCGTTGCTGGGCCAGGCCAGGGCGACGTCCGCACCGATGGAGCGGGAGTCCATGACGATGTAGGCGCCGCCGTACGCCTTGCGCAGGACGAGCGAGATCCGCGGGACGGTGGCGTTGCAGTACGCGTAGAGCAGTTTGGCTCCGTGCCGGATCACTCCGCCGTGTTCCTGGTCCACGCCCGGAAGGAAGCCGGGGACGTCGACCAGGGTGACCAGCGGGATGCTGAAGGCATCGCAGAACTGGACGAAGCGGGCGGCCTTCTCGCTGGACTCGATGTCGAGCACACCGGCGAGGACGGCGGGCTGGTTCGCGACGATGCCGGTGACCCGGCCGTCGAGCCGGGCGAGGCCGCAGACGACATTCTGCGCCCACTGCCCGTGGACCTCGAAGAAGTCACCGTGGTCGACGATCTCCTCGATCACGCGGCGCATGTCGTAGGACTGGTTGGGCTGGGAGGGGACGAGGTCCAGCAGGCGTTCGCACCGGCGGTCGGCGGGGTCGTCGGCCGGGGCGACCGGCGGAAGCTCGCGGTTGTTGGAGGGGAGCATCGACAGGAGGTGGCGGACGTCCTCCAGGCAGCTCTCCTCGGTGTCGTAGGCGAAGGCGGCCACTCCTGAGACCGCGGCATGCACATCGGCACCGCCGAGGCCGTTCTGGGATATCTCCTCGCCGGTCACCGACCGGACGACGTCGGGGCCGGTGATGAACATCTGCGAGGTGCCGCGGACCATGAAGACGAAGTCCGTGAGCGCCGGGGAGTACGCCGCGCCGCCCGCGCAGGGCCCGAGCATCACCGAGATCTGCGGGATGACGCCGGAGTTGCGGACGTTGCGCTGGAAGATGCCGCCGTAGCCGGCCAGGGCCGAGACGCCTTCCTGGATACGGGCGCCTGCTCCGTCGCACAGGCCGACGACGGGGGCGCCGGCGGCCTCGGCGAGGTCCATGACCTTGTGGATCTTCTCCGCGTGGGCCTCGCCGAGGGCGCCGCCGAATATCCGGAAGTCGTGGGCGTACGTGAAGACGGTGCGGCCGTGGACGGTGCCCCAGCCGATGACGACGCCGTCGCTGTGCGGCTTCTTGTCCTCCAGGCCGAAGCCGGTGGCCCGGTGACGGCGCAGGCCCTCGATCTCGACGAACGTGCCCTCGTCGAAGAGGAGGGCGACGCGCTCACGGGCCGTCAGCTTGCCTTTGGCGTGCTGGGCCTCGGTGGCGCGGTCGCTCGGGCCGCGGAGCACCTGCTCCTGGAGGGCGTTCAGTTCGGCCGTGCGTTCGCGCAGGGTGGTGTCCGGAACGGGCTGGGGCGTCGGCGGGCGCTCCGCGGGCCGGACAGGCCTGTCCTCGACGATGCTCATCCAAGGTCACCTTTCGACGCGGGAGTGCCAGTGGGCCGGCTGGCGCGCCACAGAGGTTCGGTGGACCCCCTAAAGCCGGGCTTGCGTGCGGAACGGCGCAGTGTCCCGGCAGCCGGGGGCGGCCGTACGGGCGGTGCGACACCCGTGCCCGGTACGGCAGTTGTGTGGTTATCGCGTGCGTCTGCCGAGGAACTCATGAAGGGCCCGAATGATCGATTTCCCCGCTCCCCGCACCGGCCGGGAAACCGGCCGCCGGTCCTGTTTCCCCCTCGCGCCGGGTATCCCGATTAACGCTGCGCGACGGGCCGGCGATTCTCCGGAACTGCGCGCACTGCGGTTCGAACCGGAGCGGGGGCGGGGGTCCTGTTGATCACCCTCGACGACCCCCACCGGGGCCTGACCGCAGGGGGCGGGCTTTCGAGCACGTGACGCTCCGGCCTTCCGACGGAGGCGGCGCCCCGATCACGGAGCGCCCGAATTATCAACGCCGTAACACCCCGCAGCCCGGACGGAAATACGGACAATGCCGAACACGCCACGGAAGAATCCGACAGAATCAATAGGGTGGCCATCAAATGAACGGCCCCACCTTCTCCCGGATGCACATGCGCGAGACATATGCGTCGAGCATTCAAGAAATCGGCGTGCATTCACGTACGGAAGTGGCGCACTCCGCCGGGCGGAGCGGCAAGGGGCAGTTCTTGATCGGTCACGAGTTGCCCCAGGAACGGCAAAGCTCCCACAACCGGCCGAGTCGGCCGGTCGAGGGAGCGGATGAGCAGATCCGACCCGAGGCCCGAGTCAGGGGTGGGCCACACCCCACTGGTCGTCGAGGACATGGAGCTGCACGCCACCGCCGAGGGACGAACCAGAAATATCGACCTTCGCCTGCAGATCCGGAGTCGATGCTTCCGCCAAGCCCATTCCAAGACTTCCCCAAATTCCAAGCGTAACGAGCAAACCAGAAAATATGCGCTTCGCCGCTTCCTTGTTCATCTTTACCCCCTGTAGACGTCGCTGCGGTGCGAGGTACACACTGCCAACCGGCTCAAGCCGCTCTCAAGCGAAACTCGATGACGTAAAGTGGCCTGGCAGCTAGTTCCACATACGGGGGAGTGACCACAGGGATGGCCCGGGAACCGTTTTACTTGCCGCACTCCGATGCCTTCGACGACGACTGCGCCATTGCTTATCAACACGCCGTGACTCATGGCCGGTACACGCGACACGGGGTGGCCGAAGCGCTCGGGGTCAGCCTCGACGAGGCCGCGCAGATCGAGAAGAAGCTGCAGACCCTGAGCCTGCTCCACCCGACGCCCGGCGAACCGGGCACCTTCGTCCCGGTCAGCCCCGACGCGGCCGCCGCCGACCTCGTGGGCCCCACCGAGGCACAGATCCGTGAGCTTCAGCAGGCCGTCACGGACGTACGCACGCGGATGCGGGCTCTGGAACCCACGTACTTCGAGAGCCGCCAGCGTCGCAACCAGGCGGAAGCCTTCGACATCGTCAGCGACATCGGCGTCCTGCAGTCGATGCTCAACGACTGGGGCGCCCGCTGCCGTACGGAAGTGCTCACCGCACAGCCCGGCGGCCCCAGACCCAGTCACTTCCTGGACAACGCGCGGCCGCTCACACTGACGCGCCTGGCGCGCGGGGTGACGGTGCGCCACCTCTACCAGCACACCGTGCGCAGCGACCTGGCGACCACCGCGTACGTGCGGGCCGTGACGGCCGCCGGCGCCGAGGTCCGTACGACGGACGAGCTGATCGACCGCATCATCATCTACGACCGGGAGATCGTCTTCCTCCCCGAGCAGAACGTGGACGGCCGCATGCCCGGCGCGGTGGTGGTCCGCGAGCCGACGCTCGTGGCCTTCCTCTACAAGGTGTACGAGCACCTGTGGACGGCCGCCACGTCGTTCTCGCCGGGGGCCGAGGAGCCCGCGGCCGTGACCGACGACCTGAAGCGATCGATCGTCAGGCTGATGGCCCAAGGCCACAAGGACGAGGTGGTGGCGCGGCGGCTGGGCATGTCGGTACGGACCTGCCGGCGCTACATCTCCCAGATCATGGAGGAACTGGAGTCCACCAGCCGGTTCCAGGCGGGCGTGAGCGCGGCCGCGAGCGGGATGCTCGACGACCCCACCGGCGTGACGTAGGGCATTACGTGCCGGGCCACTTGCTGCCATCACGGACGGCTGGTTCCGGCGTCCGCCGGCGGTGCACCCTGAATCAGGACCGAGACCGTGTCCGGTCCGGTTCTGAGGGGGTGTGGCGTGTGCGGAGTCCCGCAGTCCGTCATCTGATCCACCGGCCGAGGTCGTGGCAGCATCCGGTGCCGGCCGTACCTGACACCGAGGAGGAGTTCGTCCTCGTCTGCGAGTTCCCGGCCGGGAGCTCGCGGGGGCGGCGCTTCCATGAACTGCCGGACGTGGTCGGCGCGGTCCAGGAGGCCGCCGAGTTCATCGGGCGCTGCCATTTCGCCGTGAACCCGGACCGCGTGGCGGTCTTCTACCGCTTCGGGCTGTGGACGGACGACATCGCGGCCCTGCGCAGGCGTGTGCCGCCCGGACGGCTCGACGTCCGGCTGAGCGTGCGCCCGGACAAGGTCGTGGACGGCGTACCGCGGGTTCTGGAGTTCCGCATGGCGATCCGGATCGACGGCAGTCCCTGTGGGGCCGGGGACGCCAGCCTGGTCTTCCTTGCTCCCGGCGTGCACACCAACCACCGCCGCCACAGCCGCGCGGCGCTGCTGACCGCCTGTGGCACGGCCGGCGGGGGCGACGCGGCCGCCCCGGCGGGTCCTCCCGTCGAACCGGCCGACATCGGGTACGAGGACCCCCGTGACGTGCTGCTGAGCAACCCCGGCACGGCCGACGGACGGCTCTCCGTCGACGTGGTGCTGCCCCCGCCCGTCGACGGGGAGATCCCGGCGCGGGTCCTGCTGGAGGCCGTGCGGCAGGTCTCGCTGTACACCGCCGTGCGGGCGCACGGGCTGGCGGCCGGGCGGATCACGCTGGCCTCGCTGCGGGCGCACTTCCGGGGTTACGCGGAACCGGACCTGCCGCTGCGCTGCGCGGCGGTGTGGGAACCGCTCGGCAAGGACGGAAGGGGGCGGCGGCTGGCGCCGGTCTCCCTCAGTCTCATCCAGGCCGACAGGGCCGTCCTGGAGACGACCACCTCAGTGGTCGAGGACCTGTGACCAGTAGTCATGCGACCACTCCCCTTCCAGCGCCTCGGTGAGCGCGGCCACCGCGTCGATGTCGAGCATGGTGGTGATCTGGGCGTCCGCGGTCCGGCCGAGCCCGGCGTCGTAGACGGCGGCGCTGACGCAGAACTCCAGGCCGTCGCTGACGAGGGGGGACGTCCGGAAGGACCATTCGTCGCCCGCTCCCGGTGTCCCGTCCGGGCGGTGCACCTGGGTGGGCCGGCCGTCGGGGCCGAAGCCGAACTCGGTGAACCTGAACCGCATCCCCTGCCCGATGGCCTTGCTGTACGCCTCCTTGAGGGTCCAGAGCCGCAGCAGGCTCGGGTTGCGCTCCTCCTCCGGCAGCTCGGAGACGAGCAGCCGCTCGTGCGGGGTGCAGATGTGCCGGTCGAGCCCCCGGCTGTAGATGCGCCGGTCGGACCGCTCGGCGTCCACACCGACGAGGCCGCGGGTGGTCAGGCCGACCAGCAGCAGGTCGTCGGTGTGGCTGAGGCTGATGTCGATCTGGTCGCAGCCGCGCAGATACGGCCGCCCGGTGGGTCCGTACATCAGTTCCAGGTCCTGTGGCTCGGCGTGCAGCGCGGCGGCCGCTGCGTGCTTGAGCAACAGGCGGGAGGCGGCGAACTGGTCGCGTATCTCGTCGTGCGTGATGTCCCGGTAGCGGACCCAGTCCCGGCCGAGGGTGGCGCGCAGCGAGGCCCCTTCCGGGTCGGCGGGGCGCCAGTCGTCGAGGCGGCCGTGCACCAGCGCGGTGCCGTGGGCCGCCAGTTCGGCGCGCACGGCGGTCCAGTTGGTACCCGCCACCGTCACGGCGAGGGGGTCCCCGATGGCCATGGTCACGGGGCGACCACCAGACGGTGGACCTCGGCGAGGTTGCGGGCCTGGAGCACCCGGGCGACCGGGACGGGCCGGCCGGTGGCCCGCTCGGCGAGCATGACCAGGCGCAGCAGGTGTACCGAGTCCCAGTCCAGCAGGGTGTCAAAGTCCGCGGCGGCCTGCTGCGGGGTCAGGTCGAGACCGAGTTCCTCGCAGACGTGGGTGAGGAATCGGGGCAGGTCAGTGATGTTGCAGGTGGCGTCCATGGGCCGTCCCTCCGAGTCGGGCGTCGAGTGTCAGATGACCCGGTACGGGTGGCAGGGAGTCCAGCGTGTGCCGGAACCAGATGTCGTCCCCGTCCGTTCCCTCCTCCTGGCCGAAGCCGAGGGACGGGTAGAAGCCGCGCACCCTCGCGTTGCTGCGGGTCGGGCGGTAGCGGGCCCGTACGGCGGCCAGGCGCTGGTCACGGGCATGGGCCAGTACGGTGGCCAGGCAGGCGTCCTCGATGCCCCGGGCCAGTGCCCGGCAGCTGAGGAACACGTTGTCCACGGCCAGCGTGTCCCCCTCGCGGCGGACGAAGAGCGCACCGACCAGCCCGCTGTCGCCGAAGCGGTCGCTGACGCGGACCGCGAGCACCTGGTGGCCGTCGGTGTGGTGGAAGGCGGCGACGCCGTCGGCCTGGACCCGTTCGCCGGTGAGATTGAACTGGTTGGTGCGCAGCGACAGCTGGGAGAGCCGGCGGATCTCGTGCGGCTCGGGCCCGGAGAGGGTGACCTCGGTACGCAGCTCCGCCAGGTAGTCCTCGTAGGAGCCGGTGCTCCCCCGGAACTCCTCGCGTGCGGCGGCCTCCTGATAGCGAACGGTGCGACGGGTGTCGTCGTCGGTGACCTGCGGCGTGTCGAACCAGCCGTCCCGCAGCAGGGCGTGCAGGTGCAGGGCCGGTTCGGCGCCGAGCGGGACCACGGCGGTGCCCGGCAGATGGCGGCGGACCAGCGCCCGCTCCGCGGGCGAGTCGTCGAGGAAGACGAGGGCGTCGGCGGAGATGCCGAGCCGCCGGGCGATGGCGTGGAGGCTGCCGTCCTTGGGCTCCCAGCCGGCGTGGACGGCGACGAAGTCCGCGGGGCGCAGGGTCATGTCGGGGTGTCCGGCGAGCACGTCGTGGACCGGCCCGGGGTCGTTCTTGCTGCTGACGGCGAGCAGGACCCCCTGGGCCGCGAGCTGTTTCGCCACCCGCTGGACGGCCGCGTACGGCTCGCCGATCAGGCTGCCGCCCGGCGCGATGCCGTCGGGCCCGTCCTCGCCGAGGACCCCGCCCCACAGGGTGTTGTCGAGGTCGAGGACGAGGCACTTCTTGGCCAGGCCGGACCGGGAGCGGAGTACGTGGACCGCGTCGCGGGCGTAGGCGGAGAACAGTTCGTCGCTGAAGGGCGAGCGGGTGTAGAGGGCCAGGCGGGGGTCGCAGGCCGGACCCATGGACGCGACGACCGGGTCGAGGTCGAGGACCACGACGGCGGGGTGGCTCTCGGGCAGGCGCAGCAGGCGGGCGTTGAATTCGCGCCAGACCGCGCCCAGCCGGGCGCGCCCGCCCTGGTCCACGAGCTGCTGGGCGCAGTGGCGGGGCAGCGGCAGGGTGTTGAGGACCAGGGTGCCGGTGCCGTGGGCGGTGTGCGCCTCGGCGATGCGGGTGAGGTGGGCGGCGAGTTCCGCGCAGGCGGTCTCGACGTCGTCGGGGCCCCAGGGCAGGGGGAGCCGGCCGAGGACCGCGTCGGCGTCCATGACGCACAGCGTGAGGTCGGGGCGGGCGGTGCGCAGTTCCCCGCCGGGGTCGGTGAGATCGCGCAGATAGGCGCCGTGGGTGCCGTGGACCTGGTGGGCCGGCAGGCCGTGCCGGGCCAGCTCGGCGGTCAGCGGGTCGGTGAGCTGGGCCAGGGTGGAGTGACCGGTGACGGCGACGGTGACCACGGGCGTCCCCGGATGGCAGGCGAGGACGTCCTCGGTGCGCAGGGAGGCCAGGACGCGGCCGCACCGGCGCAGTTCGGACAGCAGGTCGGCCTCGGTCCGTGAGGGGTCGTCGGTGATCTCGGCCAGCAGGGAGCGCACCCGCGGATAGCACGCGGCGAGTCTCCCGGTGGTGTGCAGTGCGCGCAGTTCTTCCAGCGGGGTGGTCACCGTGTGTCCTCCTTCTCCAGGGCGAGACCGGCCTTGATCCATTTGCTGGACTCGACGACGAGGGCCAGCGCGCGGTCTCCGGGGCGCAGCTCCGGCACGAGGCGGTCGAGCTGTACGAACGGCAGGGCGTTTCCGGTGTTGCCGGTGTCGGCGACGCAGGAGATCTCCCGGGGGCCGGGCAGCGCCAGGTCCTCGACGATGCGCCGGGTCATCCGGCCCGAAAGCTGTGGCGGCAGCAGGAAGTCGACCTCGTCCGGGCCCCAGCCGGTGGTCTCCAGCAGCTCCCAGAGGATCTCCCCCGCCATGAGGGGCACGCCCTCCTCGATGGCCTTGTAGTCCTCGTGGAGCATGCGGCGGTCCGGGTCCCGGCGGGCGGGCCCCTCCCAGTCGATGGTCTGGCCCGGGGCGCGGCCCTGCCCGGTGAAGCAGTTGAGCAGCGCCCGCACGCCGATGGCCTCGCCCTCCGGGTCGGCGCTGACGACGGCCGCGCCCGCGCCGTCGCCGAACAGCACGTAGTTGACGAGTTCCTGGGTGGGCAGGGTGGCGGCGCCGCGCGCGGGGTCGAGGAAGCGGTCGGTGACGTCCCCGCCGACGACGAGCCCGGCCCGGTGGCCGGAGGCGATCAGCGCGCGGCCGAGGTCGAGGGCCTGGACGGCGCCCGCACAACCGGCCTGGATCTGGTACACGGGCAGGTAGTTGAGACCGATCCGGTCCGCGACCCGGGTGGCGGTGGTCGGGAGCAGGGTGTCGGGGGTGGTGGTGCTGAGGACCAGGAAGTCGAGGTCGGAGGCGGCGAGGCCGGACGCGTCCAGCGCCCTGCCGGCGGCCTCGGCGCACAGGTCGGTGAGGGAGTGCAGCACCTCGCCGGTGGCCGGGTCCCAGCCGAAGTGGCGGGTGCGGGTGCCGACGAAGAGGTCGATCCACTCCTCGCTGATCCCGAAGACCTTGCCGAGCGAGGCGTTGTCGATGGCGGGTCCGGGCAGGGCGGCGGCGGTGCCGGCGATGTGGAAGGCGGGTGCGGGCGTGCCCGTGGGGCGGTTCATGGGGTGGCTCCTACGCTGATCCACTCGCCGAGGAACGCGGCGAGCGAGCCCACCGTCCGCAGGGCCGGGAGGATTTGCTGGACGGTGACGCTGCCGGTCTGCGGCAGTCTCGATTCGACGCGGTCCTTGAGCTGCATGATCATCACGGAGTCGAAGCCGAGGTCGGCGTAGAACCGGGTCTCGTGGCCGACCTGGGCCGGGTCGTAACCCCCGACCTCGACGACGGCGGCGATCACGGCTCCGAGCACGGGGTTCTCGGGGGCGTCCGGAGCGGCGGGGGCTCCAGCCCCGGCGTCGGCGGGGGATGCGGCCCCGGCCCCGCCGGGGGCAGCGGGGTCCGGGGCCGCGGTCATGGTGGCGGCGCGGGGCACCGGCGCGTGCCAGTACCGGCGCTCGGTGGAGAACGCGTACGGCGCCAGCCGCTCCAGGGCGCGGTGCGCGGGCTCGTACAGCTCCTGCCAGTGCGGGTCGAGTCCGCAGCGGTAGAGGGCGGCGGCGGTCTCGGCGAGGTCGGCGCCGCCCGCGTGGATGCCGGGCGCGGGGTGCAGCAGCCGCACTCCGCCGGGCAGCCCGGTCCGGCCGGCGAGCTGGACGAGCTGGGGGGCGGGGCCGATCTCGATCAGCACCCCGGGCATCAGGTCGGCCATCAGGGCGTCCAGGGCCGCCTCGAACAGCACCGGTTCGCGGGCCTGCTCGCGCCAGTACGCGGCGTCCAGGGGCTCGTCGCCGAGCATGCGGCCGTAGCGGGTGGAGGCGAAGGGGATGCGGGGGGCGGTGCAGGCGACCCCGGCCGCGGACTCGGCGAACCGGTCCAGGGCAGGTTCGGTCAGCGGCGAGTGGAAGGCGTGCGAAACGTTCAGCCTGCTGCTGCGGATGCCGGACGCGCGCAGTGCGGCGGCGACGGCGTCGAGTGCTTCCAGGGCACCGGACAGGACCGTGTGGCCGGGCCCGTTGACGGCGGCCACGGCCACCGTCCGCCGGGTGGCGTGCGGGAGGGTCCTCAGCACGTCGCGCGCCTCGGCCGCGTCCGCGCGCACGGAGAGCATGCCGCCGCCTTCGGGAAGGTCCTCCATCAGCCGCGCCCGTACGGCGATCAGCCGGGCGGCGTCCTCCAGGCCGAGCGCGCCCGCGGCGACGGCCGCGGCGTACTCGCCGACGCTGTGGCCGAGCACGGCGTCTGGGTGGACGCCGAGGTCGCCCAGGGTGCGCCACAGCGCGTAGCCGACGGCGAACAGGGCGGGCTGGGCCCAGCCGGTGCGGTGGACGGCGGGGTCCTCGCCGAGGATCAGGTCCCGGACCGAACCGCCCAGGTGGGGGGCGAGTGCGGCGTCGGCCTCGTCGAGGTGGCGGCGGTAGGCGGCGCTGTCGCGGTAGAGACCGGCGGTCATGCCCGGTGCCTGGGCACCCTGGCCGCTGAAGAGGAAGCCGATGACCGGGGGGTGCCAGGCCCGGTCGGCGATACCGGCCCGCAGCTGGGCGTCGTCGGCGGCCGCTCTCAGCGCGGTCGCCAGTTCCGCGGTGTCGCGGGCGGTGATCGCGGCCCGGTAGCCGAGGCCCGTCTTGACCTTGTTGCTGGTCCAGCACAGGGCAGCGGCATCGCCGCGCGGGCGGCGGGCGACGGCCTCGGCCTGACGGGCGAGGTTGCGGCGCAGCGCCTCGGGGGTGTCGCCGGAGACGGTGAACACGCCGACGGGGGCGGCGGTGCGGGTACGGCGCGCGGGCTTGCGGCGCACGCGCGGGGCTCCGGCGAGGACGGCGTGGGCGTTGGTTCCGCCCATCCCGAAGCTGCTGACCCCGGCGAGGACTTCTCCGGCCGGGAGCCGCAGGGGGGCCTTGAGCAGGCTCAGGCCGCGCTCGGCGAGCCGGAGCTGGGGGTTCTCGCGGACGGCGTGGCGGCTGGCGGGCACCAGGCGGTGGTGCAGGGCGAGTGCGACTTTGATGAGGCCCGCGATGCCGGCGGCGCCCTCTGTGTGCCCCAGGTTGCCCTTGACGGAGCCGATCGCGCAGGGCTCGGAACGCTGTACGGCGTGGAGTTCGCCGAGGGCGGCGCACTCGATGATGTCGCCGAGCGCGGTGCCGGTGCCGTGGGCCTCGATGAAGCGGATGCGGTCGGGGGTGACCCCGGCGCGCCGGTAGGCGGCGGCGACGACCTCGCGCTGGGACCACCGGTTGGGGGCGGTGACGCCGTTGCTGCGGCCGTCCTGGTTGACCGCGGAGCCCCGGATGACGGCGTACACGCGCTGCCCGTCGGCGAGCGCGTCCTCCAGTCTTCGCAGGACGACGGTGCCCGCTCCGTCGCTGCGCCCGATGCCGTCCGCGTCGGCACTGAACGGCTTGCAGCGACCGTCGGGTGCGGCCAGGCCCATCTGCGCGTAGACGCGGCCGAGGGCCGGGCTCAGCACGAGGTTGACGCCTCCGGCGAGCGCGGTGCCGCACTCCCCCGCCAGCAGGGAGTTGACGGCCAGGTGCACGGCGACGAGGGAGGAGGAGCAGGCGGTGTCGACGGCGAGGCTGGGTCCTTTGAGGTCGAGGTGGTACGAGATCCGGTTGGCGGCCATGCAGGAGCTGGTGCCGGCGCCGAGCTGGGGGGTGACCCGGGCGTGGTCGGCCATGTGGAGCTGGGCCCACTCACTGCCCATCGCTCCGACGAAGACCCCCGTGTCGCTGCCGGCGAGGGCGGCCGGGGACTGTCCGGAGTCCTCCAGCGCCCGCCACGCGCACTGGAGGAGCAGCCGGTGCTGCGGGTCCATGGCCGCGGCCTCGCGGGGTGAGACGGTGAAGAAGTCGTTGTCGAAGGTGGCGATGTCCTCGATGAATCCTCCGCGTACGGAGGCGTCGAAGCCGGTCCCCTCGCGCCGTCCGGCGGGCAGCTCGCCGATGCTGTCGCCGCCGCGGACGAGCAGATCCCAGAAGCTCTCGGCACCGGCCGCGCCGGGGAAGACGCAGTCCATCCCGACGACGGCCACCGCGCCGGCGCCCGTCACGGGCGCGTCCCGCCGGCCTGCACCCGGACGCCGCGCGAGGCCAGGTGCCGGGCCAGTGCGGCCACCGTCGAGTGGTCCCAGGCCATGGACGGGTCGACCGGGATGCCGAACTCGTCCTCCACGTCGCCGCAGAGGCTCAGTGCGCAGACCGAGTCCATGCCGTACACCGCGAGCGGAACGGTGGGGTCGATGCTTTCGGGCTCCCGGTCCAGGTAGACGGCGAGCCGGTCGGTCAGCCACCCGTACAGCGGGGCGGCCGCGTGGCGCGGCGGCGCGGGCAGGGTCATGCCGGACTCCTTCGGTGCAAGGCCATGCCGGCCGGGTCAGCCGGGAAGGGGGACGTTGTACAGGTCGTAGCTGCGCTGGTCGCCGAAGCGGGCAAGGACCTCCTGGTGGACCCGGGCCGTGCACTCGGCGGGCACTTCGACGCCGGGGGCGCCGAGGCGCCGGGCGATGTGGAAGAGCGCCAGGGCCGCCCAGGCGGGGTCGGCGAGGAAGGGGTCGCGGCCCGCGTCGCTGTGCCGCCACACGCCGAGGACGGCTGCGGCGGCGAGCACCAGGACGTACCGGTCGGTGAGCGTGAACCAGACCGGGCTCACGGGGGCTCCGCAGCCGGGCGGGGACAGGGCCAGCACACGGGTGCGCAGGTCCCGCAGTTCGTCGACCATCTGCCCGGCGAGTTCGCGCAGGGCACGCTCGACGGGGCTCCGGCCGGTCAGCGTCCCCGCGGTCTCGACGAGGGAGGCGCTGAGGCCGTCGCGGCCGCAGGCCAGCGTCAGCTGGTCGTAGCCGAACGGGGGCAGCGGGGCGCCCGGCTCGAACAGGGCGTTTGGGGCGGGCTGTTCACGGAACCAGGACCGGGCGGCCAGGGCCGGGAGCTGGGGGATGATCGTGGCCTGGCAGGCGACGGTCCCCGCGTGTCCCAGGCTGACCACGGGCACGTCCCGCAGGTGCTTCTGGAAGACGCCGACGGTGCCGCCCCGGGTGTAGATCTGCGAGCCGAGGACGGTGGACAGCTCGTACATAGTGTCGCTGAGCACGCGCGGCAACAGCGACTTGACGGCGGCCGAGTAGACGCTGGTCTCGGCCGGGCGCAGGTGCAGGGCGCGGGTGGCGACGACGGCCAGGCAGTCGTAGAACAGCAGGTTCACGAAGGCGTTCGCCAGGGTGGTCGCCGTGTGTTCGGGATCGACGGGGGCGCCGTGTCCGGGTTTCTGGGTGCGGTCGACGAGGACGGCCGTGCGCAGGCAGGTGTCCACGGCGGCGGCGACCAGGGAGGCCATGAGGGTGCGGCTCATCTGGAAGGACCGCAGGGAGGTGGGCACGCCGCTGCCGAGCGGGCCGAGCAGGGTCCGCTCGGGTACCGGGCAGTCCTCGAATGCGACGGAGTCGAAGTGGCAGCCGCGCATGCCGGTACGGGGACGGCGGCGGGTGACCCGGTAGCGGTCGGCCGGCAGGGTTCGCGGGTCCAGCAGGAGGGCGGAGTGGCTGCCGCTGCCGGGGCGGTCGTCCGTCCGGCAGAACAGCACGAGGGCGTCGGCCCGGTGCAGGTTGTTCACGACGGACTTGGCGCCGCTCACGGACAGGCCGGCCGCGGTGCGGGTGGCGGCCACCTGGCTGCGGACGAAGTCGTTGGTGTGGGCGGTCTCGTGCTGGGCGATGGCCGCTTTGGAGCCGGAGAGCAGCAGTTCGGCGAGCCAGCCGCGCTGGGCCGTGCTGCCGCTCATCCACACGTCCGACGCGGCCATGAAGGTGCTCATGCCGTAGCCGGCGCCGAGGGCGGCGTCGCGCCGGAAGACCGGGCGCATCACGCGCAGCAGGGTCTCGGCGGAGTCGAAGCGCCCGCCGAGTTCGCGCGGCACGTACTCGGCGTTCAGGCCGAACTCGTCGAGGAGGGCTTCCGCGTCCGCGGACAGCGTGCCGCGCCGGTCGGCGACCAGCAGCTTCGCGTACCCGGTGGGGTTGCGGACGTCGGTGGGGTCTCCCAGCAGGTGCTCCAGCTCGGCGGCCCGGTCCCCCGCCGGCGCGCCGAGGGTACGGGGCCGGGTGCCGAGCGTGAGGGTGCTCACCACGGGAGGTCCTGGGCCCGGCGGGCCGCCGACGCGGGGACGACGTCGTCGTCGGCCGGCGGACGGGGGGTGTCCACGAGGGCGCGCACGGCGGGGTCGAGGACTTCGTGGAGGCTGGAGAGGCTGCCCCTCAGGAACAGTTTCCGCATCAGGGCACGCTGGATCTTGCCGCTCGTGGTGCGGCGCAGGGTGCCGGGCCGGACCAGGACGACGTTGCCGACGGGCACGTCGAAGTCCCGTCCGGCCAGGGTCTGGATGCGGCAGGTCAGGTCCTGGAGCCGTGCCGTGTCGGTGTGGGGGACGCGCACCTCGTGCACGATGACGAGTTGTTCGCGCCCGGCGTCCACGGTGAAGACCGCACCGTGGCCGGCTCCGAGCGCGGGATCGATGTCGCGGACGGCCCATTCGACGTCCTGGGGGTAGATGTTGCGGCCGTTGAGGATGATGACGTCCTTCAGCCGCCCGGTGACGTACAGCTCGCCGTCCTCGACGACGCCCAGGTCCCCGGTGCGCAGGAATCCGGAGTCGCCGCCCGCCAGCACCGCGTGGAAGATGTGCGCGGTCTCGGAGGGGCGCCGCCAGTAGCCCTGGGCGACGCTGTCGCCGCGCAGCCAGATCTCGCCGACCCGGCCGGCGGGCAGGGGGCTGCCGCTGACGGGGTCCACGATGCGCAGGTCGAAGTCCTGGTCGACCGGGCCGCTGGAGACCAGGGTGCGGGAGGCCTCGCCGGGCTCGGGGGTGCGCAGTTCGTCACGTTCGAGGGCGGCCGGGTCGACGGCGCGGTGGCGGTACGGGGCGCCCGGGGTGGTCCCGGAGACGACGAGGGTGGCTTCGGCGAGGCCGTAGGCGGGGTACATGCTTCCGGGGCGCAGGCCCGCGGCGGCGAACCGGGCGGCGAAGGCGTCGAGGGTGTCGGCGCGGACCGGTTCGGCGCCGTTGAGGGCGAGTCGCCAGCCGGAGAGGTCGAGTCCGGCGAGCTGGGCGTCGGTGACGCGGCGCAGGCACAGGTCGTAGCAGAAGTTCGGTCCGCCGCCGATGGTCACCCCGTGTTCGGAGATCATGCGGAGCCAGTTGACGGGCCGTTTGACGAAGGCGGTGGCGGACATCTGGACGGACGCGGAACCCAGCCACAGGGGGTGCAGCAGGTGCGCGATCAGGCCCATGTCGTGGTAGTGCGGCAGCCAGCTGCCGAACCGGTCGGCGGGTGAGGTGCCGAGCGCCCGTCCGATGGCCGCCTCGTTGGCGAGGAGGTTGCGGTGGCTGACCATGACACCGCGCGGCCGGGAGGTGGAGCCGGAGGTGTACTGGAGGAAGGCCAGGTCGTCGGGCCCGGCCGTGGGCGGTTCCCAGTCCTGCGCGGCCGAGGTCGCGCCGACGACGTCGGAGGCCAGGACGACGGCTTCGGCGCGGGTCTCCATGGCGAGCCACAGGGACACTTCGGCGGCGCTCGCCGCGTCGGTGAGGACGAGTCGCGCGCCGGTGTCCTTGATGATCCCGGAGACCCGGTGCAGGCGCTCGCCCCGGTCGCCGGGGAGCGGGGCGGGCACCGCGATGGCGCCCGCGTAGAGGCAGCCGACGAAGGCCTTGAGGAATTCGGGGCCCTGCGGGTGGAGCAGCAGCACCGGCTGGCCCTGGGCACCGTGGGAGCGCAGCCGGACGGCCAGGCTGCGCGCGGCGGCGTCGAGGCCGGCGTACGAGAGCCGTTCCTCGACCGTGCCCGCGGCCGTGTCGCGCAGGAAGATGTGCGCGTCCGCCTCGCCCAGGGCCCGCGCCCGATCCATGATCAGCTCGGTAAACGTTCGGTACTCGGTCAACGTAGGCCCCCTCATGGTGCGCTCGGGGCAGCAGCGGTACGTCCTCGTCCGCTCCCACCTGGGCGCCCGCATCGTCCGTTCCGCGGCTAAAGCGGGGCTTGCAGCGTGCGTGTGCGGGGGTTGCGGCGCCCGGTTCAGGGGGGCACCTGTCCGGAGCCGGGGTGGGTGGCGTGCCTAGCCTGGCCATCGAAAATCAGCCGGGGGAGGGCGTATGCGTTTTCGAATACTGGGGCCGCTGGAGGTCGGCGGGGCCGGGGGGCCGGGGCCGGTCTCCGGGGGCTCGAGAAATCTGACACCGCGCGCCGCGAAGATCCGGGTGGTCCTGGCCGCGCTTCTGGTACGGGCGAACGAGATCGTCTCCGTGGACACCCTGATCGACGAGCTGTGGGGCGAGGAGCCGCCCCGTACGGCCACCACCACGCTGCAGGTGTACGTGTCCCAGCTGCGGAAGCTGCTGGACGAGGCGGACGCCGAGTACGGCAGGGACGCGCTGGTGACCCGGGCGCCCGGCTACGAACTGCGGCTGGACCCCGCGCAGCTGGACCTCACCGTCTTCCAGGAGCTGTACGAGCGCGGGCAGGAGCGGATGGAGCAGCGCGAGTACGAGGCCGCTTCGCGGCTTCAGCGCCAGGCGCTGGCCCTGTGGCGCGGCCCCCTGCTTTCGGACACCCCGCACGGTCCGCTGCTGGACGGTACGGCGGTGCGGCTGACGGAGGTGCGGACGGCGGCGCTGGAACAGCGTGTCCGGGCCGACCTGCATCTGGGCCGGCAGCAGGCCCTGATCGGCGAACTGCAGTCGGTGGTCGCGGAGTTCCCGCTGCGGGAGGAGTTCTTCGCCCACTTGATGGTCGCCCTGTACCGGTCGGGGCGGCAGGCGGACGCCCTTCAGGTCTTCGCCCGGCTGCGGCGCGGACTGGTGGAGGAGCTCGGCATCGATCCCGGCCTCGAACTCCAGACGCTGCACCGGCAGATCCTGGCCGGCGACCCCGAGCTGCTGCGGCCGACGGGGGAACCCGGCGCCGCCGAGGGCCCCGGGCCGGACCGGGCCCGGGTCTCGGTTTCGGGCGCCGTGCCGGGGCCGGGAACGCCGGACGGCCCCGAGGCCCCTGCCGCGCACCGGTCCGTGGTGGAGCTGCCCCCTGCCGACCGGCTGTTCACCGGACGCGAGGAGGAGCTGGGTGCGCTGGCCGCGCTGCTGGCCGCGCCCGGCGGCCGGATCGTGGTCCTGAGCGGCCAGGTGGGCGTCGGCAAGACCGCGCTGGCCACGGAGGCGGCGCACCGGGCGGGCGAGCGCTTCCCCGGCGGCCGGGTCCTCATCCGCATGCGGCCCGACACGCGCGAGGGCCGCGAGGGCGTGGACGGTCCGGCGGCCGCCGCGCGGATCGCCCGGCTGTACGGCGCCGAGGGCGCCCTGCCCGGGGGCGCCCGCGAACTGCGGGACCTGCTGCGGGGGCTGACCGGCGGCCGGCGCATGCTGGTGGTCCTGGACTCGGTGGACCGTGCGGACCAGGTCGAGCCCTTGGCGGCGGCCCTGCCCGAGGCCAGGTTCCTGGTCACCTGCCGGCGGGTGCCGCCCGGGCTGGACGGCCGGGAGCTCCTTCTCGACGTGCCGGCGCCCAGGGAGGCGCGGCGGCTGTTGGTGGCCGCCCGCCGGGGAAGCGACGTCCCGGACGAGGCGGAGGCCGCGGAGATCGCCGACCTGTGCGGACAGCTCCCGCTGGCGTTGCGCGCCGCGGCCCGCGCCGAACCGTGCGCGGCTGCCCGGTTCCGTGGCGCGCCGGGGCGCCTCGCGGAGCTGGACGCGGTGGCGCCCGGGTTCCTGGACCGGCTGGCCACGGCGTACGAGGACGTCGGCAGTACGCAGCAGCGGGAGTTCCGGCTGCTGGGGCTGCTGCCCGAGGGGCCCTTCGGAGCGGAGTCGGCCGCCGCGGTCCTGGACACGGATGCGGCCGGCGCACGGGCCGCGGTGACCGGGCTGGTGGCGGCCGGGCTGGTCCGGGAGGAACTGCCGGGCGCCGGGCGCCCGGCGTGTTACCGGCTGTCCGAACCCCTGCGGCTGCTGGCAGCGGACCGGCTGGCCGCGCACGAGTCGGCGGACTCGGTACGGGCGGCCACCGGCCGGCTGTGCGCCGCGTACGAGAAGGCGCTGCGCGAGACCTCCGTGCAGGTGGACGGGGCTCCCTCCCTGGAGTGGCCCGCCCGGCAACGGCCCGCGTTCGTCACGATGGTCCGGCAGGCGGCCCGGTCCGGGCTGTGGGAGCAGACCGTCCGTCTCGCCGACGCGCTGACCGGCCTGCTGGAGACCCTCGCCGCGTGGGACGACTGGGAGAGCTGCCATCGGCTGGCCCTGGACGCCGCCCATCAGCTGGGCGATCTGCCGGCCCAGGCGCGGTTGCTGCGCTCGCTGGGCGACCGGGCCTGGCAGCGCCGCGAACTGCCGGCCGCCGCCGAACTGTACGAACGGGCCCTGTTGGCCGCCGACATCGCCTCCGACCTGCTCGAACGGAGCCGCGCCCTGACGGGCCTGGCCGATCTGCGGCTGGACGCGGGCGCGGTCGACGGCGCCGCGGCGCTCCTCTCCCCCGCTCTGGACGCGGCCGCGCAGGACCCTCGCGCCCGGTTCGAGGCGCTGCGGGTGATGGGGTTGCTCGCGGTCGAGTGCGGGCGCCCGGCCACCGCCGAGGAGCACTTCGGCCAGTGCCTGTCCGAGGCGGTGGCGCTGGGGGATGCCCGTCTGGAGTCCTATGCCCGGCGCCGGCTGGCGGCGCTGCGCACCCCGGCCCCGGACTGCTCGGAGGTCCGCCCGGGGGTCTGGCGCCTGCGCTCGGCGGCGTAGGCGGGTGGGGCGGGACCGGCCGGGCCGTGCCCGTCATCGGCTACGGCTACGGCTACGGCTACGGCTACGGCTACGGCTACGGCCCCGGTTTAGCGGAGCGCCCTAGCATCCGCGCCATGACGGTCCTGCCTGACGACGGGCTCTCCCTGGCCGCCGAGTTCCCCGACCCGACACATGAGCAGTGGCAGCGCCTGGTAGAGGGCGTACTGCGCAAGTCGGGCCGGGATGCCTCCGGCGACGCCGCGGAAGAAGCATTGTCCACCCCGCTCCAGGACGGGCTCACCGCCCGTCCGCTGTACACCGCGCGCGACAGCCCGCCCGAACCCGGCGCCGTGGGCCTTCCGGGCTTCGCCCCCTTCGTCCGGGGCGGCAGGGCCGTGGGCAACGCCACGAGCGGCTGGGACGTGCGCCAGCGCCTCACGGGCGCCGACCCCGCACGCGTGAACGAGGCCGTGCTCGCCGATCTGGAGAACGGAGGCACCTCCCTCTGGCTGCCCGTCGGCGCCGACGGCATTCCGGTCGGGGGCCTCGCCCCGGCCCTGGCCGGGGTCCACCTGGACCTCGCGCCCGTCGTGCTGGACGCCGGTGCCGACTACGCGGAGGCGGCACGTGCGTTCCTGGACCTGTGTGCCGAGCGCCGGACACCCCCCGCGTCGGTCCGCGCGAACCTCGGGGCCGATCCGCTGGGCCACGAGGCCCGGACCGGCGAACCGCTCGACATCGCCGCCGCCGCCGAGCAGGCCCGTACCGTCGCCTCCCGGTACCCCCTGATCCGTACGCTGACCGTGGACGTCCTGCCGTACCACGAGGCGGGCGGCAGCGCCGCGCAGGAGCTGGGCCTGTCCCTGGCCACCGGGGTCGCCTATCTGCGGGCCCTCACCGAGTACGGCCTGAGCGTGGAAGCGGCCCTGGGGCAGCTGGAGTTCCGCTACGCGGCGACGGCCGACCAGTTCCTGACGATCGCCAAGCTGCGGGCGGCGCGCCGGCTGTGGGCGCGGGTCGCCGAGGTCTCGGGCGCCCCGGAAGCCGGCGCCCAGCTCCAGCACGCGGTGACCTCACCGGTGATGATGACCCGGCGTGACCCGTGGGTGAACATGCTGCGCACCACCGTGGCCGGACTGGCCGCCGGAGTGGGCGGCGCGGACGCGATCACGGTGCTCCCCTTCGATCACGGGCTGGGCCTGCCGGACGCGTTCGCCCGGCGCATCGCCCGCAACACCTCCTCCATCCTGCTGGAGGAGTCGCACCTCGCCCGGGTGATCGACCCGGCGGGCGGCTCGTACTACGTGGAGCGCCTGACCGACGAACTCGCGCACGCCGCCTGGGCGTTCTTCCAAACCGTGGAGAAGGCGGGCGGTCAGGCGGCGGCGCTGCGCTCGGGCCTGGTCGCCGAACGCCTCGCCGCCACCTGGGCCGAACGCAGGAAGGGCCTGGCCGAGCGCCGCGAACCGGTCACCGGGGTCAGCGAGTTCCCCCTGCCGGCCGAGAAGCCGGTGGTCCGTGAGCCCGCACCCGCGGCTCCGTCCGGTGGCCTGCCCCGCGTCCGCTGCGACGAGGACTACGAAGCGCTGCGCGCCCGTAGTGACGCCCATCTGGCGGCGACCGGGAGCAGGCCGCGCGTGTTCATCGCCGCGCTGGGCCCGGCGGCGGTGCACACCGCGCGGGTCTCCTTCGCCGCCAACCTCTTCCGGGCGGGTGGCATCGAACCCGTCCAGGAGCCGGTGTCCGTCGACCCGTCGACCGTCGCCGAGGCGTACGCCGCGAGCGGCGCGGACGCGGTCTGCGTGTGTTCCAGCGACGCGCTGTACGAGGAGCAGGCCGAGACGGTCGTCAAGGCGCTCGTCGAGGCGGGCGCGCCGCTGGTGTTCCTGGCCGGCCGCCCGGCGACGTATCGCGGTGTGGACTCGTACGTCTTCGCGGGATGCGACGCGGTCGCCGTGCTGACCCTTGCCCTCGACCGGATGGACGTGACCCCATGAGCAGCAGGAACCTCATCCCCGACTTCTCCGCCCTGGGCCTGGGCTCCCCCGCTCCCGCCGGCTCGGAGGACCTGTGGGAGGCGGCGGTGAAGGAGACCACGGGGTCCGCCGCGGCCGACCTGGTGTGGGAGACCCCCGAGGGCATCGGCGTCAAGCCGCTGTACACCGGACGTGACCTGGAGGGCCTGGACTTCCTCGGTACGTACCCGGGGATCGCGCCGTACCTGCGTGGCCCGTATCCGACGATGTACGTGAACCAGCCCTGGACGATCCGTCAGTACGCGGGTTTCTCGACGGCGGAGGAGTCCAACGCGTTCTACCGGCGGAATCTGGCGGCCGGTCAGAAGGGCCTGTCGGTCGCCTTCGATCTGCCCACGCACCGGGGCTACGACAGCGATCACCCGAGGGTGACGGGCGATGTCGGCATGGCCGGCGTGGCGATCGACTCGATCTACGACATGCGCCAGCTCTTCGACGGCATCCCGCTGGACCGGATGTCGGTGTCGATGACGATGAACGGCGCCGTACT
>NZ_JBFAUP010000043.1:0-22318 GCF_040679335.1 Streptomyces sp. NPDC052299 | reverse complement strand
CCATGCACGCACTCTCGCCGCACCGGCCCCAGACCCCGGTACGTCCAGTACAGGGGTCTGGGGCCGGCACAGCGAGAGCACGCACCTGACGCCGCTCGGCCGCCCTGCGGGCGACGACGGCAGTTTGACGACAGGCCCTGGCCCCGGCCCGTGCGCGGACCGGGTGGCCGGAAATCGCCGTACCCTCGACAGGCAGCCCCGACGACCGAGGACCTCATCCGTGGCAGGACGATTCGCTCCCCGCAACGCCCGGCGCGCGCCCGTCCCGCACCAGGCGGCGGCCGGGCCCGTACCGGCGGCGCAGACCCGTGTCTGGACCCCGCCGGGCCCGCTCGACCTGCGCCTCGTCCTCGGGCCCCTGCGCCGCGGCCCCGCCGACCCCACGTTCCGGATGGTCGCCGACGGCTCCGTCCGCCGGTCCAGCCGCACCCCCGAGGGCCCGGGCACGCTCCACGTCGTCGCCCGGGACGGCCGGATCGAGGCGTCCGCCTGGGGGCCCGGCGCGGCCTGGCTGCTCGACCAGCTGCCCACGCTGCTCGGCGAGGGCGACGACCCGGCGGCCTTCACCCCGCGCCACCGCCTCCTCGCCCAGACCCAGCACCGCCGCCCCGGCCTGCGGCTGCTGCGCACGGGCCTGGTGCTGGAGTCGCTGATCCCGTCGGTCCTGGAGCAGAAGGTCACGACGGACGAGGCGTACCGCGCCTGGCGCCTCCTGGTGCGCCAGTACGGGGAGCCCGCGCCCGGCCCGCAGGAGTTCGGCCTCTACGTCATGCCGGACGCCCGCGCGTGGTCGCTGATCCCGTCCTGGGACTGGCACCGCGCGGGCGTCGACAGCAAGCGCTCGGCGACGATCCTGCGCACGGTCCGGGTGGCCCGCCGGATGGAGGAGGCGGCCGCGATGGACCTCCCCGACGCGCTGACCCGCCTCCAGGCCGTCCCCGGCATCGGCCCCTGGACGGCGGCGGAGACCCTGCAGCGCTCCAACGGCGCGCCGGACGCGGTGACGGTCGGCGACTTCCACCTCCCCGGCATCGTCGGCCACGCCCTGGCGGGCAACCGCCACGCGAACGACGAAGAGATGCTGGCTCTCCTCGCTCCGTACGAGGGTCAACGCCACCGGGCGACCCGCCTGATCCTGCTCTCGGGCGCGACCCCGCCGAGGAGAGCCCCGCGCTTCCAGCCGAGGGACATCGCACGGCTGTGAAACCAAGCCCGTCCGGCGATTGAGGACCGGGGTCCGGGGCAGAGCCCCGAAACACCCTCCGCGGCCGCGTCGAGCTCACCGCACGACGACGAAGTCCTCCGCGGACCGATCCACCCGCGGCCCGGGTGCCGCCACCGCGTGCCCCACCGCGACCGCCCCCAACGGGTCCCAGGACTCGGGCAGCTCCAGGACGGACCGCACCACGTCCCGGCAGAACATCGTCGAGGACACCCACGCGGACCCCAGCCGCTCCCCGGCCAGCGCCACCAGGAAGTTCTGGATGCCGGCCCCCGCGGCGACCACGAACATCTCGCGCTCCGCGCCGTCCCGCCGCTCGTCCCCGTACGTGTGCGAACCGTCCATCACCATGCACGGCACCACCAGATACGGCGCCCGGCGCAGCACCTCGCCCCGCCGCACCCGCTTGGCGACCGACTCCTCGCTCTTGCCGTCGCGCCGCAGATCAGCGACCCACGCGTCCCGCATGGCGTCGAGCAGCCGGGTCCGCGACTCGGGGGACTCCAGCAGGACGAAGCGCCACGGCGTCGTGTGGTGCGGCGCCGGTGCGGTCACCGCGGCGGCGACCGCCCGCCGTACCGCCCCCGCGTCCACCGGCTCGTCCGTGAACTCGCGCACCGTGCGCCGTTGCGTCACCGCCTCCCGGACCGCCTCCGAGGTCCCCAGCCGGAACATGTCGTCGGCCGCCACCCGCACCATCGCGCGGGCGCCCTGCTCGTCCGCCGCGTCCACGACGTGTCCGAGCCCGCGCACGACGGCGACGGGCAGCCCGTCCGTCTTGCCCTTGACCAGGTCACCGGCCGCGGCCAGCTCGTCGGCAGTGGCGATCACGGTCGCGCTCAACGGATTGCCGTGCGCGTCCCGCCCGCCCCGCAGGTCGTCCAGCACCCGCACCCCCGCCGCGCCGATGGCGACATCGGTGAGCCCGTTGCGCCAGGGCCGCCCGAAGGTGTCCGTGACGAGGACGCCGACCTCCACGCCGAGCTCCGCCCGCAGCCCGTCCCGGATCGCCCGGGCCGAGGCGTCGGAGTCCTCCGGGAGCAGCAGGACCGTCCCGGCGGGGGTGTTCGAGGCGTCGACTCCGGCGGCGGCCATGACCAGGCCCTGCCGGTTCTCCACGATTCGCAGCGGACCGCGCCGGGCCACCACCCGTACCGTCTCGGCGTCTATGGCCGCTTCCCGGTCGGTGGCCTCGACGATCCGGCCCTCCGCCTTGGAGACGACCTTCGAGGTGACGAGCAGGACGTCACCGTCCACCAGCCCCGGCTCGCACGCCGCGATCAGCTTCGCGAGGTCGTCCCCGGGCCGCACCTCGGGCATCCCGGGCAGGGCCCACACGCGGTAGGAGGGGGCGTCGGCGGCGCTCACGCGCGGACCTCCTGGGCGAGGGCCAGCGCCTGCCGCGCCATCTCGGCGGTGGCGGCGGCATCGGTCATCATCAGCGGGACGGACCGGCAGCGGATGCCCGCCGACTCCACCCGCTCGACCGCCCCCGCGTCCACGGTGTCGACCAGCCAGCCGTCGAGCAGCCCGGACCCGTAGTGCTCGGCGACGGCGGCGGCGGTCGACTCGACGCCCACCGCCGCCAGGACCTTGTCGGCCATCCCGCGCACCGGGGCGTCGCCGACGATGGGGGAGAGGCCGACGACCGGGACCCCGGCCTCGGCGATGGCCTCGCGGATGCCGGGCACGGCGAGGATCGTGCCGACGGACACGACCGGGTTGGACGGCGGGAAGAGGATGACGTCGGCCCCGGCGATCGCCTCCAGGACCCCGGGCGCCGGCTTCGCCTGCTCCGCGCCGACGGGCACGATCGCCCGCGCCGGCACGGCCGCCCGCAGCTTCACCCAGTACTCCTGGAAGTGCACGGCCCTGCTCTCGCCGTCCTCCTCGATCGCCACGTGCGTCTCGACGCGGTCGTCGGACATGGGCAGCAGCCGGACGCCCGGCTTCCAGCGGGCGCAGAGCGCCTCGGTGACGGCACTGAGCGGATAGCCCGCGCCGAGCATCTGCGTACGGACGATGTGCGTCGCGAAGTCGCGGTCGCCGAGGCCGAACCACTCGGGGCCCACGCCGTACGCGGCGAGTTCCTCCTTGACGCGGAACGTCTCGTCGGTGCGGCCCCAGCCCTGCTCCTCGTTGATGCCCCCGCCGAGGGTGTACATCACGGTGTCGAGGTCGGGACAGACCTTGAGCCCGAACAGATGGATGTCGTCACCGGTGTTGCCGATGACCGTGATGTCCGCGTCGGGCGCGGCCTCCTTGAGACCCCGCAGGAAACGAGCACCACCGATACCGCCGGCCAGAACCACAATGCGCATGCAAACAGTTTGTCAGGTGCGGCCTGATTCCTGTCGGGGGGCCGGTCAGGCAGTCGCGGCCGCCGGGGCGCACTGCGCGGCGTGCATCGGCATGTCGGTGAGGCCCGGGTAGTAGATGTGGAGGCTGACGGCCGGTTCCAGGGAGTCGTTGACGACCTCGTGGACGTAGCCGGGCGCGAAGACGCGCTGCGCGCCCGCGCCCAGCGTCCGCTTTCCCCGGTCCGTACGTTCCGTCAGTTCGCCGTCCAGCACGGTCAGGACGCCGGAGGACGGCCCGTGGTCGTGCAGCCCGCTGCCCTGCCCGGGCACCCAGCTGAGGAGCCAGACCTCGTAGCCGGGCCCCTGGCGCAGGCGGTGGTACCAGCGCGTGGTGGCGTCGTAGCGGACGAGCGGTGTCCACTGGTCGCGGTCGGACGCGATGGCTCGGGCGAGTCCGACGAACTCCGCCACGGTGGCGGGATGTTCGGGGGCCGGCCGGAGAAGGTGCTGGACCTCCAGGAGGTCGCCGGCGATCTGGAGGTCACTGTCGCTGCTGTTCATGGAGCGTGGTTCCTCGGCGGGTGCGAGTGCGGCGTGCGGTGCGGGGCTCGTCGCGGGGTCCATGGGCGCCGACGCCGGAAAGACGGAGGGGCGGCGGCCCGGGGAGGTGCGGGACGAGCGGTGCCGGGCCGGAGCGGAAGGGCTACGACGGCGTCGGCGGCATCAACAGCTGAGACAGCTGGAACAGCGACAGCGAGCCTGGACAGCGCTGCGGAACCCACGGGCGCGGGTCGCGTGCGTCGCTGAGGTCACTGGCATGCCATCAAGGAGAACCAAAGAGCTGCCCGGTGTCAACTCGATGCCCGGTTTGGCGGCAATGTTTCACCTCATCCGGTTACTCCGCGCGGAGAAAGGTTTTAGCGGCCCGCAGCGGGGACAGGTGGCGCAACAACCGCGCTGCCAAACGTGGGCGCGGCACCGTGACCCGAATGTGATCTTGGTCGCTTCGGTGATCGAATCGAAACGTGTCCGCGTCCGCAGCGGTTTGTCTCCATGGCGGACGGGAACGCGGTAGAGCCCATGGCATATGTCAGGTTTTTGGTGATTTGAACACTTAACGCATACGGTTGGTGCCGCAGGGTGAATACCGGGGCCAATAGCAGATCCGGGCTTGACCAGCCAGAGCTACACGCTTGTAATTTCACCCGTGTCGTTCGGCCGATTCGGTAACGGCCGCATCACGGGACGCAAGAGACAGACGAGGGGCGCACATGACCGAGCTGTTCCAGCAACTGCTGGTCGAGGACGCGGACGAAGAGCTCGGCTGGCAGGAGCGCGCGCTGTGCGCCCAGACCGACCCCGAGTCCTTCTTCCCCGAGAAGGGTGGATCGACCCGCGAGGCGAAGAAGGTCTGTCTCGCCTGTGAAGTCCGGTCCGAGTGCCTGGAGTACGCCCTCTCGAAGGACGAGCGGTTCGGCATCTGGGGCGGCCTCTCCGAGCGCGAACGCCGCCGCCTGAAGAAGGCCGCCGTCTGACCGGGCCGACCGGCCCGGCCCGCCGCACCCGAACACCACGGCCCGCCGCCTGCACCCGCAGGCGGCGGGCCGTCGCCGTACCCGGCGGGCATCACGGCCACACCCGGAATCCGCGCCGGCCCGTACCCTCGCGCGCCCTCGTTCAACCGCTCCGCGCCACCCCGGTTATCCCTACCGTTAGTGTGGGGCCCCGTCCGAGACGCGCCAACGACCCGACAGAGCGCGCGTGTACACCGATGCAGCCCCCGGGGGGACGTCCCCCGGACCCGGCCGGAGGGCCCGTACCTCGATGTCCGTGCACAGCCAATCAACGGCGCCGTACGCGGCCGCCGCCGCCCCCGAGTTCCCCCGGCATGTCGTCACCGCCGTGCTCGTCTCCCACGACGGCGCGCGCTGGCTGCCCGACGCGCTCGCCGGACTGCTCGGCCAGGAACGCCCCGTACAGAACGTCATCGCCGCCGACACCGGCAGCGCCGACGACTCCGCGCGCCTGGTCACCGAGGCCCTCGGCGCCGACCGCGTCCTGCACCTGGCGCGGCGCACGAGCTTCGGCACCGCCGTGGACGAGGCAGGCCGCACGGCCGGCGTCCTCACCCCGGACGACCTGCCCTACCTGAAGCGCCCCAGCGGCTGGGACCCGGTCACCCGGACCTGGCGCGACGAGGCGTACGAGATGCCCGAGCTGCCGCACGGCGAGCCGGTGCAGTGGCTCTGGCTGCTCCACGACGACTGCGCGCCCGCGCCCGACGCCCTCGCCGAGATGCTGCGCGTCGTGGACAACGACCGGCACGCCGCGATCGTCGGGCCCAAGCTGCGCGGCTGGTACGACCGCCGCCAGCTCCTCGAAGTCGGTGTCTCCATCGCCAACAGCGGCCGCCGCTGGACCGGCCTCGACCGCCGCGAGCAGGACCAGGGCCAGCACGACCAGGTCCGCACCGTCCTCTCCGTCTCCACCGCGGGCATGCTCGTCCGGCGCGACGTCTGGGAGGAGCTGGGCGGCTTCGACCGCAGGCTCCCGCTCATGCGCGACGACGTCGACCTGTGCTGGCGCGCCCACCTGGCCGGCCACCGGGTGCTCGTCGCCCCCGACGCCGTCCTGCGGCACGCCGAGGCGTCCGCGCGGGAACGCCGCCCCATCGACTGCGCCGGCCGCAGCGTCGCCAGCCCGCACCGCGTGGACAAGGCGGGCGCCGTCTACACGATGCTCGTCAACGCCCGCGGCAAGAAGCTGCCCTGGGTCATGCTCAGGCTCGTCCTCGGCACCCTCCTGCGCACCCTCGCCTACCTCGTCGGCAAGGTCCCGGGCCAGGCCCTGGACGAGGTCACCGGACTCCTGAGCACCCTGCTGCGCCCCGGCCGCATCCTGGCCGCCCGCCGCGCCCGGGGGAAGGGCGCCGTCGACGCCGCCGAACTGCGCGGCCTCTTCCCCGCCCCCGGCGCCACCGTCCGCGCCACCGTCGAACAGATCGCCGGAAACTTCGGCGGCGGTTCCGACGCCGACTCCGGCGGCTCCCGGCACGGCGCCGTCGAGTCCGGACCGGGCGGCGACGACGCCGACTACCTGGAGATCGACCAGTTCGCCCGGCTGAAGAAGGTCGGCCGCAAGCCAGGACCGGTCCTCTTCGCCCTGCTCCTCCTGGTCTCCCTCGTCGCCTGCCGCGACCTCATCGGCGGCGGCGCGCTGGCCGGCGGCGCCCTGCTGCCCGCCCCCGGCGACGTCTCCGACCTGTGGGCGCGTTACGCGGACGGCTGGCACCCCGTCGGCACCGGCGGCACCCAGACCGCCCCGCCCTACCTCGCCGTCATCTCCGCCCTGTCCGCGCTCTTCCTGGGCTCCACCGGCTTCGCGCTCACCCTGCTGCTGGTCTGCTCGGTCCCGCTCGCCGGACTCACCGCGTACTTCGTCACCCGCCCGCTGCTGCCCTCACGGCTGCTGCGCGCCTGGGCGAGCGTCGCGTACGCCTTCCTGCCCGCGGCCACCGGCGCCCTGGCGACCGGTCGCCTCGGCACCGCCGTCCTGGCCGTCCTGCTGCCGCTGATCGCGCGCACCGCCGTCTCCGCGCACGGCATGCGCGCCTCCGGGGACGCCCGTGGCAGCTGGCGCGCCACCTGGGCGTACACCCTGCTCCTCACCCTCGCCATGGCGTTCACGCCGATCGTGTGGCCGCTCGCCGTGGTCCTCGGCCTCGGCGTCCTGGTCCTGCGACGCCGCGACATCACGGCGTACGCGCTGCGCTTCCTCGCCGCCGTCGGCACTCCGGTCCTGGTCCTCGCGCCCTGGTCGCTCTCGCTGCTGAGCAGCCCGTCCGCGTTCCTGAAGGAAGCCGGGCTTGAGACCGGTACGGGCTCCGCCTCGGCCCTGGACCTCCTGGGCATCAGCCCCGGCGGGCCCAAGGCGGCGGGCGGCGTCCTGCTCCTCGGCATCGTGCTTGCGGCGCTGGCCGCCCTGCTGCGCGGGGAGCGGCAGTTCGCCGTCCGGACCGCCTGGGTGGCCGCACTGGTCTCCCTCGCGTTCGCCGGGCTCGCCAACGGCTCCGGCTGGGCCGGCCCCGCGACCCTGGTCTACGGCGCGGCCCTCATCGCCGCCGCGCTGGTCGGCGCGGACGGCGCCCGCATCCGCGTCGCCGAACTGAGCTTCGGCTGGCGCCAACCGGTCGCCGCCCTGATCGCCCTCGCGGCGGGCGTGGCCCCCGTGCTGGCCGCCGTCGGCTGGATGATCGACGGCGCGGCGGGCCCGCTGGAACGCCGTGACCCGGTCCAGGTGCCCGCGTTCGTCGCGGAGGAGAGCGGCACCCGCGACCAGCCGCGCACCCTGGTCCTGGGCGGCACCTCGTCCGCCTCCGTCGACTACACCCTCGTCCGCGGCTCGGGCGCCCGGCTCGGCGACGCGGAGCTGGCGGAGGCCCAGGGCGGCAACAGCCACCTCGACAAGGTCGTCGCCAACCTGGTCGCCGGCTCCGGGGCCGACCAGGGCAGCCAGCTCAGCGGCTTCGCGATCCGTTACGTCCTCGTGCGCGACGGGGCACCCAAGCGGATGAGCCGGGTGCTCGACGCCACGCCGGGCCTGAGCCGGCTCAGCCAGCTCGACGGCAGCGCCCTGTGGCGGGTGGACCGGCAGGTCGCCCGGATCATGATCGTCCCGTCCGCCGCCGGCGACGAACCGCTCCCCGTGGGCTCGCAGCCGGTCGAGGCGCACACGAAGATCCCGGCGGGCGGCAACGGCCGGGTGCTGCGGATCGCCGACGCGGCCGACCCCGGCTGGCGGGCCACGCTCGACGGCCGCGCGCTGACCGCCAAGACCGTCGACGGCTGGGCCCAGGGCTTCGAACTGCCCGCCGAGGGCGGCACCCTGGACCTCACCTACGAGGAGCCCTTCACCCACACCGTGTGGATCTGGGCGCAGATCGCGCTCGCCGTGGTCCTCGTGGTCATGGCCCTGCCCGGCCGCCGCCGCGAGATCGACGACGACCTGCCCGAGGAGGCCGAGGCGGTCGCCGCCGAACCGGTCGCGGGCGAGGGCCGCCGCGCCCGCAGGCTCCGTGCCGCCGCCCTGGCCGAGAGCGAGGCCGCGGAGGCCGCCGGGGCCCCCGGACAGCAGGAGGCGGAGAGCGCCCCGGACCTGGACGGGACCGGCGAGCAGCCCGCGTACGTTCCGGCCCAGCAGAGCGCCGGAACCGACGCCGCGGCCACGGAGGACGACGACAACGTCTTCGTACCGCAGCAGCAGTACGGCGACTGGGGCGACGGCCAGGGCCAGTACCAGGACCCGGCCTCGCCGCAGTACCAGGACGGCGCCCCGTACCAGGACCCGCAGTACGCCGGGGGCCGGCAGCAGCCGGACCCCGGCGGCTACGACCCGTACGGCTATCCGCAGTACCAGGACGGCCAGTACGCGGGCCCCTACGACCCGCCCGCGTACGACCCGCGGTCCTATGACCCGAACGGGTACGGCCCCGAGGCCGGGCAGTACGGCGAGCAGCACCCGTACGACCCGCAGAACCCCGAGAACCCCGCCCCGGGCCAGAACCCGTGGCCGACCGGTAACGCATCGCGAGGCGAGTCCGAGTGAAGTCCACCAGCGCCCTGTCCCTCATCGCCGGAGCGGTCGCCCTGGCCGCCGTCACCGGGTTCGCCGCGCTCAACGAACCGTCCGGCGACAGCACGGCCGAAGCGGGGACGGCCGCACGGCTGCCCGTCGAACGCACCAGCCTGCTCTGCCCGGCGCCCGGCCTCTCCGACCTCTCGGAGACGGCGTACACGGCCTTCACCCCGTCCGGCGGCGGAAGCGGCGGCTCCGCCGCGGCAGGCACCGCCGAACTGCTGTCCTCCGCGAAGGACGACGAGGCGACGACCGACGACAAGTCCGACGAGAAGGCCGACGACAAGGACAAGAAGGACAAGGAAAAGAGCAAGAAGGACAAGGCGGGCAAGCCGGTGGTCTCCCTCAAGGAGCCCGGCAAGCCCGCCACCGGCGAGGCGTCGGGCGCGGACTCGCCCGCCCTCATCGGCACCGCGACCGGCCGGTTCGCCCCCGGCTGGACCGCCCAGCAGACCACCACCATCGAGGCGGGCGACGGCCGCGGCCTGCTCGGCATCAGCTGCACCGCACCCGACACCGACTTCTGGTTCCCCGCGGCGAGCACCGCCAAGACCCGCGAGGACTACGTCCACCTCACCAACCCGGACGACACCGCGGCCGTCGCCGACATCGAGCTGTACGGCCCGGACGGCTCCCTGAAGTCCGACGTCGGCGAGGGCATCACGGTCCCGGCGGGCTCCGGCGTCCGGGTCCTGATCTCGACGCTCACGAGCAAGGCCGCCGACGACGTCACCGTCCACGTCACCACCCGCACGGGCAGGGTCGGCGCGGCCGTCAGGACGGCGGACGACACGACCGGCAGCGACTGGCTCACCGCCTCCGCCGAACCGGCCGGCACGGTCGTGCTGCCCGGCATCCCGGCCGACGCGACCTCGGTGCGCCTGGTGGCCTTCGCCCCCGGCGACGACGACGCCGACCTCGGCCTGAAGCTGCTCGGCAAGACCGGCGCGGTCACCCCGGCGGGCCACGAGGAGCTGCACGTCAAGTCGCACATGACCGCCGGAATGGACCTCAAGGACATCACCCGGGGCGAGGCGGGCTCGCTGATGCTGGTGCCCTCCGAGAAGGGCAGGGCCACCCCGGTCGTCGCCGCCCTGCGCGTGGTCCGGGGCAAGGGCGACAAGCAGGAGGTCGCCTACATCCCGGCGACCGGCCCGGTCGGCGCGCGCGCCACCGTCGCCGACAACCGGTCCAAGGGCTCGGTCCTCTCCCTCACCGCCCCCGGCGCCGCCGCGACCGTCAAGGTCACGGCATCGGCCGGCAGCGGCGGCGGTACTCCGGTCAGCAAGACGTACAAGATCGCGGCGGGCACGACCACGGCGGTCACCCCGCCCGTGCCGACCGGCCTCAAGGGCACCTACGCCCTGACGGTCGAGACGCAGTCGGGCGGCCCGGTGCACGCCGCGCGCACGCTGACCGAGACGGTGAACGGCATCCAGATGTTCACGGTCCAGACGCTGCCGGACGACCGGGGCACGGTGGAGGTCCCGGCCGCCCGCCAGGACCTGTCGGTGCTGGACGACTGAGCGGCCCTACTCCTGCCCGTAACGGGGATCGACGGACTCGGGCGCCAGCCCCAGGAGCTCCGCGACCTGCTCGACCACGATCTCGTGGACGAGCAGGGCGCGCTCGTCACGGCTCTTGGTACGCAGCTCGACGGGGCGCCGGTAGACGGTGATGCGGGCGGGCCGGCCCTTCTCGGCGGAGACCGCGTCGCCGAGCGGAACTGTCTCCTCCGCCGTGTCCGGCACCTCCAGGACGACGAAGTCGACCTCCGTCAGCTGCGGCCAGCGCCGCTCCAGCCGCTCCACCGAGTCCTGGACGAGATCGCGGAAGTTGTCCGCGCGGCTCGTCGACAGCGGCACCTGCGGCGGCGCGACGGGCCCGCGCATGCCTCGGCCGTGTCGGTCCCGGCGCCGCGGAGGCGGCTCGGACGGGCTGGGCGGTACGGAACTGTCCATCACCGACGCAGCCTAACCCCCGACGGCCCGCCCGGCCGGAGGGCGAGCGGGCCCACCCCGCCCTGTCCGCTCTTGAGCGATCCGGCCACACCGCAGCCCGTTTCCGGCCCCGCTCGCGACCGCCGGGCCGACGCCTTGTGAAAGGTTCGCGGCACAGCGGTGACCGGAATCATCGCTGTCGC
The DNA here is from genome assembly GCF_040679335.1 of Streptomyces sp. NPDC052299. Taxonomy (NCBI): domain Bacteria; kingdom Bacillati; phylum Actinomycetota; class Actinomycetes; order Kitasatosporales; family Streptomycetaceae; genus Streptomyces; species Streptomyces sp. NPDC052299. The sequence goes on along the minus strand of NZ_JBFAUP010000043.1, from coordinate 11,019 downwards.
AGTCCTCGCCCTCTCCTCCCGCGCAGGTCAGGGGAGTTGCCCGGGGGGCGCGTGTGCCGGACGTCACAGGGCGACACGGAGGGGTGAGCCGGGGGAGAGTCGTCGCAGCCCGCTCAAGAGTGCGGTACCGTCCAACATCGTGAGCCCTGTACGTCGCTGTTCGCGCACCGCGTGCGGCCGCCCTGCCGTCGCGACACTGACGTACGTCTATGCCGACTCGACTGCGGTCCTCGGCCCGCTCGCCACCTACGCCGAGCCCCACTGCTACGACCTCTGTGCCGAGCACAGCGAGCGGCTGACCGCGCCGCGGGGCTGGGAGGTCGTCCGGCTCTCCGATCCCTCGGCGCCCAGCCGCCCCAGTGGCGACGACCTGGAAGCGCTGGCCAACGCCGTACGGGAGGCCGCGCGTCCGCAGGAGCGGGGCGACGGCACCCAGGGAGGCGGCCGCCGGACCGCCGACCCGATGGAGGTCGCCCGCAGGGGGCACCTCCGCGTCCTGCGCTCACCCGACTCCTGAGGGGCCGTCGGCCGCCGGGTAGTTTTGGCGGTCCGCAGCAACCCCAGGAGGCCCCGCCCGTGACCGCAGACCTGTCGCAGCTCGTGAAGGCGTACGACGTGCGCGGAGTCGTGCCCGACCAGTGGGACGAGGAGCTGGCCGGACTCTTCGGGGCGGCCTTCGCCGAGGTGACCGGCGCGGACGCGATCGTCATCGGCCACGACATGCGCCCCACCTCCCCGGACCTGTCCGGGGCGTTCGCCCGGGGCGCGGCGGAGCGCGGTGCCGACGTCATGGTGATCGGCCTCTGCTCGACGGACCAGCTGTACTACGCGTCCGGGGCGCTGGACCTGCCCGGTGCGATGTTCACCGCCTCGCACAACCCCGCGCAGTACAACGGCATCAAGATGTGCCGGGCGGGCGCGGCCCCGGTGGGCCAGGACACCGGCCTGGCCGAGATCCGCGCGCTGGTGGAGGAGTGGTCCGAGAAGGGCGCCCCCGAGCCGGTCGCGACCCCGGGAACACTCACCGAGCGCGACACCCTCACGGACTACGCGGCGCACCTGCTCTCCCTGGTCGACCTGACGGAGATCCGCCCCCTCAAGGTCGTCGTGGACGCGGGCAACGGCATGGGCGGCCACACCGTCCCCACGGTCTTCGCCGGGCTGCCCGTGGACCTGGTCCCGATGTACTTCGAGCTGGACGGCACCTTCCCGAACCACGAGGCCAACCCCCTGGACCCGAAGAACATCATGGACCTCCAGGCCCGCGTGCCGGCCGAGGGCGCCGACCTGGGCCTGGCCTTCGACGGCGACGCGGACCGCTGCTTCGTGGTCGACGAACGCGGCGAAGGCGTCTCCCCGTCGGCCATCACCGCCCTGGTCGCGGCCCGCGAACTCGCCCGCAACGGCGGCCGGGGCACGATCATCCACAACCTGATCACCTCCCACTCGGTCCCCGAGGTCGTACGCGAACACGGCGGCACCTGCGTCCGCACGAGGGTCGGCCACTCCTTCATCAAGGCCGAGATGGCCGCCCACGGCGCGATCTTCGGCGGTGAGCACTCGGCCCACTACTACTTCCGCGACTTCTGGAACGCCGATACGGGCATGCTCGCCGCCCTCCACGTACTCGCCGCCCTCGGCGGCCAGGAGGGCCCCCTCTCGGCCCTGGTCGCCCAGTACGACCGCTACGCCGCCTCCGGCGAGATCAACTCCACGGTCGACGACCAGAAGGCCAGCACGGCGAAGGTCGCTGCCGCCTACGCCCACCAGGAGAACGCCACCACGGACACCCTGGACGGCCTCACGGTCACCACCCCCACCTGGTGGTTCAACCTCCGCCCCTCCAACACGGAACCGCTGCTGCGCCTGAACGTGGAGGCGGGGGACGAGGAGACGATGAGGCGAGTACGGGACGAGGTCCTGACCCTGATCCGCGCCTGAATCCCACCCTCGCCGCACCATTCCAGCCCCGCCCCGAATCTCCAGCCCCTCCGGCGTTTGAGGAGCGGGGTCCGGGGCCACTCCCCGCCTCCCAGCCCCTCCGGCGTTTGAGGAGCGGGGTCCGGGGCGGAGCCCCGGTTTCGGGAAGGGGCGGGGAGGGGACAAGCGCCCGCCGCAGGCGCAACGCACCCGCCCCCCCCCGCCCCCCACGACACGCACCCCACCCCACCCCAGCGGTAGGCTGACCCCGCCCCCCAAAGGGCCCCGACAACAGACCGCCCGAAGGGACACCCCATGCCGCTCGAAGCCGGCCTCCTGGAGATCCTGGCCTGCCCCGCCTGCCACGCCCCCCTGGACGACCAGACGGCAGCCGACACCCCGGAACTCATCTGCACCGGCACCGACTGCGGCCTCGCCTACCCGGTCCGGGACGGCATCCCCGTACTCCTCGTCGACGAGGCCCGCCGCCCGGCGTAACCGGCTCGACCGGCGTAACCGGCCCGAAGCGGCCGCACCGCACCCGCACCGGAGGACCGCCCCATGCTCGACGAGTCGTTGCTCGACGCCCCCGACGCCCTGGCCCGAGCCGACCGCCGCGACCTGCTCCGCGGCGCCGCCGAGGCCGGGGCCCGGGTCCGCACCGCCGCCCGGCACGCGACGGAGGCCGGGATCACCGAGCTGAAGCCCGAGGGCCGCCCGCGTGCCGTCCTCGTCGCGGGCCCCGGCACCGCCGCCACCGGCGTCGCGGACCTGATCGCCGCCCTCGCCGGCGCCTCCGCCCCGGTCACCCGCATCCCCCCGACCGGCGTCGCCCCCGCCCCCGGCGCGCTCCGCTGGACCCTGCCCGGCTGGGCCGGCTCAGTGGACCTGCTGCTCATCGCCACGGCGGACGGCTCCGAACCGGGCCTCGCCCTCCTCTCCGAGCAGGCGTACCGCCGGGGCTGCACGGTCGTCGCCGTCGCCCCGCTCCGCTCCCCGCTGCGGGAGGCGGTGCACGGGGTGCACGGTCTCGTCGTCCCGATGGCCTCCGCCCCGCACGGCGAGTACGACGCCGAGACGTCGGCCGCCGGCCCCGGCACGCTCTGGGCCCTGCTCACCCCGCTCCTCGCCCTGCTCGACCGCGTCGGCCTGGTCACCGCCCCCGCCGACGCGCTCCAGAGCGTCGCGGACCGCCTGGACCGTACGGCGGAGCGCTGCGGCCCGGCCATCGCGACGTACAGCAACCCGGCCAAGACCCTCGCCGCCGAACTCGCGGACACCCTCCCCCTGGTCTGGACGGAGGGCGAAGCGGCCGGCCCCGTAGGACGCCGGTTCGCCGCGGTCCTGGCGGAGCTCGCGGGCCGCCCGGCCCTCGCCGCCGCACTCCCGGAGGCGCTTCCGGCGCACGGCGGCCTGCTGGCGGGCGCCTTCGCCGCGGGCGCGGACCCCGACGACTTCTTCCGGGACCGCGTCGAGGAGGCGGAACCCCTGCACGCCCGGGTGGTGCTGCTCCGCGACCGCCCGACCGGCGGCCTCAGCGCCGCCCCGGCCGCCCGCGAACTGGCCCTCGGCCACGACACCGCGATCAGCGAGCTCGAACCGGAAGAGGGCAGCACCCTCGAATCCCTCGCCGAGCTGCTCGCCGTCACCGACTTCGCCGCGGTCTACCTGTCGCTCGCCTCGGCCCCCGGCGCCTGAGACACCCGCACCACTCAAGACAGCACAGCAACACAAGGACTGATCCATGGACCGGCTCTCCAACACCGTGCGCCCGTATGCCTGGGGCTCGACCACCGCGATCCCCGCCCTGCTGGGCGTCGCCCCCACCGGCGAACCGCAGGCGGAGATGTGGATGGGCGCCCACCCGGGCGCCCCGTCCCGGATCGCCCGCACCGAATCCGGCACCGCCCCCGTCGAACAGTCCCTCACCGACGTCATCGACGCCGACCCCGCCCGTGAGCTCGGCACGGCGACCGTCGAGAAGTTCGGCCCCCGGCTGCCCTTCCTCCTCAAGCTGCTCGCCGCGGGCGCCCCCCTCTCCCTCCAGGTGCACCCGAACCTGGACCAGGCCAGGGCGGGCTACGCGGACGAGGAGAGCCGGTCCGTCCCGATCGACGCCCCCCACCGCACGTACAAGGACGCCAACCACAAGCCCGAGCTGATCTGCGCGCTCACCCCCTTCGACGGCCTGTGCGGATTCCGCCGGCCCCTGGAGGCGGCCGAGGCGATGGAGGGCCTGGGCGTCGACTCCCTCAAGCCGTACGCGGACCTGCTCCGCGCCCAGCCCGAGGAGGCCGCCCTGCGCGAGGTGCTGACGGCGATCCTCACCGCGGACCCGGACGAGATGGCCGAGACGGTGACCGCCGCGGCGGCAGCCGCCGAGCGGATCGGCGGCGCCTACGCCCCGTACGCCCGCATCGCCCACCACTTCCCCGGCGACGCGGGCGTCATCGCGGCCATGCTGCTCAACTACGTACGGCTCCAGCCCGGCGAGGCGCTGTTCCTCGGCGCGGGCGTCCCGCACGCGTACCTCGACGGCCTCGGCGTCGAGATCATGGCCAACTCGGACAACGTGCTGCGCTGCGGTCTGACGCCCAAGCACATCGACGTCCCCGAACTCCTGCGGATCGTCCGCTTCGAGGCGACCGACCCGGGCGTCCTGCGCCCGGAGGCGTCCCCGTCGGGCGAGGAGCTGTACGAGACGCCGGTGGACGAGTTCCGCCTCTCCCGCTTCGACCTGTCACCCGGCGCCGCCCCCGCCGACCTGACCGCGCCCACACCACAGATCCTGCTGTGCACGGCGGGCACCCCGAGCGCCGGCGACCTCGCCCTCGTACCCGGCGAATCGGTCTTCGTCCCGGCGGGCGAGCGGGTACACGTGTCCGGAGCGGGCACGCTGTTCCGTGCGACAGTGGTGGCCTGACGCACCGTCCGCGACGGCGGCTGCAACAATATGCCGCCACACCGCGGCCGTCGGAGCCGCAGACCGAAGAAGGGACACCAGGAACCCATGAGTGCGTCAGGCGGAACCAAGGCGATCGTGGCGGCACTCGGCGCCAACCTCGCGATCGCGGTGGCCAAATTCGTGGCGTTCCTGTTCAGCGGCTCCTCGTCGATGCTCGCGGAGAGCGTCCACTCGCTCGCCGACTCCGGCAACCAGGGCCTGCTGCTCCTCGGCGGCAAGCGGGCCCAGCGCGAGGCCACCCCACAGCACCCCTTCGGCTACGGCCGTGAGCGCTACATCTACGCCTTCCTCGTCTCCATCGTCCTGTTCTCCGTCGGCGGCATGTTCGCGGTGTACGAGGGCTACGAGAAGATCCGGCACCCCCACGAGCTGGAGGCGTGGTACTGGCCGGTCGGCGTCCTGGTCTTCGCGATCATCGCCGAGGGCTTCTCCTTCCGCACGGCGATCAAGGAGTCCAACGAGTCGCGGGGCTCGCTCAGCTGGACGGAGTTCATCCGCCGCGCGAAGGCCCCGGAACTGCCCGTCGTGCTCCTCGAGGACTTCGGCGCGCTCATTGGTCTCGTCCTCGCCCTCGGCGGCGTCGGCCTGGCCCTCGGCACGGGCAACGGCGTCTGGGACGGCATCGGCACCCTCTGTATCGGCATCCTGCTGATCGCGATCGCGATCGTGCTGGCCGCCGAGACCAAGTCCCTGCTGCTCGGCGAGGCCGCCGGCGCCGACCAGGTCGAGAAGATCAAGGCCGCGGTGGTCGACGGCGACACCGTCACCGGGATCATCCACATGCGCACGCTCCACCTCGGCCCGGAAGAGCTGCTGGTCGCCGCCAAGATCGCGGTCCAGCACGACGACACCGCCGACGAGGTCGCCAACGCCATCAACGCCGCCGAGTCCCGCATCCGCGCCGCCGTCCCGATCGCCCGGGTGATCTACCTGGAGCCGGACATCTACAACGCGGCGGCGGCAGCGGCCGGCACCAACCCGGCCAAGGCCCCCGGTGGCGCCCACACCCCCTCCGGCGCGGAAACCCCCGGCCCGGAAGCGCCCGAGCCCGGAGCCGCCGAGCCCGGCTCCGGGGCAGCCGACACCCCGGCGGCCACGGAGGGCAACGGCCCGGCGGAATCCGGCCACTGACCGCACCGGACCCGCCATCGCGCACCCGACCCAGCCGCTCCCGCCCCGGACCCGCTCCGGTGGACTGGGAGCGGCTGCGCCGTTCGGTGTAGATTCGACGGCAGTGTCAGACGTCGCTGCTGATGGCGGTCGATCGGTCCGTACGCCGGACCGGCCGAGGGAGAGAGGGCCTCCGACGGACTGCGCTGCGAGCGCCCGGGCATTCGTGTGCCCGCCGCCGCAGAGCCGCCCTACCCACCCTCGACTCCACAACGAGGAGCAGCCCGTTATGACGACGGTCGCCAACCAACAGGACTTCAAGGTCGCCGATCTCTCCCTTGCCGCTTTCGGGCGGAAGGAGATCACGCTTGCCGAGCATGAGATGCCCGGTCTGATGTCGATCCGTAAGGAGTACGCCGCGGCGCAGCCGCTGGCGGGGGCTCGTATCACTGGCTCGTTGCACATGACCGTGCAGACCGCCGTGCTGATCGAGACCCTGGTCGCCCTCGGCGCCGAGGTCCGCTGGGCCTCCTGCAACATCTTCTCCACCCAGGACCACGCGGCTGCCGCGATCGCGGTCGGCCCGAACGGCACCCCCGAGGCGCCCGCCGGCGTCCCCGTCTTCGCCTGGAAGGGGGAGACGCTGGAGGAGTACTGGTGGTGCACGGAGCAGGCCCTGACCTGGCCGAACACGCCGACCGGTGGTCCGAACATGATCCTGGACGACGGCGGTGACGCCACCCTCCTCGTCCACAAGGGTGTGGAGTTCGAGAAGGCGGGCGCGGCTCCGGATCCGGCGACGGCGGACAGCGAGGAGTACGCGCAGATCCTCACGCTCCTCAACCGCACGCTCGGCGAGTCCCCGCAGAAGTGGACGCAGCTGGCGTCCGAGATCCGTGGGGTGACGGAGGAGACCACGACGGGTGTCCACCGCCTGTACGAGATGCACCGCGACGGGAGCCTCCTCTTCCCGGCGATCAATGTGAACGACGCGGTGACGAAGTCGAAGTTCGACAACAAGTACGGCTGCCGCCACTCCCTGATCGACGGCATCAACCGTGCCACCGACGTCCTGATCGGCGGGAAGACCGCCGTGGTCTGCGGCTACGGCGATGTGGGCAAGGGCTGCGCGGAGTCGTTGCGGGGCCAGGGGGCCCGGGTGATCGTCACGGAGATCGACCCGATCTGCGCGTTGCAGGCGGCGATGGACGGTTACCAGGTCGCCACGTTGGACGACGTGGTGGAGCAGGCGGACATCTTCGTCACGACGACGGGCAACAAGGACATCATCATGGCCTCGGACATGGCCCGGATGAAGCACCAGGCGATCGTCGGGAACATCGGTCACTTCGACAACGAGATCGACATGGCCGGTCTGGCCAAGATCGAGGGCATCGTCAAGGACGAGGTCAAGCCCCAGGTCCACACCTGGACGTTCCCGGACGGCAAGGTCCTGATCGTGCTCTCCGAGGGCCGCCTGCTGAACCTGGGCAACGCGACCGGGCACCCGTCGTTCGTGATGTCGAACTCGTTCGCGGACCAGACCCTGGCCCAGATCGAGCTGTTCACGAAGCCCGAGGAGTACCCGACCGACGTCTACGTGCTGCCCAAGCACCTGGACGAGAAGGTCGCCCGCCTCCACCTCGACGCCCTCGGCGTCAAACTCACGACGCTGCGCCCGGAGCAGGCGGCGTACATCGGTGTCGAGGTCGAGGGCCCGTACAAGCCGGACCACTACCGCTACTGATCCCGCCACCGGCCCGGAACCGGCCGGACCTCGAACGGTCCGGCCGATCCGGTCCGGCACCGGGCGCTCAGCGCGGCCCGGGCCGACCAGCAGCAGCGACGAACGCAGGCCCCCGCACCCCCGTGTCGGGGGCCTGCGCCGTACCGCACCCGCACGAGCCGAGGACTCGAAGGACCCCATGCCCCGCGGCCGATATTCGCTCCACGATGTCCACGACCACACCCCTCTCGGCGAAGAACACTTCCACTGCGCGCCCGGCCCGTCCGGCTGGCGCTACATCTCCCAAACGACCGCCCCGTCCGGCAGTCACCTGGGATCCGTCGACCTCACCCTCGACGAACTCGGCCGCCCCCTCCGACTCGAACTCCATTCCGCCGACTGGCAGGTCCGCGGTGCCGCCCTGGAGGGCCTCACCTGGGTCCGCACCGACCCGACGGGCACCCACGCCACCGAAGGCAATGTCCGCGCCCACGCCTTCAGCGGCACGTCGCCCGCCTTCCTCGTCGCGACCGCTCGTCTGCTGCGCCTCACCCCCGCTTCCCCCGAGACCCGCGTGCGGGTCGTCACCTTCACGGACCCGGTCCTCGCCCCCCGTACCGCCGACCAGTCCTGGGCCCTGGTGAACAGTGAAGCGCACCCCACTGACAACGGCCCCCTGACGGTGGACGAATACCAGGTCAGCGCCCTGGACACGGGCGAACGGCACACGATCCACCTCGCCGGCGACGTGGTCCTCTCCGCCCCCGGCATCGAACTCGAAGACCTGGACTCCCCACCCTCCGACCGCTGACCCTCAGGCGGGCGGCACGAACCCGGTGGCAGGCGGTCGCCCGGCCGCCTCGTCGGACGTGCCGGCATCGGGGCGAACGGCATCCTCCACCGTTCGTAGGCCGCCCCGAGGCTCCTGCGCGATCCACCCATGCCCCGGCCCGGCATGGGCACCCTGCCACGCCCTGCGCGCGTCCCGTACCTGCCGCTCGTGCACCACGGCGGCCAGGTAGGCAGCGGCCGGGACGCCCGGCGGGGGCGGAGCCCCGGTGCGCGCGGCGACCTCCCCGCCGAGCCGTTCCGCCATGGCCCTGCCCACAGTGGGGTCGAGCTGGTGCATTCGCGTCAAGTACTGCCGCACCGCGAGCCACAGCTCCTCCGGAACAGCCGACAGATCCAGCCCGGAGAACCGCCCGACCAGCCACGGCGGAGGCGGCGGAACGGCCGCGGCCCGTCCCGCCGGCACTCGTTCCCGTACGACGAGCGTCCCCGCGAAGACGTCCCCGAGCCTGCGGCCGCGGGCCGAGACCAGCGACGCGACGACGGCGACGACCCCGAACGTCATCAGGACCTCCACGACCCCCATCGCCCCACGCACGAGAGCGTGACGGAACCGGATGGGCCCCCCGTCGTCCCGTACGACCCGCAGCCCGCAGGCCAGCTTCCCCAGCGAACGGCCGTGGCTCAGCGTCTCCACCGCGATCGGACCACCCACCGGGACCAGCAGAAAGGCGGCGACGGACACGGCGGCCCAGGCGGCGTCGTCCAAGGAACCGCCGGCGAGGGCGAGCCCCAGCGCCACCAGACCGAAGACCGTTCCCACCACGACCAGATCGATGGCCAGAGCCAGGGCACGGCTCGGCAGCTTCGCCGGCCGGAGCCCCAGCACGACCGCATCCCCGGTCACGAGTTCACTCATCGCCCCACCCCTCGTCCGCAGGCCCCTGCCCGGCGGCCCCACAGTCTGCCAAGCTGACCCGCGACGCCACAGTCGTACGACCCGTGCGAACCCATGCCTGGAGCAGCAGCCGACCATGGACCTCGATGTCTTCGTCCGCACCCACCGCGTCGAGTGGGACCGGCTGGACCAGCTCCTGCGCCGGGGGCGCCGGCTGACGGGCGCGGAAGCCGACGAACTGGTCGATCTCTACCAGCGCACGGCGACCCACCTCTCCCTCATCCAGTCCAGTACCCCGGACGCCGTGCTCATCGCGCGGCTCACGCAGCTGGTCGCGCGCGCCCGTTCTGTGGTGACCGGCACCCGCAGTGCGTCCTGGCGCGACGTCGCCCGCTTCCTCACGGCGGGTTTTCCCGCAGCGGTCTACCGCTCCCGGCACTGGTGGATACCCACCGCCGTCCTCTCGACGCTCCTCACCGCACTCATGGGCTGGTGGATCGGCACGCATCCGGAGGTCCAGTCGGCCATCGCGGCCCCGGAGGACCTCCGCCGCATGACGGTCCCGGGCGGCGAGTACGAGACGTACTACTCCAGTCACCCGGCGACCTCCTTCGCCGCGCAGGTCTGGACGAACAACGCCCAGGCCGCCGCCATGTGCCTGGTGCTGGGCGCCTTCCTCTGCGTGCCGGTGCTCTGGGTCCTCTTCATGAACGTGGTCAACCTGGCGGTGGGCATCGGCCTGATGTCGTCGGCGGGCCGCCTCGACACGTTCCTGGGGCTGATCCTTCCGCACGGGCTGCTGGAGTTGACGGCGGTCTTCGTCGCCGCCGGCACCGGTCTGCGCCTCGGCTGGACCGTCATCGACCCGGGTCCGCAGACCCGTCGCGCGGCCCTGGCGCAACGGGGACGCGCCGCGCTCGGCATGGCCATCGGCCTGGCGCTGGTGCTGTTCGTTTCCGGCGTGATCGAAGCCTTCGTAACCCCGTCCGCCCTGCCGACCTGGGCCCGCATCTCGCTGGGCACGGCCGCCGAGCTGCTGTTCCTCACGTACGTGTACGTGCTCGGCGGCCGCGCGGCCCGTGCCGGCGAAGCGGGTGACCTGGACACGGTCGAACGCAGCGCCGAACTGCCGACCGCCGCCTGATGTGCATCCGGCGCCCCTGGCCTGCTAGTCTCCTCTTCGCCCCAAAAAACCGTTGACACGGCGACGTGGGGGAGGTAGATTTAAACGGTTGCCTCGAACTGGACAAGTTCGAGTTCAGCCAGCTAATATCTATCTCGCTCTCGCCGGAAATGGAATTTCCGCAGAGCCATTCGATTCCCACCTTCTGAAGTTCAAGTCGATTAGCTTCGACCGAAACACTTCTGATAAAGTCGGATCAGCCGAAAGGCAAGGCCACTTCAACGGCCGCCGGAATCAAATTCGAACCGGAAACGGAACGAAATGAGTCTGGTAAGGTTGAAACCGCCGAAAGGCAAAAGGGAAGACCCGCTTCGACCGGGAATCGGACACGAAAAAGAGTCTGATAGAGTCGGAAACGCAAGACCGAAGGGAAGCGCCCGGAGGAAAGCCCGAGAGGGTGAGTACAAAGGAAGCGTCCGTTCCTTGAG
>NZ_JBFAUP010000042.1:0-23813 GCF_040679335.1 Streptomyces sp. NPDC052299 | reverse complement strand
CACGCACTCGTCCAGGAAGACCGAGTTCAGCACCACACGCGCGGCCGGATTCAGACCGAAGGAGATGTTCGACAGACCCAGCGTCGTCTGCACGTTGGGGTGACGCTTCTTCAGCTCCCGGATCGCCTCGATGGTGGCGACCCCGTCCTTCCGCGACTCCTCCTGCCCCGTGCAGATCGTGAACGTCAGGGTGTCGATGAGGATGTCCGACTCCTGAATGCCCCAGTTGCCGGTCAGGTCCGCGATCAGCCGCTCCGCGACGGCCACCTTGTGCTCGGCCGTACGGGCCTGCCCCTCCTCATCGATCGTCAGCGCGATCAACGCGGCACCGTGCTCTGCCGCCAGCCCCGTCACCTTCGCGAAACGCGACTCCGGACCATCACCGTCCTCGTAATTGACCGAGTTGACGACGGCCCGCCCGCCCAGCCGTTCCAGGCCGGTGCGCAACACGTCCACCTCGGTGGAGTCCAGCACGATCGGCAGCGTCGACGCGGTCCCGAGACGCCCCGCGAGCTCGTCCATGTCGGCGACCCCGTCGCGGCCCACGTAGTCCACGCACAGGTCCAGCATGTGCGCACCCTCGCGGACCTGCTCCCTGGCCATCTCCACGCAGTCGTCCCAGCGGCCTTCGAGCATGGCCTCGCGGAACTTCTTCGACCCGTTGGCGTTCGTACGCTCACCGATCGCCAGATACGCCGTGTCCTGGCGGAACGGCACCGTCTGGTAGAGCGAGGCGGCGCCCGGCTCCGGCTGCGGGGTGCGGTCCGGCGGCACGGCGCCCCGCACCCGCTCCACCACCGCCCGCAGGTGGTCCGGCGTCGTCCCGCAACAGCCGCCCACCAGCGACAGGGAGTAGTCCCGTACGAACGCCTGCTGCGCGTCCGCCAGACCGTCGGGCCCGAGCGGGAAGTAGGCGCCGTCCGCGCCCAGCACCGGCAGACCGGCGTTGGGCATGCACATCAGCGGGGTCGCCGAGTGGCGGGCCAGGTGGCGCAGGTGCTCGGTCATCTCGGCCGGGCCGGTCGAGCAGTTCAGGCCGATGAGGTCGATGCCCAGCGGTTCCAGGACCGTCAGCGCCGCGCCGATGTCCGAACCGAGGAGCATCGTCCCGGTCGTCTCGAAGGCGAGCGAGCAGATCAGCGGGACCCGGACCCCCGTGGCGTCCATCGCGCGGCGTGCGCCGACCAGCCCCGCCTTCGTCTGGAGGAGGTCCTGCGTCGTCTCCACGATCAGCGCGTCGGCGCCGCCGGCGAGCAGCCCCTCGGCGTTCGCCTGGAAGCCGTCCCGGATCGTGGCGTACCGGATGTGACCGAGCGAGGGCAGCTTGGTGCCCGGGCCCATGGAGCCGAGGACCCAGCGCTGCTCACCGGTGGAGGCGGTGTACTCGTCGGCGACCTCGCGGGCGATGCGCGCCCCGGCCTCCGACAGCTCGTGCACCCGCTCGGGAATGTCGTACTCGCCGAGCGCCGCCGTGTTGGCCCCGAAGGTGTTCGTCTCGACGCAGTCCACGCCGACGGCGAAGTACGCCTCGTGGACCGAGCGGACGATGTCGGGGCGGGTCACGTTGAGGACCTCGTTGCACCCCTCCAGCTGCTGGAAGTCCTCGAGGGTCGGGTCCTGGGCCTGGAGCATGGTGCCCATCGCGCCGTCCGCCACCACCACCCGGGTGGCGAGCGCGTCCCGGAGCGCGGCGACCCGCTCCCCCGCGGTCACGACGCACCGCCCAGAACGGGGGCGAGCGCGTCCGCCGCCTCGGAACCGTACTGCCGCCGCAGGATGTCCAGCAGGCGCCCGGGCTCCGGCTCGTACGCCTGGGACCCCACGGCGGCCAGGGCCAGCGAGGCGACCGCGCAGCCCAGTTGCGCCGCCTGCTCCGGGGCGGCGCCGCGGACGGTGGCGGCGAGGAAGCCGGAGCGGAACGCGTCGCCCACCCCGGTCGGGTCGGCCGTCTCGACGCCCGCGATGCCCGGCACGGTCAGGGCGGGGGCACCGGCGCTCTCGACGCGGACGCCCCGCGCGCCGAGCGTGGTGACCCAGGAGCCGACGCGGCCGAGCACGTCGTCGCGGTCCCAGGAGGCGCGTTCCAGCAGGAGCGCCGCCTCGTACTCGTTGGTGAACAGCCACCGGGCGCCGTCGACCAGCTCGCGCACCTCGTCGCCGCCGAGGCGGGCGAGCTGCTGGGAGGGGTCGGCGGCGAAGGGGACGCCGAGGGTCCGGCAGGCCGCGGTGTGCCGCAGCATGGCGGCCGGGTCGTCGGGGGCGACGAGGACGAAGCCGACGCCCCCGGCCCGGGCCGCCTCGGCCGTCAGGTCGATCTCCCGGGCCTCCGCCATGGCGCCCGCGTAGAACGCCGCGATCTGGTTGTCGTCCTGGTCGGTGATGCACGAGAAACGGGCGGTCTGCCGCTCGTCGCTCACGCGCACCGCACCGGTGTCGACGCCGTGCTCCTTGAGCCACACCTCGTACGTGGCGAAGTCGCTGCCGACGGCGCCGACCAGCAGCGGGTCCAGTCCGAGCGAGCCGAGCCCGAAGGCGATGTTGGCCGCCACTCCGCCGCGCCGCACCTCCAGGTCGTCCACGAGGAACGAGAGCGACACATGGGCGAGCTGGTCGGCGATGAGCTGGTCCGCGAACCGGCCCGGGAAGACCATCAGGTGGTCGGTGGCGATGGAGCCTGTCACCGCGATACGCATACGAACTCCTGTCCCTCTCGACTGGACGCCGGTCAGAGACCGGCGGCGGCCTTGAGCTGCTCGACGCGGTCGGTGCGCTCCCAGGTGAAGTCGGGCAGCTCGCGGCCGAAGTGCCCGTAGGCGGCGGTCTGCCGGTAGACGGGGCGCAGCAGGTCCAGGTCGCGGATGACGGCGGCCGGGCGGAGGTCGAAGACCTCGCGGATGGCGCTCTCGATCCGGGCCTGCGCGACCTTCGCGGTGCCGAAGGTCTCCACGAAGAGGCCGACCGGCTCGGCCTTGCCGATCGCGTACGCGACCTGGACCTCGCAGCGGGTGGCGAGGCCGGCGGCGACGACGTTCTTGGCGACCCAGCGCGTCGCGTACGCCGCCGAGCGGTCCACCTTCGACGGGTCCTTGCCGGAGAAGGCGCCGCCGCCGTGCCGGGCGTAGCCCCCGTACGTGTCGATGATGATCTTGCGGCCGGTGAGGCCTGCGTCGCCCATCGGGCCGCCGATCTCGAAGCGGCCGGTCGGGTTGACCAGGAGCCGGTAGTCGTCGGTCTCCAGCTTGATGCCCTTGTCGGCGAGCTCGTTCAGGACGTGCTCCACGACGTGCTCGCGGATGTCCGGGGCCAGCAGGCCGTCGAGGTCGATGTCCGCGGCGTGCTGGCTGGAGACGACGACCGTGTCCAGGCGCACCGGGCGGCTGCCCAGGTAGCCGATCGTGACCTGGGTCTTGCCGTCGGGGCGCAGGTAGGGGACGGTGCCGTTCTTGCGGACCTCGGTGAGGCGCCGCGAGAGCCGGTGCGCCAGGTCGATCGGCAGCGGCATCAGGCTCGGCGTCTCGTCGCAGGCGTAGCCGAACATGATCCCCTGGTCGCCGGCGCCCTGCTGGTCGAGCGTGTCGTCGCCGGAGCCGTCGACGCGCTTCTCGTACGCCGTGTCGACGCCCTGCGCGATGTCCGGGGACTGCGCGCCGATGGAGACGGAGACGCCGCAGGAGGTGCCGTCGAAGCCCTTGGCGGAGGAGTCGTAGCCGATGTCGAGGATGGTCCGGCGCACGATGCCCGGCACGTCCGCGTACGCCGACGTCGTCACCTCGCCCGCGATGTGGACCTGTCCGGTCGTGATCAGGGTCTCGACCGCGACGCGGGAGCCGGGGTCCTGGGCGAGGAGCGCGTCCAGGATCGCGTCGCTGATCTGGTCGGCGATCTTGTCGGGGTGTCCCTCGGTCACGGACTCCGAGGTGAACAGACGTGTCGTCATGACTCTCCTGAGATGTGAGGTGGGGCGGTTGACGGTGACCGCGGCGGTCACCGGATGCGGCGGACCACCGCTTCGAGGGTGTGGGCGAAGGCCCCGGCCGGGGTGGCGGTGCCGGTGAGGACCACTCCGGGCGGCCTGGCACCGGCAGCGACGAGTTGCCCGGCGAGCGCGTGGGCACGCTCGCCGCCCCCGCAGAACGCGCCGAGCACGAGGGGCCCGCCGAGGTCGGCGAGCGCCCCCGCCACGGCATCGGCGGCCGGCGCCGAGGCGTCCGCGTACGGCGGCGGCCGCAGCAGCACCACGGCCTCCGGCCCCCGGTAGGCGTAGGCGACCCGGGTCAGCGCGGACAGTGGGGTCCCCGGCGCCCGGACCAGGCAGACGGTGCCGGTGCCGGGGTGAGCGGCGGGGCGCAGCTCCGTCAGGGCGGCCGCGCGCCGGGCACCCGGCCGGCCGCGCGGCACCCGGTCCGGCGGTGCCGCGAGGAGCGCGAGCGCCCCGCCGACCGTCGTCACGGGCGTCGCCGTGCGCGGCAGTTCCCGCAGGGCGTGCGCGGTCCTGGTGAGCAGGTCCTCGGCCTGGGCGAGGCCCGTCCCGAGACAGGTGGCGGTGAGCACGAGGCCCCCCTCGTCGTCCCGGTGGGCGACGAGCGTGAGCGGGAATCCGGTGCGCGCCCCCAGCGTGTCGGGGGTGCTGACGCGGACGCCCAGCGCGGCGAGCGCCGGTGCGAGGTCGCCGGGCGGGCGCGGCCGGTTCTCGAAGACGACGAGGCTCCCGGTGCGCGGGACGGCGGCCGGGGACGCGGAGCCGCCGGGGCGGGTCCAGGACCGGATGCGCCCCTCCGACACCCATTCGTACCCGGACACGTCCAGGGCCTGGTCGCGCAGGCGGGCCGGGAGTTCGGCGAGCGGGGCGTACGGGTTGACGCCCGCGGTCATCGGCAGCGGGTTGCGCAGGGCGGCGGGCAGCCGTTCGACGCCGTCGAAGAGGATGCCCCGGCCGGAGACCGCCGCGCTGAAGCTGATGTCGGCCGCGCCCTCGTGGCCGCCGGCCCGGTAGAGGGCCAGCGCCCACACGGCGTGCAGGGCGCTGCTCTCCGGGCAGCCGAGGCCGCCCGCCCACGCGGCGAGCCGTTCGCTCTCCTCGGGCGTGATCCGGGCGCGGACCTGGCCGGTGCCGTCACCGGCGGGCGGACAGGTGGCGGGGCCGGGCGGGGCGTCGCGCCAGAACTCTCGGGCCGGGGCGGTGTCCTGGGCGGCGAGCCAGCGCGTGTAGTCGCCGAGGTCGGGGCGGCGGGCGCCGCCGGGCAGCTCACCGCCCGCCAGGTAGGCGCGGTAGAACTCGTGCAGAAGCAGCCGCACGCTCCAGTCGTCGAGGAGCGCGGGGTGGAAGCTCAGCAGGACGCGGGTGCTGCCGGCCGCGTCCGGGCCGCCGCCCAGGAAGGTGACGCGCAGCGGTCCCGGGCGGCGCGGGTCGAGGCCCCGGCGCCGGTCGGCCTCGACCAGCGCCTGCCAGTCGACGCTGCCGTGCGGGAAGCGCAGCACTTCGGGCCCGGCGCCCTCGTGGCAGACGATCCACGGCTCGGGCCCCTCCTCGAAGGCGGCCCGCAGCACGCTCTCCCGTTCGGCGACGGACTGCCAGGCGGCGGCGAGCCGTTCCGGGTCGAGCGGCCCGGACCAGGTGACCGCGAGCTGTTCGCACCAGCCCTCGGTGCCGGGGTGCGCGTCCGCGTCCGCGAGGAGTTCGCGTTGCAGTGGCGTCGGCTCGATCCGGGGTGCGGGCCCGGGGCCGCTCTCCGTGACGGTGAGCAGGTCCGCGAGGAGCCCGGCCGGGAAGGGCGTGTCGCCGGGCCACGGCCCGCCCGGGGTCAGGCGCAGGGTGTGGTGTCCGTCGTCGGCGGGCTCCAGGCAGGGCCGCCAGGCGGGGGCGGGGCGCGTGCCGAGCCGGGCCAGGCGGTCGAGGGCGGCCTCGACGCGGTGCGGGTCCACGGGGCCGCGCAGCTCCAGGACGGGCGGTGCGGCCGGGTCCTGGCCGGTGAGGTCGAGGACGACGGTCATCGGGCCGCCGGGGGTGGCCCGGGCGGGGGTGGTGTGCGAGGAGTGGTCGGTGGTCATCGTCCTGCGGGGCACGCATGCGGGAGCGCGGCGGACCGGCTGCGGCGCGCATGCGGGAGACCCCCTCCCTCCCCTCTGTCGGCGATTGCGGAACGAGTATGCGAGGGCCCGCCCACACGGGACCGACACGGCACTGACACGGCGGTGGTCCGGTGGTGGGGCGCCGTGGTCCCGCAGGCTTCCGTCGGGGAGGCGACCGGTTCCGTACCGTACGCGGGCATGCGAAGGCCCCGCGTCTTCCTCCAGCGGGACTGGACGCGGGGCCGAGCGGGACACGATTCAGAGCAGTTCGGTGACCGCCCCCGCGAATCCCGTGTCGAGCATGGTGCGGACCGTGGTGTCGGCGGAGGCGGCCAGGCCGGTGTCGTGGCAGGCGACGCTGAGCATGTACCGCCCGCCCAGGACCCGGTGGGTGTCGAAGGCCCATTCCCCGTCGGCGGCGAGCCGGCCGTCGGGCGCGAGCAGTTCGCCGCCGCCCTCGGCGAAGCCGAATTCGGTGAAGTCGAGCCGCAGTCCCTGCCCGAGCGCCTTGGTGTACGCCTCCTTGAGCGTCCACAGACGCAGCAGCCGCGCCGCCCGCTCGTCGTCCGGGAGGTGTTCCAGCGACCCGCGCTCGGCGGGCGTCAGCACGTGTCCCTGGAGCAGGTCGTAGGACATGGGCCGGGTGGCGGGTTCGACGTCGACGCCGATCCGGCCGTTGCGGCTGATGCCGACGGCGATCACGTCCTCGGTGTGGGTGAGGCTCACGTCGATCTGGTCGAGGCTGCGCAGATACGGCCGGCCGCCGATCCGGTACGCGAGGTCGAGCTCGGCCGGTCCGGTGCGCAGGGCGGCGGCCGCCGTGTACTTGGTGACGAGGCGGGAGGCGAGGAACCGGTAGCGGAGCGTGGGGTCCTGGGTGCGCCGGTAGCGCTGCCAGTCGCCGCCGAGCAGTTGGCGCAGCGCCGGCTGGGTGACGGCCGCCCCCAGCCACTCGCCCCAGGTGGTGTGGACGACGGCGTTGCCGTGCCGGTCCATGGCCTCGCGCACCAGGTGCCAGGGCGCGCCGGGCCCCGCGACGTGGAGGGGTGCGCTGATCCGCCCGGCACCGGGCGCGGGGATGCTCGTCATGGCCTGCCTTCCTGGGCGCCGGGGGTCACGGTGCGTACGGGAGCGCGTCGAGGTCATAGCCCAGGCCCTGGCCGTGACGGCGGATCAGCTCGGCGAGCATCTGGTCCTGGACGCCGTCGGGCAGGGCGGGCACGGGGATGCCGAGGCGCTGCCCGGCCCTGGTGAGGGCGAGCACGGCCCAGGCGGGGTCGGCGAGGAACGGGTCGGCGCCGTCCTGGCCCTCCCAGACGGCGAGCACGGCCGCGGCGCCGACGATCCGGCTGTAGCGGTCGCTGAGCCGGACGACGGCCGGGTCGGCGAGGGCGTCGGGGCCGGGCGGGATGCGGCGGCACTGGGCGCGCAGCCCGCGCAGCTCGGTGGCGAACGCCTCGGCGAGCCCGGCCAGCGCGCCGGTGTGCCCGCCGGTCTCGCGGAGCGGGGCGAGCCGTTCGGCGGTGGCGACGAGCGAGGCGGCCATGAAGTCGCCGCCGCCCGCGATGCCGAGGAGCCGGTAGTCCAGGTGGGGCAGCTCCGCGTCCGCGGTGAACAGCTCTGCGGGCGGCTCCGGTTCGGCGAACCAGGAGCGTTCGGCGAGGCCGCGCAGCTGCGGCACCAGGACCGACTGGCAGGAGGCGGATCCGGCGTGCCCGAGCCCGGCGACGGGCAGGTCGCGGCTGAGCTTGCCGAGCGCCCCGTACGCGGGGTTCGTGTGGTCGTAGCCGCGGGCACCGAGGACCGTGGCGAGCTCTTCCAGGTTCTCCCGCAGCAGTTCGGGCACCACGTATTTGACGGCGGCGGCGAAGAGGTGGGCGCTCGCGGGCAGCAGGCTGAGGGCGCGCAGGACGGTGGTGGACATCGCGTCGCAGGCCAGGAGGTCGGCGAAGACCCCGGTGAGCGGCTTGTGCCAGCGCCGGGCGACCCCGTTCGCGCGGCCCTCCGTCGCGGCGCGCGCCGCGGAGTGCAGGACCGTTCCGGCGGCGGCGGTGACGAGCCCGCAGATCAGGCTCCGGTTCACCTGGAAGGCACGCAGGGCGATGCCGGCCCCGTCGCCGGGATGGCCGACGAGCGCGTCCTCGGGCACGGGCAGCCCGGCGAACTCCAGGCCGGAGAAGAGGGCCCCG
Organism: Streptomyces sp. NPDC052299; assembly: GCF_040679335.1. Lineage (NCBI taxonomy): Bacteria > Bacillati > Actinomycetota > Actinomycetes > Kitasatosporales > Streptomycetaceae > Streptomyces > Streptomyces sp. NPDC052299. The sequence continues at coordinate 15,555 of NZ_JBFAUP010000042.1, read as the reverse complement.
CGCATCCCGGAGCTCTCCACCCGGGGCAGGTGGCGCAGGTGTGCCGGGTCCTGTCCGGCCGGGTCGAGCAGCAGGACGGAGTGGCTGCGCGGGCCGGGGGCCTCGTCGGTGCGGGCGTAGACGACGTGGAGGTCGGCGCGCGACGCGTTGAGGATGACGTCCTTGCGGCCGCTGATCAGGCGTCCGCCGGGGGCCGGGCGGGCGGTGAACTCGTGGCGCAGGATGGCGTTGGCGTGGGCGAGTTCGTGGTGCAGGATCGCGATCCGGCCGCCGCCCAGCAGCAGGCGGGCGGTCGCGCCGCGCTGTGCCTCGTCCCCGGCCGCCCACACGGCGCCCGCCGCGAAGAGGGAGATGAGGCCGTGGCCCATGCCGAGCCCCACGTCGCGCCGGAACACCGGACGCACCGCCCGGGCCAGCAGATCGGCGCGGGTCAGCCGGCCGCCGAGGGCGACGGGCACGAATTCGGCGCCGAGCCCTTCCCGGCTGAGCAGCGCCTCGGTCGCCTCGGGCGGGGTGCTGCGGGCGTCGGCGTCGAACAGGGCGGCGAGCCCGTGCGGGTTGGCGGGGTCGTAGGGGTCGCCGAGCCGTGCTTCCAGGCGTCGCGCCCGGTCGAGGGCGTCCGTGTCCGCGCGGCCGGGGGCGGGGGAAGGGGAGGGGGCGGGGCGCCCGGGGATCTCTGCGAGGGTGCTCATGACGGCGGCGTCCGCCTCCTTCGTCGTACGGGCACGGGGTGCGGGTGGGCGTGGCTCGACCCTGCGGGCGGCCGCTCGTGACGCGGTGGAGAACGGCTGGGGAACCGCTCCACGGCCGGTCCGGGAGCCTTGCGGCGGGGCCGGGCCACCGTCACAGCACGCGGATCGCGGTCTCCGCGTGACGCTTCGCCAGGTCGAGCGTGGCCGTGGAGTTGCGGCCCAGCGCCTGGCGTACGTAGCGGCGGGCCTCGGGCAGCCCGGCGCCCGTGCCCAGCACCCGTTCGACGGCGCTCTCGCGGAGGACGACGGTGTGCTGGGAGACGACGGTGACGCCGGTCGCGTCGGGCACCACGGACCACTCGCCGGTGTGCGCCTCCATGAGGGCGGGGGTGGCGGTCTGCTTGTAGACGATGCGCCCGGCGTGCGGGAAGCAGATGCGGACGGACTCGGTGGTGTGCGTGCTGCCGTCGGCGGTGACGGTGTCCATGGCCATGACCTGGACGCCGGGGGCGGGCTCGGTGAAGTCGAGGCGGGAGACGTGCGGGACCAGCTCGGGCCAGTCGCCGACGCGGTACAGGAAGTCGTACACCAGCTCGGCGGGGCCGTGGACGCGCACCGAGTCCTCGAAGGACAGGACGAGGTCGTCCAGCTGGGTCCACCGCTCCGCGATCCCCTTCAGACTGGCCAGCTCCGCCCGGGAGTTGGTGTCGCAGGCGGTCTCGACCCAGCGCACGTCCTCGAAACGGTCCCCGGCGACGGTGAAGTCGTGCAGCAGGACCAGCCGGGTCCCGCCGCCGGGACGCTCCTCGACGATCCAGGTGCCCTCCATGGTCTCGACCGGGGCCTGCGGCCGGGTCTGCCGGAAGGTGATGCGGCGCGCCGCCGGGTCCTGGGCCCGCTCGGAGAGCCAGGACCGCACGTCGCCGTTGGCGGTCGCCCACATGCGCAGCCGCTCGTCGCGGCCGTCGAACTCCAGGCGCTCCACGTGCACGTTGGGCGGGAAGAACAGCGGCCAGCGCTCGGCGTCCGCGATCAGCCCGTAGACGACGCCCGGCTGGGCGTCCACGTCGACACTGTGCCTCGTCCGGTGCACACGTACGTCCGACACCACACACCTCTTTCTCGGTTGTTCGTGATCCCGCCCGCGCGGCGCGGGCGGTCCGGGAGGGTCAGAAGTTGCCCAGGCCGCCGCAGACGTTGAGGGCCTGCGCCGTGATGGAGGCGGCGGGCCCGGACGCCAGGTAGCCGACCAGGCCCGCGACCTCCTCCGGCGTGGAGTAGCGCCCGAGGGGGATCTTCGCCTCGAACCGGGCGAGGACGTCCTCGTCGGTGGTGTCCCAGGCGGCGGCGTAGCCCGCGCGCACCCGCTGGGCCATCGCCGTCTCGACGTAGCCGGGGCAGACGGCGTTGACGGTGACGCCGGTCGGCGCCAGCTCGCGGCCGAGCGCCTTGGTGAAGCCGACGACGCCGTGCTTGGAGGCGCTGTACGGGGCGCCGAGCAGGACGCCCTGCTTGCCGGCGGTGGAGGCGATGTTGATGATCCGGCCCCGGGCGGCGGCGTCCTGGAGCCCGCCGTTCGCCAGGGCCTCGCGGGTCACCAGGAACACGCTGTTGAGGTTGGTGTCGATGACGTCGTACCAGAGCTCGTCGGTGAGCTCGGCGGTCACGCCTCCCCCGCTGCGGCCTGCGTTGTTGACGAGGACGGTGAGCGGCCCGTACGCGGTGACGGCGGCGCGCACCAGGGCGGCGACGTCCTCGCGGGAGCGCACGTCGGCGGCCTGCCCGGAGACCTCCAGGCCCTCGTCGCGCAGGGCGTCGACGGTCTCCTTGACGGCCGCGTCGGTGCGGGCGCAGAGGAAGACGCGGTGTCCGGCGCGGCCGAGCGTACGGACCACTTCCAGGCCGATGCCGCTCGTGCCGCCGGTCACCAGGGCGACGGGACGGGTCTCGGAGGTGGCGGTCATGGGCGGTGCTCCTTCGTCGTGTTCGTCGTGGCCAGGGATACGGGGACGGCGCGCGGCTCCGGCCGGGCCGGCAGCGCGAGCGGGGCGGACGGCCCGACGGGGGCGAGCGCCCGGTCCAGCGCGGTCCTGCTGAGCACGGGCCCGCGTGCGGCGACGTATCCGTCGGGGCGCACGAGGAGCCAGGAGCCGGGGCGCAGGCCGAGCGCGGTGCGCAGCGCGGCGCCGGGGTCGGCGAGCGGTGCGGGGCCTTCGGAGCCGTCGGCGCGGCCGCCGAGGGTGCGCACGGAGAGCCATTCGGCGTACTGGGCGGCCGCGGTGACGGCGACGCCCACGGGCACGTCGCCCGGGCCGGTGCCGCCCGCCCCGAGGAGCAGGCTCCACCGCACGTCCCGCAGTTCGCCGGCGAATGCCTCGCGCACCGTGGGCTCCAGGCCGTCCAGCGCGACGGCCCGGGCCCGGCCGCCCGGGGCGGGCCCGGTGGCGGCGGTCCCGGCGGTGGTGAGCGGGGACGCGCCGTAGCCGATGCGCAGTCCGGACATCCCGCCGAGGACCTTGCGCTGGATGGCGCGGCGCAGCGGGGTGACGTTGCGCACGACGGTGAAGACGACGGGCAGCACGGCGGCCGCGAGCAGGTTCTTCAACTGCACGAGGACGGTGGCGGTGCGGGTCGAGTCGAGGAGGGCGGCGCCGATGGGCACGCGCTCGGCGCCGTAGCTGTCGAGCAGCCGGTCCGCCGCGTGGCCCTGTTCGACCTGGGCGATCTTCCAGGCCAGGTTGTACGCCTCCTGGATGCCGGTGTTCATGCCCTGGCCCGAGGCGGGGCTGTGCACATGGGCGGCGTCGCCCGCGACGAAGACCCGCCCCTCCCGCATCCGGTCGACCCTGCGCTGCTGGAACGTGAAGACGGACGTCCACTCGCTGCGGCCGACGGTGACCGGGCGGCCCAGGCCCTTGGACAGCGTCGCGCCGAGGCGTTCCTCGACGCCCTCCGCACCGTGGTCCGGGACGGTGTCGAGGAGGCGCCAGTGGCCCTCGCGGGCGTACGGGACCATCATCAGGGCCCGCCCGCCGGTGTGCGCCCAGTAGATGGTGTCGGGCGGCAGGTCCATGGTGACGGGCACGTCGGCGAGCATCCACGTCTCGCTGCTGGTCCCGGCGAGTTCGAGGCCGAGGAGCTTGCGGACGGTGCTGTGGCCGCCGTCGCACCCGATCAGCCAGGAGGCGTCCGTGGTGTGCCGGGTGCCGTCGGCGTCCTCCAGGGTGACGCGCACCCCGTCCGGGTGCTGGTCGAGGCCGGTGAGCCGGACGCCCCACTCGATGTCGACGCCGAGCCGGGCCACCGCCTCGCGCAGCACCGCTTCCGTGTCGGTCTGGCCGATGACGAGCGTGAAGGGGTACGCGGTGGGCATCGACGCGTAGTCGGCCTGGAGACGGACCAGGCGGCGGCCCTCGGCGTACATCGTGAAGGCGGCGTTCCGGCGGCCCCGGGCGAGCATGGCGTCCACGACGCCCATCTGGTCGTACGTCTCCAGGGTGCGCGGGTGGGTGGCGACGGCGCGGCTGGTGCGCGCGGGGCCGGGGGCCGCGTCGATCAGGCGGACCCGCAGGCCGCGGCGGGCCAGTTCGTGGGCGGCGGTCAGGCCGACGGGGCCGGCACCCGCGATCAGCACCTGCGGCGGGACGGCCGGCTCCGTGCCGGAGTTCACCATGGTCGGTCTCCCGGGGTGGGTGGCGGGACAGAGGGTCGGGGTCGGTCGGTCACAGGGCGGCGCTGGCGCGCAGCTTCTGCCGTACGGCGCGGCGCCGGGGCTTGCCGGTGGGCGTGCGCGGCACGGTGTCGATCGCCTCGGCGAAGCGGATCTGCTCGAAGCGGCCGAGGCGGTCGTTGGCGCGTTCGGTGATCGCGTCGAGCACGTCGAGGACGCCATGGCCGTACGGGTCGCCGGCCGGCTCGGCGTCCTCGCGCAGCACGATCCCGGCCCACACCAGGGCGCCGTGCTCGGCGTCGGGCCAGTCCGCGACCAGGCAGTCGGCGACCCGGGGGTCGTCGGCGAGTATCCGCTCGATGCGGCTGGGCGAGACGATCTCGTTGTCGTACTTGAAGACGTCGGCGAGCCGGTCGACCAGGGTCAGGTTGCCCTCGTCGTCCAGGCGGCCGACGTCGCCGGTGGCGAAGAAGCCGTCCGCGTCCACCCGGGCGGGGTGCGCCTCGCCCAGGTATCCGGCCATCAACTGGGGCCCGCGCACCAGGACCTCGCCGACCGCCCAGGGGCCGAGCGGGCGCCGGGTCGTCAGGTCCACGACGCGGCACTCGGTGTCCGCGACGACGGAGCCGACGGTGCCGGGGCGGTAGTGGCCGGGCCGCTGGCTGTGCGTCAGCGGGGACAGCTCCGCCATGCCGTAGCCCTGGATGACCGGCACGCCGAGCCGTTCCTCCAGGACGCGCGCCGCCTGCGGTCGCAGCGCCGACCCGCCGGACAGCACGGCGGTGAGCCGCAGCCCGTCCGGCGCGCCGCCCGCCGCCAGGCGTCCGTCGGCGGCCAGGGCGTGCAGCCGGGCGGGCAGCCCGTAGTAGTGCGTGGCCCCCGCGTCGGCGGCGGCGCGGAGCGACGCGAAGGGGTCGGGGTCCTGGCAGAGGACCTGGCAGGCGCCGGCGTACAGGGCCGAGTTGAGGTGCATGACGTGGTAGAGGGGCAGGTGGTTGAGGGTCACCGAGGCGTCGGACAGGCCGTGCGCGTCGGCGGTCTGCCAGGCGTTGGCGACCACGTTGCGATGGGTCAGCAGGACGCCCTTGGGGGCGCCGGTGGTCCCGGTGGTGAACTGCACGCACGCCACCTCGTCCGGCGAGGCGGCGGGCCCGGCGTACGGCCGCGCCCCGGCGATCAGCTCGTGCAGGGGCACGGTCCCGGCGGGCGCCCGCCCGTCGGGGGCGTCCACGACCACGACGGTGCGCAGGGCGGGCAACCGGGGCGCGATCCGCGTGAGGGGCGCGGCGGTGGCGGCCGGCGCGAGGACGATCTCGGCGCCCGAGGTGCCGAGCACGTGGTGCAGCCCCTCCGGCGGGAGCAGCGGATTGACCAGGACGACGGTGGCCCCGGCCCGCATGACCCCGTGGTACGCGGCGGCGAACTCCGGGGTCAGGGCGTGGGTGACCCCGACCCGGGTGCCGCGGCCGGCGCCCGCCGAGGAGAGCCAGCCGGCGATGCGGTCCGCGTAGGCGTCGAGTTCGGCGAAGCGCAGCACCCGGGTCGCGGTGCGCACGGCGGTGCCGTCGGGGTCGCGCCGCGCGGCGCGGCGCAGCAGTCCGTCCACCGGGAGGTCGCTGTACGGGGTTTCGCGCACCGGGGTCCCCTTCCGTCGTCACCGGCGGCCTTTACCTCCGGATTGCCTTCACCCTCCGCCGGTGCGCTTGAGGAATCTTTGAAGAGCGCTCGATCACCACCACGGAAGGTGAGAGAGAACCACCCGAGAACCACCCGGAGAACCGCCCGAAGACCCCCTGCGGATGAGAAGGAAGACACGATGACGGCCGACACCACGCACCTCGCCGGACACGCGCCGGACACCTCGGACTTCGGTGCGCTGTACGCCGAGGTGCAGCAGTTCTACGCCCACCAGATGCAGCTCTTCGACCGGCACGAGGCGGAGCGCTGGGCCGCCACCTTCACCGAGGACTCCGTGTTCAGCGTGCCCACGCTGGACAGCCCGGTGCACGGGCGCGCGGAGCTGGCCGCCAACGTCCGCCGCAACCGGGCCCGTCAGGAACGCGAGGGCGGGCAGCTGCGGCACTGGATCGGCATGCTCGACGTGGACGTCCGCCCCGGCGGCGTCCTGCACACCCGCGCCTACGCCCTGGTCTTCGCGACGGCGCGCGGCGGCGTTCCGGCGGTGTCCCGGTTCTGTGTGATGGCGGACGAACTGGTGCGCTGCCGGGGCCGGTTGCGGGTCCGCAGCCGCGTGGTGTCGCGGGACGACCTCACGGCCGGCCACCCGGCCCCGGTGCTCGTCTGAGGGAGGCGCGGTGCGTCAGGCGCGGCAGACCGGCAGGCCGCCGTGGTACCGCGCCATCTCCTGGAACAGCGCCCCGATGTCGAGGGGCGCGCCCGGGAGGGCGCCGCGCTCCTCCGCGTAGGCCCGGTGCAGATTGGGCACCAGGCGCTCGGAGTCCAGGAGCCCCGCGTAGGGGCCGGGCCCCGCCTCCCGGGCGAGGTCGTACGGGGTCAGTCCGGCGGCGACGCCCTCGCGGGCGAGCTCCTGGAGGCGGCGGAAGTATCCCGCGTCGGCGTCGAGGAGTTCCGGGCCACCGACGGGACCGTGGCCGGGGACGACCGTGAGCGGTTCCAGGGCGCGCAGCGCGGCGAGGGCGCGCAGGGAGCCGCTGACCGAGCCCATCGGGCAGAACGGGGTGACGCCGTTCATCACCACGTCACCGGCGAACAGGACGCGCGGCCCGGGCAGCCACACCACGGTGTCGCCGCAGGTGTGCGCGGGCCCCACGTGCAGGAGTTCGGCCCGCAGCTCCCCCACGTACAGCGTCATCCGCTCCTCGAAGGTGACCTGCGGGACGACGACCTCCAGGTCCCCCCAGCGCACTTCGGGCCAGAGCCCCGTCAGATGCAGCCCCGCCGCGGCGGCCTCGTCCCTGGCCCGCGCCTGCCCGACGACGACCGCCTCCGGGAAGACGCAGTTGCCGAAGGTGTGATCGCCGTGGAAGTGCGTGTTGACCAGGTAGCGGGGCGGACCGGCCGTCACCGCCAGGACCCGGGCGCGCAGGGCGCGGGCCCGGTCCAGGGTGGCGACGGTGTCGACCAGGGCGCTCTCACCGCCGTCGGCGAGCAGCCCGGAGTTGTTCAGGCACCAGCCACCGTCGCCCTGGACGTGGGCATGGACGCCGTCGGCGATCTCGGTGAGCCGGCCGTCCGTCATTCAGGCCGCCGACCGGGCGGTCAGCGCCTCGTTGACGAGGTCGAGGTACGCGCGCGGGGTCTGCGCCTCGTCCAGCGCCTCCTCGTCCAGCGCCACGTCGTGGTCGCGCTCGATGACGCCGGTGACCTGGAGCAGGGCCAGCGAGTCGTAGCCCAGGTCGAGGAAGAGGGTGTCCTGGGCGGCCTCGTCCAGCGGCACGCCCTCGTCACTCCCGGCGGCGTCGCGCAGCAGGGCGGCAAGGTCGGTCAGGTGCAGGCGGTCCACGGTGTTCCCCTCCTGGTACGGGTGTGCGTCTGGGTGGTGCGTCAGAGGTGTACGGCGCTCACGCGCGGGGCGCGCGCACCACGGCCGCCGCGTTGAAGCCGCCCCGGCCCCGGGCGAGGACCAGCGCGTGCCGCAGCCGTGCCGGGCGTGGCGCGCCGGTCACGAGGTCCACCGGGCAGTCGTCGGCGAGCCGTCCGACCGGCGCCCCCGGCGGGACGACCTGGTCGCGCAGGGCGAGCAGGGCCGCCGCCAGATCGAGGGCCGATCCGCCCGAACCGAGGCGCCCGAACAGCGACTTCGGGGCCGTCACCGGCACCCCGTACGGGCCGAAGAGGGCGGTGAGCGCGGCGGCCTCGGCGCGGTCGGCGTCCCGGTCCCCGGCGGCGTCCGCGAAGACCACGTCCACGTCCGCCGCGTCGACCCCGGCGTCGGCGAGGGCGAGGCGTGCGGCGTCGAGCAGGCGGGGCGCGCCGCGGCCGGGTGCGGGGTCGAAGGTGGCGGCGCAGCCCTCGACGGTGCCGAGGACGCGGGCGCCCCTGGCGTGCGCGGCGTCGCCGTCCTCCACGACGAGCAGGGCGCCGCCCTCCCCCACGACGTGCCCGGAGGCGTCGGCGGAGAACGGCAGATAGGCGTCGGCCGGGTCGCGCCGGACGCTCAGGCCCCCGGCGGCCAGATGGGCGGTGAAGCCCCACGGACACACCGTCGCGTCGAAGCCGCCGGTGAGGACGGCCCGGCCGCCCTTGCGCAGCTGGCGCCGGGCCTGGGCCATCGCGTCGAGGCCGCCCGCCTGCTCGGAGACGACGACACCGCTGGGGCCGCGCAGGCCGTGCCGGATCGAGATCTGCCCGGAGTTGGCGGCGTAGAACCAGGCGAAGGACTGGAAGGCGCCGACGTACCGGCTGCCCTTGCTCCACAGCTCCTGCAGTTCGCGCTGGCCGAATTCGAAGCCGCCCGCCCCGTTGGCGGTGACGACGCCCATGCCGTACTCGGGCAGGGCCGACGGGTCGATGTCCGCGTCCCCGATGGCCTCGGCCGCCGCCGCGAGGGCCAGCCGCGTCACCCGGTCGGTCTGCGGCAGCAGCTTGCCCGGGACGTGCGCCGCGTCCTCGAAGCCGGTGACCTCACCGGCGAGGACGGCCGGGTAGCCGGAGGCGTCGAACCGGGTGACGGGACCGATGGCGCGGTGCCCGCGCAGGACCGCCGACCACCAGGTCTCGGTGCCGACGCCGCCGGGTGCGGCGACGCCGATGCCGGTGACGGCCGCGGTCGCGGTGCGGACGGGTGCGGGGGCGGTCATCGGTGCGCCTCCGTCCGGGGTGCGGTGAGCACCATCGCGCTCTGGAAGCCGCCGAATCCGCTGCCGACGCTGAGGACGGTGTCGGTGCGCTGCTCCCGGGCGACGAGCGGCACGTAGTCGAGGTCGCAGCTCGGGTCGGGCTCGTGCAGATTGGCGGTGGGCGGCACCGTGTCGTGCTCGATGGCCAGCGCGCACGCGGCGATCTCCAGGGAGCCGATCGCGCCGAGCGAGTGCCCGATCATCGACTTGATGGAGCTGACGGGCACCCGGTAGGCGTGCTCGCCCAGGCTCGCCTTGAAGGCCGCCGTCTCGTGCTTGTCGTTCTGCTTCGTGCCCGAGCCGTGCGCGTTGACGTAGTCCACGGCGGCCGGGTCGAGTCGCGCCTCGTCCAGGGCGATACGGACGGCCTCGGCCATCTCCCGCCCGTCCAGGCGCAGTCCGGTCATGTGGTACGCGTTCGAGCGGCTGGCGAACCCCGCGATCTCCGCGTACACGTGCGCCCCCCTGCGTACCGCGTGCGTGTACTCCTCCAGCACGAGTACGGCGCTGCCCTCGCCGAGCACGAAGCCGCCCCGGGTCCGGTCGAAGGGGCGCGAGGCGGTCTCCGGCTCGTCGTTGCGCGCCGAGGTGGCCCGGATCGCGTCGAAGGAGGCCAGGGTGATCGGGGTGATCGGCGCCTCGGACGCACCGGCCAGCATCACATCGGCGCTGCCCTCGCGGATGAGCTCCGCGGCGTGCCCGAGCGAGTCCAGGCCGGAGGTGCACCCGGTGGAGACGACGGCGACGGGGCCGAGCGCCCCGGCGTCCCGGGCGACCTCGGCGGCCACGGAGCTCGGCACGAGGTAGTCCCCGAGCCGTTCCTCCGCGCGGGCCGGGTCCAGCAGCCAGTGCTCGCCGCCCTCGCTGACGTGCGCGTACACCTCGTCGAGCCCGCTGCTGCAACCGACCGCGGTGCCCAGGGAGACGCCGGTGCGCTCACCCCCGGCCGCCAGGTCGAGGCCGCTGTCGGCGACGGCCTCGCGGGCGGCGGTGAGCGCGAACTGCGCGACCCGGTCCAGGCGGTGGGCATCGGCGGCGTCGAAGCCGTGGTGGGCGGGATCGAAGTCCGCCTCGGCGGCGATCCGGGACCGGAACGACGTGGCGTCGAAGCGGGTGATGCGACGGGTGGCGGTACGGCCCTCCGTCAGCAGCGACCAGAACGCGGCGGTACCGGTGCCTCCCGGGGCGACCACCCCGATGCCGGTGATGACGGCCCGCCTCATCGGACGCCCGCCGGCTGCGGGGCGAGCCGGCGCACCACGCGTGCGGCGCGGCCCACCAGACGGGGCAGGTCGTGGCCCCGCAGGAAGAAGTGGTCGCCGGGCACGGTGCGGACCGCGAAGGGGCCGGTGGTCCAGGCGCGCCACCGCGCCATGGCTTCGGGCCGCGCCAGCGGGTCTTCGGCACCGGCCACCGCGAGGACGGGGATCGTGATCGGCCCGGCCGGGGAGGGTTCGCGGGCGGCCGTCCGCAGCTCGTGGGCGAGGACGAGGTCGTCGCGGAGCACCGGCAGGACGGCCTGGTGCCAGAAGTCGCCGGGCCGGGCGCGCGCGGGCAGCGCGCCCGCCTCGCCGAGCAGGCGCAGCAGCTCCTCGTCGCCCGCCCGGCACTGGTCGGCCAGGGCCGACAGCTCGTCGGGCGGGGGGCAGGCGCCGACGACGAGCAGCGCCGGGACCGGAAGCCCCGCTTCGTGCAGGGCCCGGGTGACGCTGTACGCGACGAGGGCGCCGAGGCTGTGCCCGTACAGGATGAACGGGGCTTCGCCGCCCTCCCCGGTGAAGCGGGGCAGCTGGTCGGCGAGCAGGTCGGCGGGGCGGGTCAGGCGCGGCTCGGAACGCCTGCGTTCGCGGCCGGCCAGCAGGTGCGGCACGGTCTCGACGCCGGGGCCGAGGCGCGGGCCCCAGCCGTAGAAGGCGGAGACGCCCGCTCCGGCGTGCGCGAAGCAGTGGAGCCGTACGGGCCGTTCGTCGGACATGGGCCGTCCTCTCGCGTAGGAGTCCGGGCCCTCGGCCTGGGCCCTCCCCGACCGCAGCCTGGCAACGCCCGCTCGAACGGCGCTGGACCTGGGCTCAGGCCGCGTACAGATCGAACGTGGACAGTCCGCGCGGCCCGCTGAGCACGTCGAGGGCGGGGTCGACGGTGAGCATGGCCCGGTGCAGCCGCTGCATCTGCGGTGACGGCTCCACGCCCAGCTCCTCCACGAGACGGAGCCTCAGCCTGCGGTAGACGTCGAGGGCGGTGGCCTGGCGGCCCGACCGGTAGAGGGCGACCATCGCCTGCGAGTGCAGCCCCTCGTGCTGGGGGTGACGCATGATCAGGTCGGTGAGCTCGGCCAGGACCTCGGTGTGCCGGCCGCAGCGCAGGTCCGCGTCGATGCGCCGCTCGACGGTGACCAGACGGGACTCCTCCAGCCGCATCACCTCGATGTCGAGGACGGGACCCAGCCGTACGTCGACCAGCGCGGAGCCCTGCCACATGGCCAGCGCCTCGCCGAACAGCGACGAGGCCCGGGCGTCCTCGCCCCGGTCGAAGGCGCCGCGCCCGGCCGTGACCAGCTCCTCGTAACGGTGCACGTCGACGGCGTCCGGCGGGATCTGGAGCAGATAGCCGCCGTGTCGGGTGGCCAGGACCTCCTTGGCAGCGCCGGGGGTATCGGGCCCCATGGCGGTGCCGAGCCGGCGGCGTAACTGGAGGATGTAGGTCTGCAGGGTGGTCATGGCGCTCTGCGGCGAGTTGCTGCCCCAGATCTCTTCCATGAGGGTGGGCACGGGCACGACACGGCCCGGGTGGAAGGCGAGCAGCGCGAGGAGCTGTCGCGGCTTGCCCGCCGTGGGCACGATCGACATCCCGTTGACCTCGGCGCTCAACGGACCCAGAACCTGTATTCGCACGGTGGCCTCCCCAAGGACCGGCCGGGGGTGGACCCGGCCGTGATCGCGTGCGCCGGCGCCTTCGCCCCCGTGGCCGAAAGCCGTCGGCGCCAGGCACGCTAGCCCCGGGTACACCGTGCGCCTCATTCTCTCGATCGGCGTTCGAGCAGCTTTCCAAGCAGGCGTTGCGGCCGGATTGCGGGCCCCGGAGGGCCGCCTCAAGAACACGCAGACGACGACTGGAGGGGCGCTCGGGGGGTCTCCCCCGGCCATCGGGTGGTCGTTACCGTCCATGCCGTGACCGGATTCCGAGGGGGAGCCACCCGATGAGCGTCCTCGCCACTCCGCGCCCGGAGGCGGCGCGGCCCGCAGCGAACAGCCCCGTGGAATTCCGGCTGCTGGGACCGGTCATGGTGCACGACGCCACCGAGGGCGCGGACATCGTCCCGGCCGGCTCCAAGCAGCGCGCGCTGCTCGCCGCGTTCGTCACCCACGCCGGGGTGCTCCTCGACGTGGACCGGCTCGCGGCGGAGCTGTGGGACGGGGCGGACGGGGCGCCTCCGGGGAACGCGGCGAACGCCCTGCAGGCCCATGTGGCCCGGCTGCGGCGGCTGCTGCCCTCACCCGGCGACTACGGCCACGCCTGGATCAGCACCCTGCCGACGGGCTACCTGCTCGACCTGGGCGGCGCCTCCACCGACGTCCAGCGCTTCACCCGGCGCTCGTCGGAAGGGCGGGCGGCCGTCGCCACCGATCCGGCACGGGCGGCGCAAATCCTGCACGGCGCCCTGGAGCTGTGGCGCGGCCCCGCGTTGCAGGACTGCCGCAGGGGGCCGGTGTGCGCGGCGGAGGCCGACCGGCTGGACGAGATGCGGCTCACCACGCTGGAGGCTCTGTACGAGGCGCGGCTGCGTTGCGAGCGGCACGGCGAGTGCATCGGCGACCTGGAACGGCTGACCGCCGACCACCCGCTGCGCGAGCGCTTCTACGACCTGCTCATGGTGGCCCTGTACCGCAGCGGCCGCCAGGCGGAGGCCATCGGTGTGTACGAGCGGGCCCGGCGCCGCCTGGTCGCCGCCCTCGGCATCGAACCGGGCCCGGCGCTGCGCGGCCGCCTGGAGTCGGTGCTCACCCACTCCCCCGGCCTGGCCGCACCCGTGGCCCCCGGCGTCCTGGACGAACTGGACCGGCTGCGCCGCCGGGTGGACGAGCTGGGCAGGCAGCAGCTGGAGCTGGTCCGCCGGCTGAACGCGGCGGCGGGCCCTCAGGCGGTGGCGAGGTGAGCGGCGAGCGCGGTGAGGTCCGGGTGGTCGTGGAGGACGACGGCCCGCTCCCGTAGCCCGTACAGCCGGTTGACCGCCGTCATGAACTCGGCGCCCGCCCGGGCGTCGACGCCCAGATCGCTGAACGGGGTGCACGGGTCCAGGTCCCACGGATCGCAGGCCAGCACCTGCGCCAGCTCCTCGCGCAGCTCGTCGGCCGACGGCAGCGGACGGCACGGCGGCGCGGCCGGGGCGGCGGCGGGTGCGGGAGCCGTCGCGCGCCGCGTCTCCCGGGCCACGTGCAGGGCGAACGCCTCGAGGCTGGGGTGGTCCAGGACGGCCGCGCCCTTGATGGCGGTGCCGAAGCGGGCGTTGACGGTCGCCACGAACTCCGTGCCGAGCAGCGAGTCCAGCCCGATCTCCGGGAACGGCTGCCAGGGGTGCAGGGTGCACGCGTCGCGCCGGGTGACGTCGGCCAGCAGGCCGATCAGCGTGGCCAGGACATCGGCGGGGGCGGCTGCCATGTCACGCGGCCCGCACGGCCTCGGCGCGGGACCGTGGCGGCGCCGTGCGGTAGCGGCCGGCCCGTCCGGGGCCCACGAGCACCGGCAGCAGCAGCTGCCACAGCGCCCCGCCGCCCTCCGGCCGGGGCCCGGCCCCGGCGGGCCGGTCCGCACCGGGCGGCGCCATCCCGTACAGCAGGGCGGCGAGCAGCGCCTCGGCGCCGTCGCCCCGGGCGTCCGCGCTCAGCTCCCCGGCCGCCTCGGCCTCACCCAGCAGGCGCCCGGCCTCGGTGAGCCATGCCCGGCGCAGTCCGCCGGTGCCGGCCGGCGCGGTCACACCGTCGTCGGCCAGCCGGAACGCGGCCCGGACGACCGGGTCCTCGCGTCGGGCCAGGGTCAGCCAGTGCGTCAGATCGATGAGGTGCTGCACCGGCCCGTCGCCGGTGGCGTGCCGCTCGTCCAGGAACTCCCGGAGCAGGGTGCGGCCGTGCAGCGCCACCGCGTCGGCCAGCGCCTCTTTCGACGGGAAGTGGAAGTACAGCGCGCCCTTGGTCACGCCCGCGGCGGCGGCGATCTGGCCGAGCGTGGCGCTCGCGTAGCCGCTCCGGGTGAACAGCTCCGCCGCCGCGTCGACGAGCCGGCGCCTGGTGCGTTCCGACCTCTCCTGCATGTCGCCCTCCCAGGACCGTGTGGCCCTTGCGCTCAGCCGACCTGGGTCAGCCGCTCGCCGGTGTCGGCGGCGGCCGTCCCGGGTGCCGGTGCGGACCCGGCCTTCAGAATGGAGCGCTGCAGTCGTTGCAGCCCTGCGGATGGCTCGAGCCCCAGCTCACCGACGAGCCTGGTCCGCAGCCGGTGGTAGGCGTCCAGCGCTTCGCTGCGCCGGCCGGAGCGGTGCAGGGCGACCATGTAGTGGGCGTGCAGGTTCTCGTGCGTGCGGTAGCGGCTGACCAGGACCGTGAGTTCGCTCAGCAGCTCGCGGTGGCGGCCGAGGCGCAGGTCGGCGTCGATGCGCTGGTCGAGGGCGCACAGCCAGGTCTCCTCCAGGCGCCGGATCTCCATGTCCAGCCGCGGCCCCGTCCGTACGTCCACGAGGGCGGAGCCGGTCCACAGCGCGAGCGCCTCCCGCAGTTCGCGTGCGGCGCGCCGGAAGTCGCCCGCGTCGCCCGTGCGGTAGCCGCTGCCGGCCAGCCGCTCGAACTCGCGGACGTCCACGGTGCCGCCCGAGGTGTCCAGCATGTATCCGCCGGGGGCGGTGACCAGGACGTCCTTGGCGGTGCGCGACGAGGCGTCGCCCGGGGCGCGTTCCAGGGCCGCGGCGATGAGCTCGCGCACCTGCAACACGTAGGTCTGCAAGGTGGTACGGGCGCTGCGCGGCGGGTTCTCGCCCCACAGCTCCTCGATCAGGTCGGGCACGGAGACGACACGGTCGGCGTGCACGGCCAGGAGCGCCAGCACCTGCCGGGCCTTCGGCGCGGTCGGGGTGACCGAGATCCCGCCCTCGGTGACGACCAGCGCGCCCAGTACTTGGATGTCCACGGTGCTCCCCCTCTTCACGCATGCGTCATCAGCGAAGCTAAAAACAGGGCACGCGGTTTGTCAATACCAAACCGCGTGCCCTGTTTACAAGGAAGCTCCAGGAGGCCTCTACTGCGGGGGGTTGCCGTGCTTGCGGGCCGGCAGGTCGGCGTGCTTGGTGCGGAGCATCGCGAGCGAGGCGATCAGGACCTCGCGCGTCTCG
>NZ_JBFAUP010000041.1:0-24662 GCF_040679335.1 Streptomyces sp. NPDC052299 | reverse complement strand
CCGGCGCCGCCGGTCCGACCGAGGGGTCCGCGTCAGGCATGACGCGGCGCCAGATACACCAGGCCATGTCGGGCCTGATGGCCGGCACGCCCGCCGGGCCCCGGTGCGCGACTCAGGGTGCCCAGGGCGCCTCCACCGCCCAGGTCGTGTCCTCGGTGAACGTGGCCGGGTCGTCCCAGTCGTGGCCGCCGCCCGGGGTGGCCAGCCACACCTCCGACTTGATGTGCCGCAGATAGCTGCCCGGCAGGTTCGCGCTGGTCAGTCGCACACCGCCGGAGCCGGCGACCGCGCACCAGGTCGCGTCGGCCCGGTACAGCGCGGACCCGTCGTTCGCCTCCCGGCGGACCCGGAAGTCCCGGTGGCGCAGATACTCGCCCGGGTAGTTGCGCGACTCGAACGAGTAGCAGTTGCCGTTCGCCAGGCCCGGCACGATCTTCCAGGTGGCGTCGTTCTTCAGCAGCGAGCCGCTGGTGCCGTCGACCACCTCGGTGAAGGCCAGCCCGTCCTGGTGGCGCAGGTATCTGTTGGTGTAGCCGGGCGTGGTGACCCGCAGGGACTTGTAGCCCCCGGTGGGCAGGGACACCGGCGGGGCCGGGTTCTTCGAGGCGTTGATCAGGGCCTGGTTGGCGGCCCGCACCCGGGCCGTGTCCACCTTGACGACCTGGCGGTCGTAGGTGAGCAGCCCGTTGGCCTCGTTCTCCACATCGGTGATCTCGGTGTAGACCGAGGCGGACAGGCCGGCCGGGAGCTGGCCGACCCGGATGCCGTCGATCAGCCCGGTGAACCGGTCGTTCAGCGCGGACGTGCTGGGCTGGTCCTCGTAGCTGAAGCCGCCGCCGGGGAACCACTCGTGCCCCGGGACCTTGTAGCCGAGGCCGCCGAACTCACCGAGGACGGCCGCCCGGGTCGCGGTCGGCGCGGTGTTGCCGGGGCCGACGTAGATGTGGTTGTCCACCACGTCCCCGTTGCCGCCGTCCACCGAGCCGCAGCAGTTGACCCCGCTCATGTTGTCGACCAGCCGGCTCGGGTCGTACGCCTTGACCTCGTCCGCGATCCTGGCCTGGTCGTACTGCCCCCAGCCCTCGTTCTGGGCGACCCACATGACCAGCGACGGCGAGCTGCGGTGCTGGTCGATGACCGCGTGGAACTCGGCCTCCCACTGGGTGCGGGCCGCCGGACCCGGGGACTTGCCGGTGTCCATGGCCGGCATGTCCTGCCAGACCAGGAGCCCCAGCTTGTCCGCCCAGTAGAACCAGCGCTGCGGTTCGACCTTGATGTGCTTGCGGACCATGTTGAACCCGAGGTCCTTGTGGGCCTGGAGGTCCGACTTCAGGGCGGCGTCGGTCGGCGCCGTGTAGATGCCGTCCGGCCAGTAGCCCTGGTCCAGGGTGCCCGTCTGGAAGACGAACTTGCCGTTCAGGACCGGTCGCAGGATGTTGCCGACCTTCGCGATCGCGATCGAGCGCATGCCGGTGTAGCTGCCGACCGAGTCCGTCACCGCCGATCCGTCGAGCAGCTCTGCCCTGACGTCGTAGAGGAACGGGTCGTCCGGAGTCCACAGGTGCGTATCCGGCACCGGTACGGAGACCGTGGAGCCGACCGTGCCGCGGGCCGAACCGACCACGGTGCCGCCGCTGGACACGGTGACCCTGGCCGTACGCCCGGACGCCGCGTCGGCCTGCACCTTCACCCGCAGGGTGCTGGTGCCCGGGTCCGGCGTCATGTCCAGCCGGGTGATGTGCGCGGCGGCGACCGGCTCCAGCCACACCGTCTGCCAGATCCCGGAGGCCGCGGTGTAGAAGATCCCGCCCCCGCTGTGCGGCTGCACATCATTGATGCGCTGCTTGCCGACCGCCTGGCCGCCGGTCTGCGTGGGGTCGTAGACGGACACGACGATCGTGTTCGTCCCACCGTTCAGCTGCGGCGTGATGTCGTACGAGAACGAGTCGTATCCGCCCGTGTGCGCGCCCACCTGGGTGCCGTTCACCCAGACCGTGGTCTGCCAGTCGGACGCGCCGAAGTTGAGCACGGTCCGGCGGCCGTTCCAGTTCGACGGCACGGTGAAGGCGCGCTTGTACCAGAGCTTGTCGTTCTCGGTGATCCTGCGCTGGATGCCGGAGAGCGCGGACTCGGCCACGAACGGCACCCGGATCTGCTCCGGCCACGACGAGGGCTGCCCGGCGTCCCGGCCGGTCACCGCGAAGTCCCAGATGCCGTTGAGGTTGGCCCAGTCGGACCGGGTCAGCTGCGGGCGCGGGTACTCGGGCAGCGGCTTGTCGACCGGGACCTGGTTGGTCCAGGGCGTCGTCATCGGCGGCGTCCTGGGCGTCCAGGACGCCGCGCCGGCCGGCGCGGCGCCGGCCCCGACCAGCGCGGAGGACACCAGCGCCAGCAGGCCGGTCGTCGCGATCGCCCGTCTCCACCACGGCCTTCGGCGGGGGACTGGTAAACGGCTCACGGGTTCGTCTCCTTGATTCGGTTCGGCCCCCGGGTCCGGGAGCGGTACGGGAGGCGCGCGGAGCGCCGGGAATCAGACGAGCTGCCAGAGGTGGTCGTCGGTGCCGTTGTCGTCGAACTGGACGACGTGGGCGCTGTCGTCCTTGGACATGTTGTCGACGCCGAGGACCTTGCCGGAGTGGCGGTTGCGGATGCGGTACCAGCCGTCGCCGTCCGGGACGAGCTGCCAGAGGTGGTCGTCGGTGCCGTTGTCGTCGAACTGGACGACGTGGGCGCTGTCGTCCATCGACATGTTGTCGACGCCGAGGACCTTGCCCGAGTGATGGTTGCGGATGCGGTACCAGCCGTCGCCCTCCGCGACCAGCCGCCAGTCGTGGTCGTCGGTGCCCGTGTCCCCGAACTGCACGACGTGCGCGCTGTTGGCGGTGGACATGACGTCGACGCCGAGGACCTTGCCGGAGTGGCGGTTGCGGATGCGGTACCAGCGGTCCGCGAGCCACGGTTCCGCGTTCGGTTCGACGGTCGGGAACGAGGTGATGCGCAGCCGCGCCGCCCCCATCGGGACGAGGGTGACCTCCTCCACGGGCTCGGTGCTGCGGGCCGGGGAGTCCTGGAGCGGGGCCACCACGTGCTCGTCGTCGGCCGTCCACTCCGGGATGCGGCGCGCCTTCGCGGTGATGGACAGCGGAGTGCCGTCGAGCGTGAAGGGGTTGGCCGCCTTCGCCCCGCGCGCGTGGTGGTGGCGCAGGGACGCGGCGGGCTTCTTCGCGTCCAGGACGAGCCCGTAGTTCCACGGGCCGGTCGCGTGGACCGCGTACTCGGGGAACTGGTCGCTGCCGCCGATGCGCTCGTACGTCTCGCCGATGCGCAGCGAGTACGTGAGCGGGCCGCGGTCCACGCTGACGGAGCCCCGGTTGTCCGTCCAGGTGCGTACGGTGGTGCGCTGCGGGAAGCGCAGGGTGACCCGGTCCCCGTCGGCCCAGGTGCGGTCGATCCGGGTGAAGGCGGGACCGGCCGGGGCGTCCACGCGCCGCCCGTTGACCGTGATCTCGGGGGCGTCGCACCAGGCCGGGACGCGCAGCACCAGCGGGAAGGCCAGCCGCTTCGGGGCCTTCAGGGTGAGGGTGACCGCGTCCGTGAAGGGGTAGTCCGTCTCCTCGGTGAACGTGACCTCGGTGCCGTCGGCGACCTTGGCCGTCACCTCGCAGGCGGCGTACATGGCGGCGGCCAGGCCCCCGTCGGGGGTGGCGAGCCACAGCTCCTCGGTGAAGTACGGCCAGCCCATGCCGTAGTTGTGCGGGCAGCAGCGGTACTGGTCGACGCCCGGCAGGAACGCCTGCATGGCGAACCCGTTCTGGAACTGGCGCTCCGACTTGGGCACGTTGTCCAGGTCCACGCTGTTGGCGCTGGTGATGTAGTGGATCGCCCTGCCCGACGGGTCGAGCGAGGCGGGCAGCGAGTTGAACGCCAGCTCCTCGCAGCGGTCGGCCCACAGCGGGTCGCCGGTGATCCGGGTCAGCAGCTGGTGGCTGGCCATGAACTCGACGATGCCGCAGGTCTCGAAGCCCTGGCGGGGGTCGCCGTGCCCGGGGCGGGCGTTCTCGTCACCGGCGAACCCGCCGCCGGGGAACTGGCCGTACTGGTCCATCGCCTTGCCGTACGTCCCGTACGTGTCCCGGGTGTCCTGCGCCGACCCGCTGCGCAGCGCGTACTGGGCGGGTTCGCGGAAGCCCTGGGCGATGTTCACGTTGTGCGGGTTGACCAGGTTGTCGCCCCAGTCGGCACCGTAGGTGTGGATCTTGTCGGCGAGGTCGAGCAGGAAGGTGTCGCCGGTGCGGTTGAACAGCCAGAAGACGCTGTCCAGGCCGTCGCCCCAGCGCAGGGCGATCCAGCTGGTGTTGAAGGCGCCGGGGCCCTGGGTGTTCATGTACCGGAAGAACCGGCTCAGGAAGGGGATGATCCGGGCGTCCCCGGTGTACTCCTGCCAGGAGCGCAGTGCCTGCACCAGCGGCAGGAACGGCCAGAAGTCCGGGCCGCCGTTCAAAGAGGTGCGCAGCGCCTTCGGGCCGAAGAACCCGTCCGGCTGCTGGGTGGCCAGGATCGCGTCGAACCAGCGGCGCACCGAGGCCAGCGCCTTCGCGTCACCGGTGACGATCGCCAGGTCGGTGTAGCCGCGCAGCCAGTACGGGACCTCCTCCCAGCCGCCGAGCTCGGGGCGGACCCAGCCGGTGGCCGAGAAGTCGAGGAAGTGCGAGAACTCCTCGTACCGGCCGCACAGACCGTCCAGTTGGAGCTTCAGCTGTCCGGCGAGCCAGCCGCGCGCGGTGACCTGGCCGGGCGGGAGCTTCAGGAAGGCGGTGGGATGCAGGGGCGCGGCATTGGGGGAGTAGTGGCCGCCGTGCGCGGGCCGCACCCGGTGCTCGGCGGCGGTCGCGGTGGCCGACCAGCGGCCGGCCGCGGTGGTGGCGGCGACGGTCGCGAGGGCGGCGGTCATGAGCTGCCTGCGGTTCAGGGGCATGGGCGAGGGCTCCTGCTCTGCCGGACACGGGATCCAGCTTCGGAATGCGCATGACAAGAGGGGGCGTCACCGTGGTGCGGCTGTGCGGACCGGCCGCGCGCGCGGCGAAGGGTGCCGTCGCGATCCGGGCGGAGGGCGTGGCACTTTTCTGCAACGTTGGAAAATGGGGTTCCGGCGGTATGACAGCACGCCGTCGGGCGGCTGTCCAGAGGGGCGGCGGCATCGCCCGGGTCCGGCCGCCGCGCGAGCCCGAAGTGGCTCCGACACATTTTGGAAACGCATCGACAACGCTCTTGCCGCCTGCGCCGCACCGCCTATATAACGTTGTAAACCGAGCCGCCGAGAGGCCGCGCAGGCTCTCACGACCGCAGTTTGTGCAGCTAGGGGCCGTCTCCTAGCGGGGCCGTGAGTGCAGTGACATCAGCCGCCGCGCAGCGGCCGATGCATCGTCCAGCCATGACCGACCGCACGCCCTTCGGCGTGCCGTCATCCCGCCAAGGAGCTCCCGCGCATGATGATCCAGCGTCGATCCCGTACCCTCGCCGTGGCCTGCGTCCTCGCCGCCACCGCCACGCTGGCCGTTTCCGGCTGCTCCAAGTCGGAGGGCTCGGACAACAACGCGAGCAGCGACAGCAGCCAGGCGGCGCAGGCGGCCAAGACCCCCGAGTCCTCGTCCGGTTCGGGCTGCTCGCTGCAGAGCTACGGCGCGCCGAAGCTCGACCTGAAGAACGCGGTGGTCGGCTTCTCCCAGTCGGAGAAGGAGGCCAACCCCTTCCGTATCGCCGAGACCCAGTCCATCAAGGACGAGGCCAAGAAGATCGGCGTCAAGAAGCTGCTCACCACCAACGCCCAGTCGCAGCTGTCCAAGCAGATCAGCGACATCCAGGACATGCTCGCGCAGGGCGCCCAGTTCCTCATCGTCGCCCCGCTGAACTCCGACGGCCTGGAGCCGGCCCTCAAGGCCGCCGCCGCCAAGAAGGTCCCGGTCCTCACCGTCGACCGCAAGCTCAACGCCACCGCCTGCAAGGACTACGTGGCCTTCCTGGGCTCCGACTTCGTCGAGCAGGGCAAGCGCGCGGCCGACGCGATGATCAAGTCGACCGGCGGCAAGGGCAAGGTCGCCATCCTCCTCGGTTCGTCGGGCAACAACGTCACCACCGACCGCACCAAGGGCTTCGTGGACCAGCTCAAGGCCAAGGCCCCCGACATGGAGATCGTCGCCCAGCAGACCGGCGAGTTCGCCCGCGACAAGGGCCAGCAGGTCACCGAGCAGCTGATCCAGTCCAAGCCCGGCATCACCGCCATCTACGCGGAGAACGACGAGATGGGCCTCGGCGCCGTCACCGCGGTCAAGGCCGCGGGCAAGAAGCCCGGCAAGGACATCAAGATCGTCTCCGTCGACGGCACCCGCAACGCCGTCCAGGCCATCGTCAACGGCGAGTACAACGCCGTCATCGAGTCCAACCCGCGCTTCGGTCCGCTGGCCTTCGCGACCGCCCAGAAGTTCTACGGCGGCGAGGAGATCCCCGAGAACGTCATCATCAGCGACCGCGCCTACGACGAGGCCAACGCCAAGTCCACGGTCGGCAACGCGTTCTGATCCCAGCCGGCCCCACCTGCCCGTACCGGCTCCGTCGGTTCACGGCCGCCGCGGCGCTTCCCCGTCGCGGCGGCCCCCCCCGGGCCCCCATCCTTGGAAGAGCGGAAGGCCAAGACCAGCCATGGCACCACCCGAAGCAGTACCGCAGCCGCCGGAGCCGGCCGCAGAAGCGAAGGAGAGCAGCACGACCGGAACGGCCCTCGTGGACGGACCCGGCGCGGCACCCGCCGTCCTGGAGGCCCGCTCGGTCAGCAAGCGGTTCCCCGGCGTCGTCGCCCTCGACGGCGTCTCCTTCTCCCTGCGCGCAGGCGAGACCCACGCCCTGGTGGGAGAGAACGGAGCCGGGAAGTCCACCCTCATCAAGGTGCTGACCGGTGTCTACCGCCCCGACGAGGGCGAGCTGCGGCTGGCCGGCCAACAGGTCACCTTCTCGCGGCCGTTCGAGGCGCAGGAGGCCGGGATCTCCACGATCTACCAGGAGGTGAACCTCGTCCCGCTGATGAGCGTGGCGCGCAACATCTTCCTCGGCCGCGAACCCAAGAACCGCTTCGGTCTGATCGACTTCCCCCGGATGTACCGCGAGGCGAGCGAACTGCTCGACGGCTTCGGCGTCCGCGTCGACCCGAAGCGCCCCCTGCACACCCTGGGCATCGGCACCCAGCAGATGGTCGCCATGGCCCGCGCCGTCTCCGTGAACGCCCAGGTCGTCATCATGGACGAGCCCACCTCCTCGCTGGAGCCCCGCGAGGTCGAGACGCTCTTCCGGGTCATCGAGGACCTGCGCGGCCGCGGCATCGCCGTCCTCTACGTCAGCCACCGCATGGACGAGCTGTACCGGATCTGCGACCGGGTCACCGTCCTGCGCGACGGCAAGCACATCCACACCGGCGACCTCGCCGACCTCGACCGGATGCAGCTCGTCTCGATGATGCTCGGCCGCGACATGGCCGAGGTGCGCCGCGAAGGGCTCACCAACTTCGGCTCCGAGGGCCACGAGGCCGCGCGCACCCCCGTGCTCACCGCCACCGGCCTCTCCCGCGACCACCAGCTGCACGACATATCCCTCGACCTGTACGCGGGCGAGGTGATGGGGCTCGGCGGACTCCTCGGCTCCGGGCGCAGCGAGACCGCGAAGGCCATCGCCGGAGCGCTCTCCCTGGACTCCGGCGAGGTCAGCATCGCCGGACGCACCCTGCGCCGCCTCACCTCGGCGGGCGCCATCCGGGCCGGGATCAGCCTCCTGCCCGAGGACCGCAAGGCCGAGGGCATCGTGCCCGGCCTCTCGGTCCGCGAGAACATCGTGCTGGCCGCGATGCCCCGGCTGTCCCGCGCCGGCATCGTCTCGCGCGCCAAGCAGGACCGCATTGTCGACATCTTCATGAAGCGACTCAGGATCAAGGCGGCGAGCCCCGAGCAGAAGGTCGGCGAGCTCTCCGGCGGCAACCAGCAGAAGGTGCTGCTGGCCCGCTGGCTCTGCCTGGAACCGAAGGTCCTGCTCCTCGACGAACCCACCCGGGGCATCGACGTCGGAGCCAAGGCCGAGGTCCAGAGCCTCATCGACGACCTCGCCCGCGAGGGCCTGGCCGTTCTGCTCATCTCCTCCGACATCGAGGAACTGATCGAGGGCGCCGACCGGATCGTCGTCCTGCGCGGCGGAGCGGTTGCGGGCGAACTGGCGGGCGACGAGGTGGCGGAGAGCCATCTGCTCGAAGTGCTCGCCGACCACTCACCGGCAGCCGCGGACAAGGCGCCGGCAGCGAAGGAGGACCCCCGATGACCCAGGCCGCAGTCACCACCCCCGCAGCCCGGCCGCTCGCCCGGCTGCGCGACCCCGCCTGGTACCAGGAGTACGGCGTCTACCTCGCCGTCGCGGTCGTCCTCGTCTTCAACGCCCTGTTCACCGAGCACTTCATGACGGTGGACAACCTGCGCACCCAGCTCGTCCAGGTCGCCCCGATCGTCATCGTCGCCCTCGGCATGGCGCTCGTCATCGGCACCGAGGGCGTCGACCTCTCCGTCGGCTCGACCATGGCCCTGGCCGCCGCGCTGCTGCCGCTCTACCTCGGCTACGGACTGGTCCCCGCGCTCGTCATGGCGCTGCTCGCCGGCGCCCTCGTCGGAGCGGTCAACGGCACCCTGGTCTCCCTGGTCGGCCTGCAGCCGATCGTCGCCACCCTCGCCCTGTTCGTCGGCGGCCGGGGCCTGGCCCTGGTCATGGCGGACAGCCAGCTCAAGCAGATCGTCAACCCCGACCTGCTCTCCCTGGGCACCGGCTCCTTCCTCGGCATCCCGCTGGTCGTCCTGATCGCCGGAGTCCTCGCCGTCGCCGTCGCCTTCCTCGTCACCCGGACCACCTTCGGCCGCCAGGTCGTCGCCATCGGCGGCAACCGCTCCGCCGCCGCCCTGGCCGGACTGCCCGTGCGGCGGGTGCTCATCGGGGTGTACATGCTCTGCGGGGTCCTCGCCGCCCTCGCCGGGGTCCTGGCCACCGCCAGGCTCACCGCCAGCGACCCCTCCTCGCTCGGCACCCTCATGGAACTCTCCGCCATCACGGCGGTCGTGGTGGGCGGCACCCCGCTCAACGGCGGCTCCATCCGGGTCCTCGGCACCGTCGCCGGCGCCCTGCTGATGCAGCTGCTGCGGGCCACCCTCATCAAGCACGACCTGCCCGACTCCACCGCACAGATCGCCCAGGCGGCCATCATCATCGCCGCCGTCTACGTCGCCCGGGAGCGTCGGTCCCGATGAACGAAACCTCACCTGCCCCGGCGGCCTCCGCCCCGGCCCCGCGCAAGACCCCCGCCGCGTCCGGCGCCACCAGGCCGGTGCCCGGTGCCGGATCGCCGCGCACGACCGGCGGCCGGATCGCCGAACTCCTGCAACGCCAGGGCGTGCTCGTCGTCCTCCTGACGGTCGTGATCGTCGCGTCCTGCATCTACCCGACGACGTTCTCCACCCTGGACAACGCCCGCGGGGTGACCGTCCAGGCATCGTTCCTGGCCGTCGTCGCGCTCGGGATGACCATGGTCATCATCACCGGCGGCATCGACCTCTCCGTCGGGTCCGTCTTCGCCCTGGGCGGGGTGCTCGCCGCCTGGGCCTCCCAATGGGGCGTCCTGCCCGCCCTGTTGGTCCCCCTCGTGGTGTGCGGCGCGATCGGCCTGCTCAACGGCTTCCTGGTGGCCCGCGCCGGAATGGCCCCGTTCATCGTCACGCTCGCCACCCTCCTCGGGGCGCGCGGGCTGCTCCTCGCGATCACGGACGAGGGCGCCACCACCTACCTGGTGCCCAAGGACTCGGCCTTCGCCGAACTCGGCCAGGGCGCCATCTGGGGCTTCGGCTACCCGATCTTCATCGCCCTCGCGCTGTTCGGCCTCGGCGGACTCCTCCTCCAGCGCACCTCGTTCGGGCAGTCGATCTTCGCCGTCGGCGGCAGCAGTGACGCCGCCACCCTGATGGGCCTGCCCGTCGCCCGTACGAAGATGCTCGTCTACACGCTCAGCGGACTGCTGGCCGGGCTGGCCGGTGCGCTGAACGCCGCCCGGCTCTCCTCCGGAGTCACCATCCTCGGCGTGGGCATGGAGCTCGACGCGATCTCCGCCGTCGTGATCGGCGGCACCCTCCTCATCGGCGGCGCCGGCTCCATCAGCGGAACGCTCTGGGGCGTTCTGCTCCTTCAGGTCATCCAGAACCTGATCAACCAGATCGGCTCGCTGAACTCCTCGTACCAGTCGGTTGTCAGCGGCGGCTTCCTTATCGTTGTCGTCGTGGCCCAGCGCTATCTGGCGCGCAGCCGCAGAACCACCTGAACCGGTGCCGGGGCCCCACGGCCCCGGCACCGTTCGAGCCGATCGAGCCGAACCGGCGGGAGCCGGGCCACCGCGCCTCACCGCGCGACAAGTCGATTCAGGGGAGTGCCGTGGGCGTCAGCCTCAAGGACGTTGCACAACGGGCGGGCGTGTCCATCAAGACCGTGTCGAACGTGGTGAACAACTATCAGCACGTCACACCGAAGATGCGCGCCAAGGTGCAGCAGGCCATCGACGAGCTCGGCTACCGGCCGAACCTCACCGCCCGTCATCTGCGCAAGGGCCGCACCGGGATCATCGCGCTCGCCGTCCCCGAGTTCGGCAACCCGTACTTCGCGGAGCTGGCGGGCGCGGTGGTCGACGCCGCCGCCCGGCACGACTACACCGTGCTGGTCGACCACACCGCGGGGCTGCGCGAGAAGGAACTCCTCGTCAGCCAGGGGTTCCGGTCCCACGTCATCGACGGGCTCATCATGAGCCCGATCCATCTGGAGACCGAGGACCTGATGGCGCGCACCGACACCGCGCCCCTGGTCCTGCTCGGCGAGCGCGAGTACGAGGCCCCGTACGACCACATCGCCATCGACAACGTCGCCGCGGCACGCGAGGCCGTACGCCACCTCATCGAGCTCGGCCACCGCCGGATCGCCTTCCTCGGCTCCCGGACGGGCCGCGAACGCCAGCCCGCCCACCTCCGGCTGCGCGGCTGGCGCGAGGAGCTGGCCGCCGCCGGAATCGAGCCCGACGAGGCGCTGGTCGTCGTCACCGACGGCTACGGCCGCGAGGACGGGGCGTCCGCCATGGCCGCGCTCCTCGACCGCGGCGAGCGGCCCGACGCCGTCTTCGCGTACAACGACCTCATCGCCATCGGCGCCATGCGCACCCTGACCGCCCGCGGCCTGCGCATCCCCGAGGACGTCGCCGTCGTCGGCTTCGACGACATCGAGGAGAGCCTCTACGGCGCGACCACGCTCACCACCGTGGCGCCCGACAAGGAGGCCATCGCCCAACTCGCCGTCGACAGCCTGGTCGAGCGCCTTTCCGGCGAACCGGTGGCGGAGCCCAGGCGGCCCCGGCCCGGCTACCGGCTCGTCGTCCGCGAATCCACCGTTCCCCGGCCCTGACCGGCACAACACCCCCTGGGCCACCGGCCGGGCTCCCCGCCACCCCCGGGGAGTCCGCCGCCCACGGCCCGCCCGTCCGGCCGCTCCGACCTTCCGATCGCCCCAAGGATCATTGATGCCTCGCCCCACCGTGCACAGCAAACCGTTCGGCGCCCACGGGTCCACGAACGTCGACATCTGGACGCTCGACTCCGGCACCGGAGTCCGGGCCGAGATCCTCACCTACGGCGGCATCCTGCACCGGCTCACCGTGCCCGACACCGCCGGCACCCCGGCCTCGGTCGTCCGCTCGCTGCCCGCCCTCGACCACTACACGGGCAAGAACCCGTTCTTCGGCGCCCTGGTCGGCCGCTACGCCAACCGCATCGCGCACGGCAGGTTCACCCTCGACGGGGCGGAGCACCAGGTCCCCGCCACCGACCGGGGCCACGCCCTGCACGGCGGGCCCGACGGCTTCCACACCCGGGTCTGGTCGGCCGAACCCAGCACCACGGACGAGGCGGCCGTCCTGCGGCTCACGCTGCACAGCCCCGACGGCGACATGGGCTTCCCCGGCGCGCTGGACGTGACGGTCACCTACACCCTCGACGCGGCCGGCACCCTCGCGCTCGACTACGCGGCCACCACCGACCGCGCCACCGTCGTCAGCCTCACCAACCACGCGTACTTCGACCTGACCGCCCGGGGCGACATCCTCGGCCACACCCTCCAGGTGGACGCCGGGCACTACCTCCCCGTGGACGAGGAGGGCATCCCCGAGGGCCCCGCCGAGCGCGTCGCCGGCACCCCCTTCGACCTGACCGGGCCGCAGACCCTCGCGGACCGGGTCGCCCTGCCGCACGAACAGCTGCGCCGGGCGGGCGGGTTCGACCACTGCTGGGTCCTCGACGGCGCGGACGCACCGGCCGCTCCCCGCCGCGCCGCCCGCCTCACGGCACCCGGCGGCGGGCGCGTCATGGAGGTGTGGACCACCGAACCGGGCATCCAGGTCTACACCGCCAACCAGCTGGACGGCACCCTCGCCGACCCGGACGGCGGCCACCACGAGCGCCACAGCGCCGTCTGCCTGGAGACCCAGCACCTCCCCGACTCGCCCAACCGGCCCGACCACCCGTCCACGGTGCTGCGCCCCGGGGAGCGGTTCCGCAGCCGCACCGAGTACCGCTTCCCGCACCTGGAGGCCCCGCAGGTGTGAGGGGGCGCTCCTCAGACGACCTTGTGCCCCGAGGCCATGGCGGCCACCGCCCTTCCCAGGCGGGCCGCCCTGACCTCGGGCGACGGGGCCGTCATCAGGCGCAGGAGCACCAGATAGCGGTCGGACCTGCCGAGCCCGTCGTAGAACCGCCGCGCAGCCCCGTCCGCCGCCAGCGCGTCCGCGAGGTCGGCGGGCATGGTCGCCAGGCTCTGCGAGGGGTACGCCGCCTCCCACCGCCCGTCCGCGCGCGCCGCTTCGATCTCCGCGAGACCGGGCGGGCGCATCCGCCCGGCGGCGATGAGCGCCTCGGCCTTCTCCACGTTGACGAGCGACCAGACGCTGCGCGGCCGGCGCGGCGTGATCCGCTGGAGGTAGTACACCTCGTCGCAGGACCTGCGCTGCCCGGTGATCCAGCCGTAGCAGAGGAGGACGTCGGTGTACTCGTCGACGGTCACCGAGGGCACCCCCGAGCGCTGCTTGGCGATCTTCATCCAGAGCCCGGCACGGTCGGCGTGGTGCCGCTCCAGCCAGGCTTCGAGATCCCCGGCGCTCGCGAACGCCAGGGCGTCGTCCAGGATCCCCGCCGTGCTCGTCATGACTGCGCCTCCCGTTCCGGGGCCGGTCCTGTCGTCCGGCACAGTCCCACGCTAAGGGTCCTTCAGGACAGTTCCTGTCCTATACGGCCAACTACGATGAGCCTCGTAGTATGGGAGCCCCGGACGGAGCGACGATACGGAGAGCGACCGTGACCCCTGCCAGCACCGCCGACCCGGCAGCGGGCGCCCGCACCCTGCCCCATCCGGCCCGTGAGGAGATCCGGCTCGAAGCGGTCCTGCACGCCCTCTCCGACCCGGTGCGGCTGTGCGTCGTCCGCGAACTGGCCGCCGCCGAGGACGAGCTCACCTGTTCCTGTTTCGATCTGCCGGTCACCAAGTCCACCTCCACGCACCACTTCCGGGTGCTGCGCGAGAGCGGCATCGTCCAGCAGACCTACCGGGGCACGGCCAAGATGAACGGGCTGCGCCGGGACGACCTCGACGCGCTGTTCCCGGGCCTGCTCGACCGCGTCCTCGAAGCGGCGGCCCGCCAGGCGGCCCGCCTCGGTGAGCGCTGAGGCGGCGGCTTCGTCACCCTGCGACCCGGTCGTGTCACGGACCGTAGTACTTCATTGACCGATCAGCCGGGACGGGACATGCTGTACCCCCGCCACGGACCGGTTCCGGCGACGCAGGGGATCGCCGGAGCCGGGACGTCTCAGAACGCCGGGCGTTCGCCGCCTCCGGTCGCCGCGGCCCACTCGACCAGCAGACGCTGATACTGCTCCTCGTCCTCCGGGGACAGGTGGCCGCCCGAACGCCGCCACAGGTCGCGAATGTCTTCATTCACCACTGCTGCGGGGCGTACGGAATCGGACGGGCACTGAGTCGGGGACATGTCCTCCAGGCTAAGGCCACGATGTGACAATCGGACCCATTGCGCGTCAGGGACATCTCTCACATGTGTCTCAGGCAACCTTCTCGGTCAGTCCGAGCTCCCGCAGCCCGTCGGGCCGTTCATCCACCGGCAGGTGGCGTACGAAACGCACCGCACAGCCCAGCGCGGCGGCCCCGCCGTCGGCGTCCCGGTCGTCGCCGACCATCACCACATCCGCCGGATCCTGTCCGAGAAGTGTGCAGGCGGTGCGGAAGAGGCGTGCGTCCGGCTTCTGGACGCCGTGCTCGAAGGAGAGGACGTACGCGTCCACGTAGCGGTCCAGGCCGTGCGCGCGGAAGACGGGGCGGAGGTCCCAGCCGATGTTGCTGACGATCCCGATGCGGACCCCGGCCGCTCGCAGCCCTTCCAGCACCTCCGCCGCGTCCGGATAGGGGCGCCAGGCGTCCGGGCGCAGATGGCGGTCGTACAGCGCGTCGTAGAGACCGGGGTCGGGCAGGGCGACCTGGCGGGCCAGGCCGGTGTACACCGCGCGGTGGAGCTCGGCGCTCTCGTCGCGGTGCGCCCAGCCGTCCGCCAGCTCCTCGGGCATCCGCTTCGGGCCGGGACCGCCGGGCAGCGCGCCGAACGCCTCCAGTTCCGTCGCGTACCGCTCGAAGGCGGCCTCGTCCACGCGCACCCCCCGCTCGGCGAGGGTCGCGGCGAGCCAGGAACGGACCGGCTCGATCCGGAACAGCGTCCCGGAGAAGTCGAAGAGGGCACCCTTGATCCGCATGGCACCGATCCTCGCCGAACCGGCCGGGCCCGGGCAAGGCCGCCTGTCCGGCGACCGGGACCCCGCCTCGCCAGGGCCCCGGCGCGTCAGGGCCTCCGGCGCGCGGGCGCGGCGGCGCACCAGCGGTCGAAGCCCACGATCGCGAAGGCGGTCAGCGCGGCCCCCATGAGCCACCCGCCCAAGACGTCCGACGGCCAGTGGACGCCCAGGTACAGCCGGGTGAGCCCGACGCCGAGCACCGAGACGGCCGCCGCCCCCACCGCCGCACGCCACGGCCCGCGCCGCACCCCGGACCGATGCAGCAGCCACAGCAGCAGCCCGCAGCTCACCGTCGCCGTCATCGCGTGCCCCGAGGGGTAGGCCGCGTAGTGGGCGGAGTCCACCGGGTCCGCCCACTGCGGCCGGTCCCGCCCGACGGCGGCCTTGACGCCCTGCTGCACGAGCGCCGAGAACAACGTCGTCCCCGCCACCCACACCGCGAGCGTCCGGGTTCCGCGCCACCACAGGACCACCACCGCGACGGCGATCAGGGCCCGGAAGGTCCACGGGTCCCACAGCCAATCCGTCAGCAACCGGTTGGCATGGACGAGGCCGGGCTCGGTCACCGCCCGCCGGTGCAGCGCCTCCGCGATGCGCGCGTCGAGGTCCACGAGCGGCCGCCACCGGGCGGCGACCAGCGCCGTCACCGCACCGCCGAGCACCACGCAGACCGCACCCGCCCGTGAGAGGCGCGAAACGGCGCTGACCCGGCCGACGGGGGAGAGCAGCGGAATGTGCATGGCACGATCCTCGCCGACCGGCAGCCCCT
Source organism: Streptomyces sp. NPDC052299 (assembly GCF_040679335.1). Taxonomy (NCBI): domain Bacteria; kingdom Bacillati; phylum Actinomycetota; class Actinomycetes; order Kitasatosporales; family Streptomycetaceae; genus Streptomyces; species Streptomyces sp. NPDC052299. The sequence continues at coordinate 8,945 of NZ_JBFAUP010000041.1, read as the reverse complement.
CAGGCCATTCCACCGCGCCCGGAGAGCCCGTTCGCTACTTCAGCGCGCTGAGCCCCGGGACGAACGCCACCAGCAGCGGGACGACGGGCACCAGGGCCGCCGCCGCGGTCAGCCGCAGCCGCCGTCCGGCCGTGAGCCTGCCCGCCGGGGCCAGCAGCCGGTTCACCCGCAGCGGGAGTTCCGCGTCCACGGCCGAGGACGGGCCGAACACGCCCCGGTCCTCGTTGAGTTCGACCAGGGCGAGGGCGATGGTCAGCCGGCCGAAGCGGCGTGAGGCCACATCGTCGGCCGCCAGCTCGACCAGCCGGTGCATCTCGTTGCGGAAGGCCGCGAAGACCGGCACCTGCGGGAAACCGGTGGCCAGCGCCTCCGAGCAGTTGAGCAGCCAGTCGTGCCGGGCCTGCGCGTGGCCCTGCTCATGGGCCAGGACCGCGTCGAGCTGGCGGCCCTTCAGCCGCCCCAGCGCGGCCGTGGTGATGACGAGTTGGGGCGCGGACCCGGGCAGCCACCAGGCATCGGGGCGCTCACCCTCCAGCACGACGAGACGCCCTGCCCCCGGCTCCTCGCCGGGCATCAGCGGGGCGCGCACCAGGAGTTCGGTCCGCCGCCGCTTGCGCCGCAGGTGCGCCCGGTGGATCTCGCGGGCCAGCATGGCGGCCGTCCACACCCCGCCCAGGGCGAGCAGCACCGCCAGCACGGCCGACCAGGCCCCGTGGCCCGCCAGCGCGTACGCCTCCACGACGGCGTGCGGCGCGGGTGCGAAGACATGGCCGCGTACCGCCTGCCAGGCGGCGGCCGCGCTGAACGTCATGGAGAGGGCGAACGAGAGCAGCACCGCGGCCACCACGCACTGCCACACCCACAGCGCCACCACCGGCTCGCGCTCGGGCCACTCGGCCCGCGCCATCAGGCGCGGGGTCACGACGGCGGCCAGTGCACCGAGCAGCAGCAGCGCTAGGGAGACCCACATGGCGTCAGCCTATGAGGGCCGCGCCACACACGGGTATGGCTCCGCACGCCAAGTGACGCACACCACGGAACGCGGGCCTGCCCGTCTCACAGGGTGAGCAGCATCGCGAACATGGCTATGCCCATGGTGAGCCGGCACGCCAGTGCCAGCTCGGGGCGCGCGCCCCAGCCCCCGGTCGAGGGCCCGCCGCCGGTGGCCGCCGCGGCCACCGGCACCAGCCGGGCGCCCGAGCGCAGCACGTACACCGCGTAGTAGACGAGGAGCAGCCCTGTGAGCAGGGGTATGCCGCCCGCGCCGGCCATGCTGTGGGCCCCCGTCGCGTGCGAGCCGTGGCCGGCACCGTGCCCGCCCGCCCCGGCCCGGGCCATCACCACCGCCATGTAGACCATCGCGGCGGAGCCGACCAGATGGTGCAGATGGTGTCCGCTGCGCCGGGAGAACCACAGCGCCCGCAGCGCCGCGATCCCGAAGAACACCGCGTAGACCTCCCACCCCCACGCGGGCGGTGCGACGGCCGCCGGGATCGCCATCGCGGCCATGCCGAAGCCCATCAGCGCCTCGGCCCGCGCGGCTCTGCGCTCCTCCGCGCTTCCCGTACGCGTGCGCAACAGGCAGTACGAGCCCGTCACGGCGCACAACGCCATCAGCAGCCATCCGGACATCGCCGGTCCGTGCACAGCGGCCCTCCCCCCCGGGCGAACGACATCGCCGTCGACCAGTAGATGCCCGGGCCCGGACACCCGTACGCGGCGCACGGAGGTGCAGGGGGAGCGTGCGACGGGAGTGTTTCCGCGACGCGCCCGGCATGCGGCCCCCCCGCGCGCCCCGTGAGGGCCGCCGGGAGCCCCGTCGCCGCCCTCGGAGTTACGCTGCTCCGGCACCGCCCCCGCACAGAATCCGGAGACACCCGCCATGGACACCGCCCCGCCCCCGGACACGGCAGAGCTGACGTTCCGCGACGCCACCGAAGCGGACATCCCCGCACTCGTCGAGCTGATCGAGTCGGCGTACCGGGGCGACAGCAGCCGCACCGGCTGGACCACCGAGGCGGACATCCTCCGGGGGCAGCGCACCGACCCGCAGGGCGTGCGCGCGGTGATCGAGAGCCCGGGCAGCCGACTGCTCGTGGTGGAGCGCGACGGCGCGCCCGTCGCCTGCTGCCAGCTGGAGCACCGCGGCGAGGCCGCGTACTTCGGCATGTTCGCGGTCCGTCCCGCGCTCCAGGGCGCCGGCCTCGGCAAGGTGATCATCGCCGAGGCCGAGCGCACCGTCCGGGCGAGCTGGGGCGTGCGCGAGATGCACATGACCGTGATCTCCGTCCGCGAGGAGCTCATCGCCTGGTACGAGCGCCGGGGCTACCGCCGTACGGGCAAGCTGTCCCCGTTCCCGTACGGCGACGAGCGCTTCGGCATCCCGCAGCGCGACGACCTGGCCTTCGAGCTGCTGGTCAAGGAGCTGGACGCCTGACCGTCGGGGCCGTCAGGCGGGGGCGCCGCCCCCGCGCTGGATGTCGGGGTGGTCGGTGGTCACGCCGTCGAGCCCCAGTCCCTCGGCCAGCCGCAGCTGCTTCTGGGTGTTGACCGTCCAGCCGAAGACCGTCAGCCCGTCGGCGTGTGCCTTCTCGACCAGCTCCAGCGTGATGCGCCGGATGTTGAGGATCAGCCGGGTCGCGCCCACCGCCTTCGCGCGGTCCAGCAGGTCCCCGCCCCAGCGACTGGCCACCAGCGCCGTCCGCACGCCCGGGACCAGCTGCGCGATCTCGGCGATCGCCTCGTCGTGGAACGAGATCACCTCGACGCGCTCCACCAGGTCGCGTTCGTGCATGACCCGGGCCAGCGTGCGGGCCGCGGCCACGTCCTTGATCTCCGCCTGGAGCGGGGACCGCACGGCGTCCAGGACCTCCTCGAAGACGGGCACCCGCTCGCCGAGGCCCGCGTCGAGCGCGCGCAGCTCGGCCAGCGTCTTCTCCGCGATCGGACCCGCTCCGTCGGTGGTCCGGTCCACCTCCGCGTCGTGCATGACGGCCAGCGCGCCGTCCTTGCTCAGATGCAGGTCCAGCTCGATGAGGTCCACGCCCTCCTTCTCGGCGCGGACGAACGAGCGCAGGGTGTTCTCCGGCTCGAAGCCCGGCGCTCCGCGATGACCGATCGTGAGAAAAGACAAGGCCCGCTCGCTTCCGTCGACGCTCTGTTCCCCCGGCAGCCTAGTGGCCCCGGAGCGCCGTACGAGGAAGAGGCGGGCCCGGCTCCGCGGCGTCCCGCGAAACCCCCGAAGAAGTCGCCGCAGCGGCGCGCCACAGGAAAAATGACGGTGACCATGGAGGTCGGCAGGATAATTTCCACAATCCCACTTGTCCCGGGGACTCGCACACGGATACGGTGGACGGACGCGAGGTTCTCCCGTGGAGGAAGTGTGATGACGGAAATTCTTGTGCACGATGCCGCATCCGGCGACATAGCTGCCGCCCCACGGGTGATCGAGCACCCGGCCTGGCCCGCGCTCAAGAACGCCGTGGAGGAGATCCGCCCCTGGCAGTCGAAGGACGGCTCCATCGACTTCGACGCAGAGGGCGCGCCCGCCCCGGCGCTCGCCGAGGCCGCCGTGGAGCGGGTGATCGGGGCCGTCGAGGAACTGTCCCCGCTGCTGCCGCACGACGCCGCGTACCACCGCGCCCTCGTGAAGGACCTGCGCGGCTGGGTGGGCAGCGGTTTCGACGTCCCCGACTTCCTGGACTCCCTGCTGGCCTTCCAGCCGGCCAAGGGGCGCGCCGACGGCCTCCAGCACCTCGTCGTCTTCGCCATGTACACCCAGAACGGCAACCCCGACCGCAATCTCGAAGCGGTCGTGCTGCGGATGGTCTGGCCCGACTGGCTCGCGGAGCTGGAGGCCAGCCGCTACGACAACCCGCTGTTCTGCGGCATCACCTTCGAGGACTTCACCTCCGGCTACGACACCAACTCCGCCGTGCTCTTCCCGGAGACCATCGCCGTCCGCGAGGCCCCCGAGCGCTTCAGCTGGGGCGGCATCTTCTGCGACCGGGAGGCCGCCCGCTTCCGCCGCGTCACCGAGGCGGCCGTCGACCTCCTCGGTGTCGAACTGCCCGACGACATCCGCGCGATGATCAGCGACCAGCAGCGCTGCGAGCAGGCGTTCGTCCTCTGGGACATGGTCCACGACCGCACCCACAGCCACGGCGACCTGCCGTTCGACCCCTTCATGATCAAGCAGCGCCAGCCGTTCTGGATGTACGGCCTGGAGGAGCTGCGCTGCGACCTCACCGCCTTCAAGGAGGCCGTGAAGCTGGAGGCCGAGGGCAACCCGCACGGCCGCGACGTGCAGTACGCCGTGCTCTTCGACCGGATGTTCCGCTTCCCGGTCACCGGCGAGCGGGTGCGCAACTACGACGGCCTCGGCGGCCAGCTGCTCTTCGCGTACCTCCACAAGCACGACGTCGTCCGCTGGACCGACAACACCCTCCGGATCGACTGGGAGCGCGCCCCGCAGGTCACCAACCAGCTCTGCGCCGAGATCGAGAAGCTGTACCGGGACGGCATCGACCGCCCCAAGCTGGTCCACTGGTTCGCCGCGTACGACCTCGTCTCCACCTACCTCGCCCCGCACCCCGGCTCCCGCTGGGCCAAGGGCCCCGACGCCCTGGACCTCTCCCAGCCGCCCCGGAAACTCGTGGACGACGTGCTTCCGGACGAGTTTCCCCTGAGCATGTTCTATGAGGCCCTCTCCAAGAAGCTCAAGAGCGTGATCGCCTCGGCCAAGGGCATCACCGGCTCGGACGCAGGGAAGGCTGCCGCGTGAGCACAGGTCCCAAGGAGGCGGAGACCATGAACGGAACAAGCACGGGCGACGCGGACGGCGCGCTCGAAGGCGCCGTGGTCGCCGTCGCGGGAGCCGCCGGTCCGGCCGGCCGGGCCACGCTGCTGCGCCTCGCGGAGGCGGGCGCCGTCGTCGTCGCCTCGGACTCCCACCCCACCCGGCTCGCCGAAGCCGTCGACGCGGCGCGCTACGCCCACGGCGGCGCGACCGTCACGGGCGACACCGTCGACCTGCTCGACCTGGCCGCCACCAGGGAATGGGCGGCCAAGACGGAGAAGGAGTTCGGCCGCATCGACGGCGTCGTCCACCTCGTGGGCGGCTGGCGCGGCAGCGCCACCTTCGGGGAGACCGACCCCGCCGACTGGACGCTGCTGGAGAAGCTGCTGATCCGCACCGTGCAGAACACCTCGCTGGCCTTCCACGACTGCCTGCTGCGCAGCGACCGGGGGCGCTTCCTGCTGACCAGCGCGGCGGGCGCCAGCAAGCCCACCGCGGGCAACGCCGCCTACGCCGCCGCCAAGGCCGCCGCCGAGGCATGGACGCTCGCCCTCGCCGACTCCTTCCGCAAGGCGGGGGGCGAGGACGGCCCGCGCAGCGCGGCTGCGATCCTGGTCGTGAAGGCACTGGTGCACGACGCGATGCGCGCCGAGCGCCCGAATGCGAAGTTCGCGGGCTTCACCGACGTCAAGGAACTGGCCGATGCCATCGCCGGCGTCTGGGACCGGCCCGCCCCGGAAGTGAACGGAAAGCGCCTGTGGCTGACCCCGCAACCGTAAGGACCGACGCGCGTCGCCACCACGACCCGCAGGTCCGCGGTTTCGCCAGTGACAACTACGCGGGGACGCACCCCGAGATCCTCGCGGCACTCGCCCTCGCCAACGGCGGCCACCAGGTCGCCTACGGCGAGGACGACTACACGGGCCATCTCCAGCGCGTCATGCACAGCCACTTCGGGCCCACCGCCGAGGCGTTCCCGGTCTTCAACGGAACCGGCGCGAACGTGGTGTCGCTCCAGGCCATGACCGACCGCTGGGGCGCGGTCATCTGTGCCGAGTCCGCGCACATCAACGTGGACGAGGGCGGGGCGCCCGAGCGGGTCGGCGGCCTCAAGCTGCTCACCGTGCCCACCGAGGACGGCAAGCTCACTCCGGAGCTCATCGACCGGCAGGCGTACGGCTGGGACGACGAACACCGCGCCATGCCGCAGGTCGTCTCGATCACCCAGAACACCGAACTCGGCACCGTCTACACACCCGGCGAGATCCGCGCCATCTGCGAACACGCCCACGGGCACGGCATGACGGTGCACCTCGACGGCGCCCGCATAGCCAACGCGTCGGCGTCCCTGGACGTGCCCATGCGCACGTTCACCAACGCCGTGGGCGTGGACGTCCTGTCCTTCGGCGGCACGAAGAACGGGGCCATCTTCGGCGAGGCCGTCGTCGTCCTGAACCCCGATGCGGTCCGGGCCATGAAGCACCTGCGCAAGCTGTCGATGCAGCTCGCGTCCAAGATGCGCTTCGTCTCCGTGCAACTGGAGGCGCTGCTCGCCGGCGACCTGTGGCTGCGCAACGCCCGGCACGCCAACGCGATGGCCCAGCGGCTCGCCGAGGGCGTGCGCGGGATCGGCGGCGTGGAGATCCTGCACCCCGTCCAGGCCAACGCCGTCTTCGCGCGGCTGCCGCACGCGGTGACCGAACGGCTGCAGAAGCGCTTCCGCTTCTACTTCTGGGACGAGCAGGCCGGGGACGTGCGCTGGATGTGCGCCTTCGACACCACGGAGGAGGACGTCGACGCGTTCCTCCTCGCACTCAAGGAGGAGATGGCCGCCGCCTAGAGCGTGGCTGTCGCCGGGGCGTGGATTCGTCCGCGCCCCGGCGACACGTTTCAGCCGCGCTCGCGGACCTCGGCCGCCGTCGGAGCCGTACCGCCCAGGTGCGCGGGCACCCACCACGTGTCACTCGCGTCCTTCGGCCGGACCGGATAGGCCCGCTGGGCGGCTTCGAGCAGTTCCTGCACCCGCTCGCGCAGCCGCCGCGTGATGGCGCCCGCGTACTGGTCGGTGGGGGCCTCCACGGGCTCGCCGACGCGGATCGTGATCGGCGTGTGATTCCGCTTGAAGCTGCGCGGCCGGCCCTTGGTCCAGAGCCGCTGCGTACCCCACAGCGCCATCGGGATCAGCGGCACCCCGGCCTCCTGCGCCAGGCGCGCGGCACCCGACTTGAAGCTCTTGAGCGTGAACGACTCCGAGATCGTCGCCTCGGGGAACACCCCGACGATCTCCCCGGACCGCAGCGACTCCAGCGCGTGCGCGTACGCGTCCTCGCCCTGTTTGCGGTCGACGGGAATGTGCTTCATGCCGCGCATCAGCGGCCCGGAGACCTTGTGCCGGAATACCGATTCCTTGGCCATGAAACGCACCAGCCGCTTCTGCGGGAGCGCGGCGAGTCCGCTGAAGATGAAGTCCAGATAACTGATGTGGTTGCTGACCAGAACAGCGCCACCGGTCTTCGGGATGTGCTCCGAACCCTGCGTGTCGATCTTCAGGTCGAGCGCCTTGAAAAACGTACGAGCGGCGCCGATGACCGGCCGATAGACGAGTTCTGCCATCTGGGGAAGACCCTTTCTTCAGCGCCCGCGGAGGTTCTCCCGGCGGAAGTTACGCAGCCGTAGGTTTTCGGCATTGCGCCGATCGTGCCCCATGCGGCGACGCGGTGGCCAGTCCCGGCGGCGCCGGGACGCGAGATTCTTGTCACGTGGGGCGGCCGGGAATGACCTCGAGGTCGCGGACGCTGACCCCTTGCGTAGAACTCTGACGGGAGGCCGAAGGTGAACGGGCAGGCAGGCGCCGAGAGGCTGGACGCGGCACGACTCGGCGCGGAACTGGGGGAGCGGGCGACGCTCGTCCAGTTCTCCACCGCCTTCTGCCAGCCGTGCCGGGCCACCCGCCGCACCCTCGCGGAGGTGGCCGGAATGGTCGAGGGCGTCGCCCATGTGGAGATCGACGCGGAGGCGCGGCTCGCGCTCGTACGCGACCTCGGCATCAGCCGGACCCCGACCGTCCTGGTCCTCGACGCCGGGGGCCGGATCGTCCGCCGGGCCGAGGGGCAGCCCCGTACCGTCGACGTCGTCGCCGCCCTCGGCCGCGCGATATGACGGACCGTGATGCTTCTCCCACCTTCCGGAACGCCCTTGACTGCGCCGACCGCGCATCGTCAGTCTGACGTTATGCCGTCAGATCCCCTTCTCCATGGCCGGGCGTACATCGACCTCGCCCGTACCGCCGGCGCGTGCTGTCCGGGTGCCTGAGCATCCGCCACCCCGCATTTCCGACGCGCAGAAGGACATCTCCATGACGGCATCACCCGGGCTCGGCAAGACGCGCACGGCATCCCCGGACCTCCTGCGCTCCGCGTTCCGCGAGCACGCCGCCGGAGTCGCCGTGATCACCGCCGCCGGGGAGCGCCCGGTCGGCTTCACCGCCACCTCGCTCACCTCCGTGGCCGCCGAGCCGCCCCTCGTCTCCTTCGGCGTCGGCACCTCGTCCTCCAGCTGGCCGGTGCTGGCCGAAGCCGAGCACGTCGGCGTGCACATACTCGGCGAACACCAACGGGAGCTGGCCGCCACCTTCGCCCGGAGCGGTGCCGACCGGTTCGGCCCGTCCACCTTTTGGCGCAGCGGCCCGGAGGGGGTTCCGCTGCTGGACGACGTGCTGGCGTGGCTGGTCTGCCGCGTCGTGGCCCGTGTCCCGGCGGGCGACCACCACATCGTGATCGCGCAGGTGGTGGAGGGCGACCGGGTCGGCGGAGGCCGGCCGCTCGTCTATCACCAGGGCCGGTTCACCGCGCTGCGGGACTGACGCGGCGCCCGGGGTTCCCGGGCGGATCGCGTTGGGCAGATCACAGTGCAAAGCGCTTGCTCATTGGGCGAACACTGGATGTACTGGCGAGTAATATGACGGTCGGAGCGTCGGTCGCCCCGACCGGAAAACGCCCCATCAGGCGCCTATGCTGCGTGCAACAAGGCAGCCCGGAAATGACGATGCAGTAGGAGAGCCGGCGTGAGCTTGAGGATCGTTGTCTGTGTGAAGTACGTGCCCGACGCGACCGGTGACCGGCATTTCGCCGATGACCTGACGTTGGAC
>NZ_JBFAUP010000040.1:0-25715 GCF_040679335.1 Streptomyces sp. NPDC052299 | reverse complement strand
ACCACCTCCAGCACCCGCACCAGGCGCTCCACCAGACCCACCACCGACACCCGGTCGAACAGATCGACCGCGAACTCCACGCTCCCCTCGATCCCCCCCGACGTCTCGGCGAACTGGAACGACAGGTCGAACTTGGCGGCGTCGAAGCTGATCTCCTCGGGGGCGATCCGCAGGCCGTCGAGGTCGAGCGTGGCCTCCCCGGTGTTCTGGAACGCCAACATGACCTGGAAGAGCGGGTGGCGGGCCATGGAGCGCTCGGGGTTCAGGACCTCGACCAGCCGCTCGAACGGCACGTCCTGGTTGGCATAGGCCGCGAGGTCCGTCTCCCGGACCCGTTCCACCAGTTCCCGGAAGGTCGGGTCGCCCGACACGTCCGTGCGCAGCACCAGCGTGTTCACGAAGAAGCCGACCAGGTCGTCCAGCGCCTCGTCCGTGCGGCCCGCGATCACGGTCCCCACCGGGATGTCGGTGCCGGCGCCCAGCCGCGAGAGCAGGGTGGCGACGGCGGCCTGGACGACCATGAACACGCTGCCGCCGACCTCTCCGGCCAGGGCCTGCAACCGCTCATGGGTGGCGCGGGAGACGTGGAAGGGGACGGTGTCGCCCCGGTAGCTCATCTCCGCCGGACGCGGACGGTCCACCGGAAGCACCAGCTCCTCCGGCAGACCCGCCAACGCCCCACGCCAGAAGTCCACCTGCCGCGACAACTCACTGACCGGGTCCGCCTCGTCCCCCAGCACCTCCCGCTGCCACAACGTGTAATCCGCGTACTGCACCGGCAACGCCCCGAACCCCGGCACACCACCCCCCGCACGCGCCGCGTACGCCTCGCTCAGGTCACGCGCCAGCGGGCCCATCGACCAGCCGTCACCCGCGATGTGGTGCACCACGACCAGCAGCACGTGCTCGTCGTCGGAGACGGCGAACAGGGCGGCGCGCAGGGGGATTTCCGTGGCGACGTCGAAGCCGCGCGCGACCTCCGCGGCCAGGCGCTCGGGGTCGAAGTCCGCGACCGTCAGGACCGGGCGCGCCTCGTGCGCCGGCAGGATCAGCTGGTACGGGCGGCCCTCCGTGTCGGGGAACACCGTGCGCAGGCTCTCGTGGCGTGCCGTGACGTCACCGAGTGCCGCTTCGAGCGCGGCCGTGTCGAGGGCGCCGGTCAGGCGGACCGCCATCGGCATGTTGTAGGTGGCGCGGGGGCCCTCGAAGCGGTTGAGGAACCAGAGCCGGCGCTGCGCGGACGAGAGCGGGATCTCCTCGGGGCGCGGGCGCACGGTGAGCGCCTGGCGGGCGCGGCCGGCGTCACCGAGGCGTTCCGCGAGGGCCACCGCGGTCGGGGCCTCGAAGAGCGTGCGGACCGCCAGTTCGGCGCCGAGCCGGGACCGGACGCGGCTCACGACACGGGTCGCCAGGAGCGAGTGGCCGCCCAGGTCGAAGAAGCCGTCGTCGATGGAGACCCGCTCCAGGCCCAGGACCTCCGCGAAGATGTCGCAGAGGGCCTTCTCCTGGGCGGTGCGGGGCGTCCGGCCCTCGGCGCGGGTGCGCGGACCGGGTGCCGGCAGGGCCCGGCGGTCGAGCTTCCCGTTGACCGTGACCGGCAGGCGGTCGAGGGCGACGAAGGCCGCCGGGACCATGTAGTCGGGCAGCCGCCCGCCCAGGCGCAGCCGCAGTTCGTCCGCGTCGGGCACCTCGTGTCCGACGGCGGGGACGGTGTAGGCGACGAGTTCCTTGATGCCGGGACGGTCCTCGCGGACGATCACGGCGGCGCGGGCGATCTCCTCCTGGCTCTCCAACGCGGTCTCGATCTCGCCCGGTTCGATGCGGAAGCCGCGGATCTTCACCTGGTCGTCGAGCCGTCCGATGCAGTCGATCCGGCCGTCCCTGGTCCAGCGGGCCAGGTCTCCGGTGCGGTACATCCGGGTGCCGGCGGGGCCGTGCGGATCAGCGACGAAGCGTACGGAGGTGAGGTCCGGCCGGTTCAGGTAGCCGCGGGCCAGTCCGGCGCCGGCCAGATACAGTTCGCCGGCCACGCCGGGGGCGACCGGCCGCAGGGACGGATCGAGGATGTACGCCCGGTAGTTGTCCAGGGGCCGTCCCACGAGGACCCGGTCCGCCTCCTCGATGCGCTGGCCGAGCGCGTCGACGGTGGTCTCGGTGGGGCCGTACAGGTTGTGCGTGACGAGGTCCGGGACGTCCAGGAGCTCCTGGCGCAGGGTCTCGCCGAGCGCCTCGGCGCCCAGGCTCACGATCATCGGGCGAAGGGACTCGTCTGCGGTCAGCCCGAGTTCGTGGAGCTGCTGGTAGTGGGCGGGGGTGGTGTCGAAGTGGTCGATGCCGCCCACGCGTCGGACGTAGGCGAACAGGGCGGCGGCGTCGTGGCGCGCCTCGTCGTCGATGAGGTGCAGTTCGTGGCCGGCCAGCATCCACAGCAGGGGGTCGAAGGCGGCGTCGAACGAGAAGGAGGAGACGAGCGCGGCGCGCAGCCGGCGATCGCCCGCCCCTTCGATCTCCGGTGCGTAGAGCCGCCCGAAGTGGTCGTGGAAGAGGTTCACGAAGCTGCGGTGCTGGACGGTGACGCCCTTGGGGCGGCCGGTGGAGCCCGAGGTGTAGATGATGTAGGCCGCGTTGTCCGGGCGGGGCGCGCCGCCGCGTTCGTCGTCGGTGAGGTTGTCCGCCGGGACCCCGGGGTCGGTGTCGTGCAGTGCGGCCGGGTCGGTGAGTTCCAGCACCGGGTGGGCGTCGTCGAGCATGTGGGCGATGCGGTCGTCGGGGTAGTCCGGGTCGACCGGGACGTAGACCGCGCCCGCCTTCATCACGGCGAGCAGGGCCACGACGTGTTCGGCCGAGCGGGGCAGCCGTACGGCGACCGGCTGCTCGGCGCCCGCGCCGAGCGCGACGAGCCGGCGGGCCAGCCGGTTGGCCCGGGCGTTGAGTTCGGCGTAGCTGAGCCGGGTGTCCTGGAAGACCAGGGCGGTGGCGTCGGGGGTCCGCGCGGTCTGCTCCTCGAAGAGGCCGGGGAGCGTGCCCGTCGGGTAGGCGCGCGCGGTGTCGTTCCAGTCGACGAGGATGCGGTGGCGTTCCTCGGCCGTCAGGACGTCGACGGACGACAGCTTGCGGTCCGGGTCGCCGGTCAGCTCACCGGCCAGCCGCACGAAGCGTTCCGCCAGGTCCCGGGCGGTCTCCGGGTCGAAGAGGTCCGTGGCGAACTCGATGCCGCCGACGATCCCGGCGGGGGCGCCGTCGTCCCCGAACCGCTCCTCCAGGACGAGCGAGAGGTCGAAGTTGGAGGTCTGCCAGCCCACGGCGCGCCCGGTGGCCTGCGGGCCGCCGAGGTCGAGGGTGGCTTCCGCGTTGTTCTGGAAGGACAGCATCACCTGGAAGAGCGGGTGGCGGGCCATGGAACGCTCGGGGTTGAGCACCTCGACCAGCCGCTCGAACGGCACGTCCTGGTTGGCGTACGCGGCCAGGTCGGTCTCCCGCACCCGGTCCAGGAGCTCCCGGAAGGTCGGGTCGCCCGACACGTCCGTGCGCAGCACCAGCGTGTTCACGAAGAACCCGACCAGGTCGTCCAGCGCTCCGTCGGTGCGGCCGGCGACGGGCGAGCCGATCGGGATGTCGGCGCCCGCGCCGAGCCGGTGCAGCAGCGCGGCCAGCACCGACTGCATCACCATGAAGACGCTCGCGCGGCGTTCGCGGGCGAGCCCGGCAAGCCGTTGGTGGACGTCGGCGGGGACCTGGAGTTCGACGGTGTCGCCCCGGTAGCTCATCTCGGCGGGGCGCGGGCGGTCGGTGGGGAGGGCCAGTTCCTCGGGGACGCCGGCGAGTGCGGTGCGCCAGTGGGCGATCTGCCGGGCCAGCTCGCTGTCGGAACGGTTCTCGTCGCCGAGGACCTCGCGCTGCCACAGCGTGTAGTCGGCGTACTGGACGGGCAGCGGCTTCCAAGCGGGCGCGCGGCCCTCGCACCTGGCGCGGTACGCCTCGCCGAGGTCGCGGGCGAGCGGGGCCATGGACCAGCCGTCGGCCGCGATGTGGTGGACGACCAGGAGCAGTACGTATTCGGTGCCGCCCAGCGCGAACAGCCGGGCGCGCAGCGGCGGTTCGGCGGTGAGATCGAACTCCTTGCCGGCGGCCGCCGCGAGCGCCTGTTCCAGGTCGCCGTCGTCGACACCGATGACGGGCAGGGTGGGGACGGCCTGCCCGGGGTCGAGGACCACCTGCCGGGGGTTGCCGTCGGTCTCGGGGAAGACGGTGCGCAGGCTTTCGTGGCGGGTCACCACGTCCGCCAGCGCCTCGCGCAGCGGCCGGACGCGCAGTTCGCCGGAGATCCGTACGGCCAGCGGCAGGTTGTAGTTGCCGCCCGCGTCCTCGAAGCGGCCGAGGAACCACAGGCGCCGCTGGGCGGGCGACAGCGGGATCTCCGCCGGGCGCGGTGCGGCGACGAGTGCCGCGCGGGCCCGGCCGGCGGTGCCGAGGCGGTCCGTGAGTGCCGCGACCGTGGGCGCTTCGAAGAGGGTGCGGACCGCGATCTCCGCGCCGAAGGCCGTACGGACCCGGCTGACGAGCCGGGTGGCGAGCAGGGAGTGACCGCCGAGGTCGAAGAAGCTGTCGTCGACGGAGACCTGCTCCAGGCCCAGGACTTCCGCGAAGAGCGCGCACAGTCGTGCCTCGTGGGCGGTGCGCGGGGCGCGTCCGGCGGACGTGGCACCGTCGGGCACCGGCAGGGCGCGCCGGTCCAGCTTCCGGTTGGGGGTGAGCGGGAGCGCGTCGAGGGCGACGAACGCGGAGGGCACCATGTAGCCGGGCAGCCTGCCGTCGAGGTGGGCGCGCAGGTCGTCGGTGCCGGGCGCCGGCTCGCCGCCCGCCGGTACGACGTAGGCGGCGAGCGTCCTGATGCCCGGCCGGTCCTCCCGGGCGATGACGACGGCCTGGGCGACGGAGGGGTGGGTGGTCAGGGCCGCCTCGATCTCACCGAGTTCGACGCGGAAGCCGCGGATCTTGACCTGGTGGTCGCTGCGGCCCAGGTAGTCCAGTTCGCCGTCGCCGGTCCAGGAGACCACGTCACCGGTGCGGTACATGCGGGTGCCCGCGGGGCCGTACGGGTCGGCGACGAAGCGTTCGGCGGTCAGCGCCGGCCGGTTCAGGTAGCCGCGGGCGAGGCCCGCCCCGGCGAGATACAGCTCGCCGGGCACCCCGGGCGGGACCGGCCTGAGCGCGCTGTCCAGCACGTAGGCGCGGGTGTTGTGGACCGGGCGTCCGATGGTGGGCCGGGCGGGCCAGTCGCCGGGGTCGGCCGGGAGGGCGGCGGCGGTGACGACGTGGGTCTCGGTGGGTCCGTAGTGGTTGTGCAGGACGCGACCGGTGCCGTGGTGGAAGTCGCGCATCCGCTTGGTCGGCACCAGGGCCTCGCCCGCTTGGGCGAGGTGGCGGAGCTCGGGGAGTTCGAGGCCGTGCCCGGTGGCCTCCTCGCAGAGGGCGTCGATGACCAGGTTGGGCGCGTACACCTCGCCGATCCGCTGCTCGTCGAGCCAGCGCACCAGGGCGGCCGGGTCGCGCCGGGTGTCCTCGTCCGGGATGACGAGGGTGCGTCCGGACAGGGTGGCGGAAAGGATCTCCTGGGCGGATACGTCGAAGCTGATGGCGGTGAACTGCGCGGTGCGCACTCCGGGGCCGCCGGGCAGTACGTCCTCGTGCCAGGCGATCAGGTTGGCGAGGGCCCCGCCGGGCATCGCCACGCCCTTGGGCCGGCCCGTCGACCCGGAGGTGTAGATGACGTACGCGGGCGTGAGGGGGGTGAGCGGGGCCGTGCGGTCGCCGTCGGAGGGGTCGGTGTCCGCGGCGGCGGCGATCCGCCCGGCCGTGTCGTCGGTGTCGAGGACGAGGAGCGGGAGCGCGTCACCGGGCACGGCGGCGGTGATCCGGGGCGCGGTGGCGCTGTCGGTGAGGACGAGGACCGGCCGGGCGTCGGTCAGCATGTGGGCGATGCGTTCGGCGGGGTACTCGGGGTCGACGGGCAGATAGGCGGCGCCCGCCTTGAGGACCGCCCAGAGCGCCACGATCTGGTCGGCGGACCGGGGAAGCGCCAGGGCGACCGTCTGCTCGGGTCCGGCGCCCCGGGCGATCACGAGGCGGGCGACACGGTTGGCGCGGGCGTCGAGCGCGGCGTAGGAGAGGCGGGTGTCGCCGTGCTGGACGGCGGTCGCGTCCGGGTGCCGGTCGGCGGTCCGCCGGAACAGGGCGGGCAGCGTGGCCGGCGCGGTGGCTCGCGCGGTGTCGTTCCAGGTGCCGAGGACCAGGGCGCGGTCCTCGGGGGTGAGGAGGTCGAGGCGTCCGACGGCGGTGTCCTCGGCCCCGGCGAGGGAGGCGAGCAGGCGCAGCAGCTGGTTCCCGACGGCGAGGGCTTCGGCGTGGTCCAGTACGTCGGGGCGGTGGCTCAGTTCGATCGCGAGGGTGGTGCCCACGTGGACCATGAGGCTGAGCGGGTAGTGGGTGCCCTCGTGGCTGCGGCCGTCGACGACGCCGAGGCCGTCGGCGGAACGGCGCAGGCCCTCGGTGTCGACCGGGTAGTTCTCGAAGACCAGGAGCGTGTCGAAGAGTTCGCCGCCGACCGGGGTCAGCCGCTGGATGTCGGAGAGCCCGAGGTACTGGTGGTCCATGAGGCCGGCCTGCTGGTCCTGCAGCCGGTCCAGCAGTGCGCCGACGGTCTCGGCGGGGTCCAGCCGGACCCGTACGGGCAGGGTGTTGATGAAGAGGCCGACCATGGACTCGATGCCGGGGACCTCGGGCGGGCGGCCGGAGACCGTGCCACCGAAGACCACGTCCTGGCGGCCGGTGAGCCGGCCGAGCACCATCGCCCACGCTGCCTGCACCACGGTGTTGACCGTGACCCCGCGCAACCGGGCCCACCGGGCCAGCGCGGCGGTCTCCGCCTCGCCCAGCTCCACCCGCGCCTGCCCCGGGGCGACGGGCTCCCGCGCCAGGTCGGGCGCGGCCAGCAGCGTCGGCTCGTCCAGTCCGTCGAGCACCCGCCGCCAGGCGGTCTCGCCGGCCGTACGGTCCTGCGCGGCGACCCAGGCGAGGTAGTCGCGGTACGGGGCGACGGGCGGCAGCTCCGTCTCGTCCCCGTTCCGGCGGAACAGCCCGTACAGCTGGAAGAGTTCACCGATGAGCAGGGCCCGGGACCAGCCGTCGAGCAGGATGTGGTGCGCGGTCAGGAGGAAGCGGTGGCGCCCCTCCCCCAGGTCGATCAGGGTGAACCGGACGAGCGGGGGCCGGGCCAGGTCGAAGCGCCGGGCCCGGTCCTCGGTCACCAGCCGGTCGGCCTCGGCGGCCCGGTCGGCGGCCGGCAGGCCCGACAGGTCTGCGCGGGTCCAGTCGGGTTCGACGTGGACGGGGATGAGCTGGACCGGCTCGCCGTTCTTGCGGTGGCGGAAGGCGGCGCGCAGCACGGAGTGCCGGCGCAGCACGGCGGCACACGCGGCGCGCAGGGCCTCGGGGTCGATTCCGCCCTCGGTGTCCACGGTGAACTGCGTGGTGTAGGCGTCGTGGCCGTGCGCGTCGTACTGCGCGTGGAACAGCAGGCCGTGCTGGAGCGGGGAGAGCGGGAGGATGCCCTCCAGCCGCGGCTTGGACGTGGTCATTTCGCTTCTCTCCACTCAGAGCCCGAAGTCTTCTTCGAATGCGTCGATCTCGTCCTGGTCGAGGTCGAGCAGGGGCGCCAGTGACGCCGCGGTGTGCTGGGGTGCCGCCGGGGGCGGGGTGTACGCGTCGGGGTGCTCCGCCCGGATCACCAGGGAGCGCAGGGCCCGGAACCAGCCGTCGGCGAGCGCGGACACCTCCTCCTCGGTGAAGAGTTCGCCGGGCCAGCTCCAGGAGGCGACCAGACGGGGGCCGTCGGGCCGGTCCTGGGTGAGCGAGTTCAGCTCCAGGGCGTGTGCGGCGGGCATGGCGTCGTCGCTGCCGCCGAGGCCGCCGTCGCCGTCGTTCCCGTCGTCGCCTCCGGCGAACCGGCCCAGGTAGTTGAAGCCGATCTGCGGTGCGGGGAAGGCCGCGAGGGCGGGCGCCGTCTCGGGGTTGAGGTGGCGCAGCAGGCCGTATCCGGCTCCGTTGTCCGGCAGTTCGGCGAGCTGCCGTGCCACTTCGGCGACGGCCCGGGAGACGGCGGGCCCGCCACCGCGGATGCCGTCCCAATCGTTCTCCGGCACCCCGGGGTCGAGCCGGACCGGGAAGATGCTGGTGAACCAGCCGACCGTGCGGGAGATGTCCGCGTCGGGGAGGACGTCCGCGAGCAGTTCCTCCCGGCCGTGGCCCTCCAGGTCCAGCAGGACCCCGCCCTCTGCGGACCGGCCCCGGCCCCGGTTCCACTCGGTCACCGCCAGGGCGAACGCGGTCAGCAGGACGTCGTTGACGCCGGTCCGGAACGCGGTGGGCACGCTGGTGAGCAGCGGCCCGGTCACCTCGGGGGGCAGGGTCACCGTCAGCTGGCGCGCGACCGCGGCCACGTCCCGGGCCGGGTCCAGCGCCCGGGCCCCGAGGGGCTGTTCGGGCCGGCCCGCCAGCATCCGCGTCCATACGGGGAGCTCCGCGGCGCGCCCGGGGGTGCGGGCGGCGGCCGTCAGGCTTCGGGACCACTGGCGCAAGGAGGTCCACACCGGTTCCAGGACGGGTTCCCGGCCCGCGACGACGGCCTCGTACGCGGCCATCAGGTCGGGGGTCAGAATCCGCCAGGACACTCCGTCGACCACCAGGTGGTGGACGATCAGGAGCAGGCTGCCGACGCGGTCGGGGCCGGCGTCGAACCGGACCACCTGCATCATCACCCCGGCGTCGGGGTCCAGCCTGTGCTGCGCGGCGCGGCCCTCCGCGTCGAGCGCCGCCGCCGTGCCCGCGGCGTCGAGTCCGGAGACGTCCACCCGGTGGATGATGTCCTCGGCCCGGACGGCGCCCTTCGGCGGGATGTGCAGCGTCCAGTCGGTGTCGGTCCTGACCAGCCGGGCGCGCAGTGCGTCGTGGTGGTCCAGTACGGCCTGGACCGTCGCGGCGAGCTGTGCGTCGGTGAGGTCGCCGGGTGCGGGTGAGACCACGGACTGGTTGAAGCCCTCGATCCGGCCGCCCAGGTCCCGCAGCCAGCGGATGATCGGGGTGGCGGGCACCGCTCCCAGCGCCGGGTCGGCCCCTTCGGGGTCGGCAGCCGGAAGCGGCTCGGGCGTGGTCCCGGCGAGGGCGGACGCGAGGGCTTCGGGCGTCTTGTGCCGGAACACCTCGCGGGGGGTCAGGACCAGGCCCTCCTGGCGGGCGCGGCCGACGAGCTGGATGGAGGTGATGCTGTCGCCCCCGAGCGTGAAGAAGCTGTCCTCGACTCCGGCGGCGGGCAGCCCCAGCACCTCGGCGAAGAGCCGGCAGAGCAGTTCCTCGCGGGGGCCGGACGGTGCGCGGCCGGCCGGCCGGGCGCCGAAGTCGGGTGCGGGCAGCGCCTTGCGGTCCAGCTTTCCGTTGGTGTTCAGCGGCAGGGCGTCCAGGGTGACGAACGCGGCCGGGACCATGTAGTCGGGCAGCTCGGCGGCGGCGCGGGCGCGCAGTACGGCGGCGTCGGGCGCCATCGTGCCGGCTGCGACGGTGTACGCCACCAGCAGCTTGGTGCCGGGGCGGTCCTCCCGTACGACCACGGCGACCCGGTCGATCCCCGGGTGCCGGGCCAGCACCGATTCGATCTCGCCGAGTTCGATGCGGAAGCCGCGGACCTTGACCTGGAAGTCGGTGCGGCTCAGATACTCCAGCTCGCCGTCCCGGCCCCAGCGGACCAGGTCGCCGGTGCGGTACATGCGGCTCCCGGGCAGCCCGTACGGGTCGGCGACGAACCTCTCGGCGCTCAGCCCGGGGCGGCCCAGGTAGCCGCGGGCCAGGCCGGCGCCCGCGATGTACAGCTCGCCGGGGACGCCGGGGGCGACCGGGCGCAGTGCGCCGTCGAGGACGAGGACCCGGGTGTTGAGGATCGGGCGGCCGATGGGCGGGGCGCCGGTGGTGCCGTCGAGTTCGGCGGTGGTGGACCAGATGGTCGTCTCCGTGGGCCCGTACACGTTGACCACGGACCGGCCCTTCGCGGCCATCGCCTCGGCGAGCGCGCCGGGGACGGCCTCGCCGCCCACGAGCATGCGCAGGCCGTCGAGGGCTTCGGGGACCTGGGCGGTCAGCGTCTGCCACATGGAGGGCGTGGCCTGCAGCACCGTGCCGCCGTTGTCGCGGACCAGGGACGCGAGCGCGTGCGGGTCCAGTACCTCGTCCTTGCCCGCGACGACCACGGCGGCGCCGGCGAGCAGCGGCAGGTAGAGCTCCAGGGCCGCGATGTCGAAGGACACGGTGGTGACGGCGACGAGCCGGTCCGTACCGTCCATCGGCACCCGTGCCGCCATGTCGGCGAGGAAGTTGTCCAGGGCGGCGCGCGGGATCACGACACCCTTGGGGCGGCCGGTCGACCCGGAGGTGTAGATGGCGTAGGCCGGGTTGCGGCCGTCGGCCGGGACGCCGTCCGGGGGCCCGGCGGGCAGGTCCGCCAGTGCGCGGGCCGTCTCCGGGGTGTCGAGCAGCAGCCGGGGTGTGTCCGAAGCGGGCAGGGCGGCGGCGGTCGCCTCCGTGGTGAGCAGCAGGGACGGGCGCGCGTCGTCGAGGACGTAGCCCAGCCGCTCGGCGGGGTGCTCCGGGTCGAGCGGCACGTAGGCGGCCCCGGACTTGAGGACGGCGAGCAGCGCGACCAGCAGCTCCGCGGACCGGGGCAGGGCCACGGCGACGTAGCGCTCGGGGCCCGCCCCGCGTGCGGCGAGGAGGCGCGCCAGCCGGTCGGCCCGCGCATTCAGCTCGGCGTAGTCGATCCGTTCCGTTCCGGCGATCACCGCCGTGGCGTCCGGGGTGGCGGCCGCCTGGCGCGCGAACAGCTCGGTCAGCGACGGGATGCCGGGCTCCGGGTCCACGGTGCCCGCCCAGTGGGCGAGGACCAGCTTCTCCTGGCGCGGTGCCAGCAGGCGCAGCCGGCCCACGGGCTGGTCGGCCTGGCCGGGGACCTCGCCCAGGGTCCGCACCAGGGCGGCGGCCAGCTCCTCGACCTGGTCCCGGTCGAGCACGTCCGGCCGGTGGGCGAGATCGAGGGCGAGCGAACGGCCGAGTCCGACGGTGAGGCTGAGCGGGTAGTGGGTGCTCTCGTGGTTGTCGCCGCCGACGATGCCGAGTCCGCCGGCGGACTTCCGCAGCTCGGTGGCGTCGAGCGGGTAGTTCTCGAAGATGACGAGGGAGTCGAAGAGTTCCCCCTGACCGGCGGCCCGCTGGACGTCGGCGAGCGGAAGGTGCTGGTGGTCCATGAGGCCGGCCTGCTGGTCCTGCAGCCGGTCGAGCAGGGCGCCCAGCGTCTCGGCCGGGTCCGTCCTCACCCGTACGGGCAGGGTGTTGATGAAGAGGCCGACCATGGACTCGATGCCGGGGACCTGGGGCGGGCGGCCGGAGACCGTGCCTCCGAAGACCACGTCCTGGCGGCCGGTGAGCCGGCCGAGCACCATCGCCCACGCGGCCTGCACCACGGTGTTGACCGTGACCCCGCGCAACCGGGCCCACCGGGCCAGCGCGGCGGTCTCCGCCTCGCCCAGTTCGACCCGTATCCGGCCGGGGACGACGGGCTCCCGGGAAGCGTCCGGTGCGGTGAGGAGGGTCGGCTCGTCCAGTCCGTCGAGCACCTGCCGCCAGGCCGCCTCGGCGGCCGTACGGTCCTGCGCGGCGACCCAGGCGAGGTAGTCCCGGTACGGCGTGACGGAGGGCAGGGAGGCGCTGTCGCCCTTCTGCGCGTACAGCGAGAACAGCTCGCCCAGGAAGACCGGCATGGACCAGCCGTCGAGCAGCAGGTGGTGGTGGCTGATGACGAGCCGGTGGCGGTCGGGGGCCGTCGTGATGAGGGTGAACCGCATCAGCGGCGGCGCGGCGAGATCGAACCGCCGCGTCCGGTCCTCGGCCACCAGGCGGTCCGCCTCACCGGCACGGCTCTCCTCGGGCAGGCGCGTCAGGTCGACGTCCTGCCAGGGGAGTTCGAAGCCGGTGGGGATGACCTGGACCGGGGCGTCGAGCCCGTCGTGCCGGAACGCGGAGCGGAGGTTGCCGTGCCGGGTGAGCAGGGTGCGCACGGCCGCCCGGAGGGCGTCCCTGTCGATGGACCCTTCGATGTCGAGGGCGAGTTGGACGGTGTAGACGTCGTGGCCCTGCTCGTCGTAGACCGCGTGGAAGAGGAGTCCTTGCTGGAGCGGGGAGAGGGGCAGTACGTCGGTGATCCGGCCGTGCTCGCTCTCCAGCCGGTCGATCTGCTCCTGGGACAGGGCGACCAGCGGGCGCAGGTCGGACGGGGTGAGCCCACCCGCGCCGGGATCGGCCGCATGGGCGGCGAGCGCCCGCAGTGCGGTGAACCAGCCCTCGGCCAGCACCCGCACCTCCTCCTCGGAGACCAACGCGGCCGGCCACGACCAGTCCGCCACCAGACGCGGACCCTCGACACCGTCCAACGTGGCCGCGTTCAGATCCAGCGCGTGGCTCAGCGGCATGCGCGGGTCACGCCCGTCGCCCGTGTCCGCATCCGAGGTCAGCGCCCAGTCGGCGTCCTGCCCCTCACGGGCATCGAACCGCCCCAGGTAGTTGAACCCGAGCTGAGCCGTGGGGAGTTCGGCCAGACGGGATGCCGTTTCGGGGTTGAGGTAGCGCAGGAGGCCGTAGCCGATGCCGTTGTCCGGCAGCGCGCGCAACTGCTCCTTGACAGCCTTCAGGGCACCACCCCAGTCACCCCTCTCCCCCGCATCCAGACGGACCGGGAACATGCTCGTGAACCAGCCCACCGTCCGCGACGTGTCCACGCCCCGGACCACGTCCTCGCGGCCGTGGCCCTCCAGATCGACCAGCACACTGCGCGAACCCGAACCCCGCCAGTCGGCGACCGCGGCCGCGAACGCGGTGAGCAGCACATCATTCACACCCGCCCGGTACACCGCCGGAACCCGGGTGAGCAGGGCGTCGGTGACGTCTGCGGGGAGCGTGAGGGACAGGTGCCGCACGGTGGCGGCGGTGTCCAGCTCCGGGTCGAGGCGGCGGGACCCGATCATCGGGTCGTCCCCGGTCGATACCTCTTCCCATACCGGGAGTTCGGCGTCTCGATCGGTGGCCAGGGTGTGCAGTTCCTGGGCCCAGCGGCGGAAGGAGGTCCCCACCGGCTCCAGCTCCGCACCCTCGTAGGCACGCGCCAGGTCCGGCAGCAGCACCCGCCACGACACCCCGTCCACCACCAAGTGGTGAAGCGTCAGCAGCAACCGGCCCGCATCCTCGAACCACACCGCCTGGACCATCACACCCGCGTCCGGCGCCAGACGATCCCGGGCAGCCGCCGCGCCGAGGGAGATGTCCCCCTCGCCCCGGCTCAGCGCCTCCGCGGCCCGGACCGCACCCGGTGCCGCCACCTCCAGGCCCCACGCCTCATCGCCCCGGACCAGACGCGCACGCAGCACGTCATGACGGTCGAGCACCGCCTGAAGCGCCGACTCCAGCGCCTCGAACGTGGCCCCGTCCGGGGTCCGCACCACCATCGTCTGGCTGAACCCGTCCACGGGACCACCCAGCTCACGCAACCACGCCACGATCGGCGTCTCCACCACCGGGCCCAGACCCGCACCCGGCTCCTCGACCCGCCCCGCCGACACCGCACCAGCCACCACGGCCAGCGCCTCCGGCGTCCGATGCTGGAACACCTCACGCGCCGAGAACACCAACCCCGCACGCCGCGCACGGCTCACCAGCTGGATCGACACAATGCTGTCGCCACCCAACTCGAAGAAGCTGTCGTCGCGCGACACGTGCTCCACGCCGAGCAGTTCGGTGTAGAGCCTGCACAGTGTTTCCTCGCGCGGGTTGCGCGGGGCCCGGCCCGTGCCGCCGCCGCTGGGCGCCGGGGCCGGCAGGGCGCGCCGGTCGAGCTTGCCGTTGGCGGTCAGCGGCAGGGCGTCCAGGGAGACGAAGGCGGACGGCACCATGTAGTCCGGCAGCACGGCGGCCACGTGGGCCCGCGCGGCGGCGGTGTCCAGCTCGCCGGTGCGCGGCACGACGTACGCGACCAGGCGCTTGATGCCGGGCCGGTCCTCACGCACGACCACGGCGACCTGGGCCGCCCCCTCGTACCGGGCGAGGACCGTCTCGATCTCGCCCAGCTCGATGCGGAAACCACGCACCTTCACCTGGTCATCGGAACGGCCCAGATACTCCAGCTCACCCTGACGCGACCACCGCACCACATCACCCGTGCGATACATCCGCGAACCCGCCGCGCCGAAGGGATCGGCGACGAACCGCTCGGCCGTCAGGCCCGGACGGCCCAGGTAACCGCGCGCCAGCCCCGCACCCGCGATGTACAGCTCACCCGCGACACCCGGCACCACCGGGCGCAGCGCGTCGTCCAGGACGTGGACCCGGCTGTTGGTGACGGGCCGGCCGATGAGCGGCCGGGCGGTGTCGGTGGTGCGCGAGGTGAGGGTGTCGACGGTCGCCTCGGTGGGGCCGTACAGGTTGTACCCGGTGACCCCCTCCGTGGCGGCCAGCTCCTGCCACAGGGCCGGGCTCACGGCCTCGCCGCCGAGGGCGAGGATGCGCGGGCGGGCCCCGGGGTCGCGGACGAGACCCTGCTCGACGAGCTGTTCCGCGTACGAGGAGGTGAGTTCCATGAAGTCGATGCCTGCGGCGCGGACGTAGGCGATCAGTGCCTCCGGGTCGCGCCGGACGTCGTCCTCGATCAGGTGCAGCTCGTGCCCGGCCACCATCCACAGCATGGGGTCGAGCGAGGCGTCGAAGGACACGGCGGCGGTGAGGGCGGCGCGCAGCGGGCGGCCCGCGTCGGCCACCTCGGCGGCGTACAGCTCCTCGAAGTGGTGGTGGTGCAGGTTGACGAGGCTGCGGTGGGCGACCACGACGCCCTTCGGGCGGCCGGTGGAGCCGGAGGTGTGGATGACGTAGGCCGGGTGGTCCGGCCGCAGCGGGACCGTCCGTCCGGCGTCGTCGAGAGGTGTGTCCGGCAGCTCGCGGAGGGCTTCGGCGACCTCGGGGTCGTCCAGGTCGATGTGGTGGCCGCCCCGGTCGTGCGGGACGGCGTCCCGCGCTCCGGCGGCCGTGAGCACGGCGGAGGTGCCGACGTCCTGGAGCAGCAGGGCGGTCCGGTCCACGGGGTGTGCCGGGTCGACGGGCACGTAGGCGGCGCCCGCCTTGGTGACGGCGAGCACGGCGACCACGAGGTCGGTCGTACGCGGCAGGGCCACGGCGACGTACTGCTCGGGGCCGACGCCGTGCCGGCGCAGGAGGCGGGCCAGCCGGTTGGCGCGGGCGTCGAGGGCGGCGAAGGTGACGCGGCCGTCCTGGGCGACGAGGGCGGTGGCGTCGGGGGTGCGGGCGGCCTGCCGCTCGAAGAGGTCCGGCAGGGTGGCCGTGGGCACCTCGCGGGCCGTCTCGTTCCACTCGACGAGGATGCGGTGGCGCTCGTCGGCCGTGAGGACGTCCACCGAGGACAGCCGGCGGTCCGGGTCGCTCACCAGCTCGCCGACCAGGCGTACCAGGCGGGCCGACAGCTCCTGCGCCGTCTCCCGGTCGAAGAGGTCCGTCGCGTACTCGACGCGGCCGTCGATGCCGGCGGGTGCGCCGTCGGCGCCGAAGGTCTCGGCGAGCTGGAAGGAGAGGTCGAACTTGGCTCCGTCCACGGTGACTTGCTCGGGGGCGATGTGCAGGCCGTCCAGCTGGAGGGTGGCTTCCGCGTTGTTCTGGAAGGACAGCATCACCTGGAAGAGCGGGTGGCGGGCCAGGGAACGCTCGGGGTTGAGCACCTCGACCAGCCGCTCGAACGGCACGTCCTGGTTGGCGTATGCGGCGAGGTCGGTCTCCCGCACCCGGTCCAGGAGTTCGCGGAAGGTCGGGTCGCCCGACACGTCCGTGCGTAGCACCAGCGTGTTCACGAAGAACCCGACCAGGTCGTCCAGGGCCTCGTCGGTGCGGCCGGCGACGGGCGAGCCGATCGGGATGTCGGCGCCCGCGCCGAGCCGGTGCAGCAGCGCGGCCAGGGCCGCCTGGACCACCATGAAGACGCTCGCCCTGCTCGTACGGGCCAGCTCGGCCAGCGGGGCGTGGGCCGCCGCCGGGATCTCCAGGGGCACCGTGTCGCCCCGGAAGCTCATCTCGGCCGGGCGGGGCCGGTCCAGGGGAAGCGCCAGCTCCTCCGGCAGGGCGCCGAGGGTGTGGCGCCAGAACGCGATCTGTCGGCCGAGGCCGCTGTCCGGGTCGTTCTCGTCGCCCAGCTCCTCGCGCTGCCACAGGGTGTAGTCGGCGTACTGGACGGGCAGCGGCTCCCAGGCGGGGGCGGTACCGCGGTGCCGCGCGTCGTAGGCCTGGCCCAGGTCCCGGGCGAGCGGGGCCATGGACCAGCCGTCGCCCGCGATGTGGTGGACGACGATGAGCAGCAGGTGCTCGGCCGGCGAGGCCCGGAAGAGCGTGGCCCGGACGGGGATCTGCGTGGCGAGGTCGAAGTCCTGGGCCGCCTCGCGTGCCACGGCCTCCGGGTCGAGGTCGAGCACGGTCAGCTCGGGGCTCACCTCGCCCACGGGCAGGACGTGTTGACGCGGCCTGCCGTCGGTGTCGGGGAAGACGGTGCGCAGGCTCTCGTGGCGTGCGACGACATCGGCCAGGGCGGCCCGCAGGGCGTCCGGGTCGAGGTCGCCGGTGAGGCGCACGGCGAGGGGGAGGTTGTAGGTGCCGTTGCGCTCCTCGAAGCGGTTGAGGAACCACAGCCGCCGCTGGGCGGGCGAGAGCGGGACGGACTCGGGGCGGAAGCGGGCGGTCAGGGCCCGGCGGGCGCCGGCCGCGGCACCGATCCGCTCCCCGAGACCGGCCACGGTCGGGGTCTCGAACAGGGCGCGGACGGAGAGTTCCGCGCCGAACAGGGTGCGGACGCGGCTGACGACGCGGGTGGCGAGCAGCGAGTGGCCGCCGAGGTCGAAGAAGCTGTCGTCGACCGAGACCCGCTCCACGCCGAGCACGTGGGCGAAGACCTCGCAGAGGGCGGCCTCCTGCTCGGTGCGCGGTGCCCGGCCGGTTTCGGTGGCGGAGCCGAGGACGGGTGCGGGCAGGGCGCGCCGGTCCAGCTTGCCGTTCGGGTTGAGCGGCAGGGCGTCCAGGGTCACGAACGCGGAGGGGACCATGTACTCGGGGAGGGCGGCGGCCACATGGGCGCGCAGCTCGGCCGGGTCGGTCTCCGTGCCGTCGGCGGGGACGGTGTAGGCGGTGATCCGGCGGTCGCCCGGCCGGTCCTCGCGGACGACGACGGCGGTCCGGGCGACGGCCTCGTGGCGGGCGAGTACGGTCTCGATCTCGCCGAGTTCGATGCGGAAGCCGCGTACCTTGACCTGGTCGTCCGTACGGCCCAGATACTCGATCTGCCCGTCCGCGCTCCACCGCACCAGGTCACCGGTGCGGTACATGCGCTCCCCCGCCGGCCCGAACGGATCGGCCACGAAACGCTCGGCGGTCAGACCCGGACGACCCAGATACCCCCGGGCCAGCCCGGCACCCGCGAGATAGAGCTCTCCCGCCACACCCACCGGGACCGGATTCAGCCCGGCGTCCAGCACGTACGTGCGCGTGTTGTGCAGGGGCCGGCCGATCGGCGGTGTGCGGTCGGTGGCGGTGTCCGTGAACCAGGCGGTGGCGTACACCGTGGCCTCGGTGGGTCCGTAGATGTTCGCGAGCGTGCAGCCGGGGACGGCGGCGCGGATGGTGTCGGCCGTGTGGGCGGTGAGCCCTTCACCGGCGAGCACGACCAGGCCGGCGCCGATGCGGGCCTCCGGGTCCTGTCCGAGGGTGTGGGCGAGCGCCGAGGGCACCGCGCTGATCAGGCTGTAGGTGCGGGCGCCGGTCTCCAGGAGGGCGAGGACGTCCCGCACCACCTCAATGCGTCCGCCGCTGAGCAGCGGGCCGAACATCTCGAAGACGGAGACGTCGAAGTTGAGCGAGGTCGCGGCGAGCACGTCGGAGAGCCGGTCGCGGCCGATGCCGGCGATCGCCCAGGCCGCGAAGTCGGTGACGTTGCGGTGGGTGACGACGACGCCCTTGGGGCGGCCGGTGGAGCCGGAGGTGTAGATGACGTACGCGGGGTGGTCCGGCACCAGCGGCCGGACCCGGTCCGCGTCGGACGGGGCGGTGTCGGGGAACCCGGCGATCCCGGCGGCCGCTTCGGGCCCGTCGAGCACCAGGCGCCGGATGCCGCCGGGCAGTACGGTGGCGGCCTCGCCGGTGGTGAGCACGAGGGCGGGCCGGGCGTCGTCCAGCATGAACGCGATGCGGTCGGCCGGGTATCCGGGGTCGACCGGCAGGTACCCCGCACCGGACTTGAGGACGGCGAGCAGGGCGACGATCATCTGCTCGGAGCGCGGCAGGGCCAGGGCGACGAGCTGTTCGGGGCCGACGCCCTGGTCGATGAGGAGCCGGGCGAGCCGGTTGGCGCGCGCGTCGAGTTCCGCGTAGGTGAGTTCGGTTCCCGCGTGGCCCACCGCCGGGTTGCCGGGCGTCCGGGCGGCCTGGGCCTCGAACAGCGCGGGCACGGTGGCCGGGGGCACGTCCCGGTGGGTGTCGTTCCACTCGGTGAGCAGCCGGTGGCGCTCGTCGCCGGTGAGGAGGTCGACGGAGCCGATGCGGGCGCCGGGGGCGGCGGTCACGGCGTCCAGCAGCCGCACCAGGCGGTCGCCGATCGCCTCGGCGGTGCCGGGGTCGAAGAGGTCGGCGGCGTATTCGACGACGCCCCGGAGTCCGGCCGGACCGCCGTCGGCGGCGAAGGTCTCCTCCAGGGAGAACAGCAGGTCGAACCGGGAGGCCTCGATCGGGACGTGGTGGGCGGCGGCCCGCAGCCCGTCCAGGTCGAGCGTCGCCTCCGCGTTGTTCTGGAACGCCAGCATGACCTGGAACAGCGGGTGCCTGGCGGACGAGCGCACGGGATTGAGGATTTCCACCAGGCGCTCGAAGGGCACGTCCTGGTTGGCGTACGCGGCCAGGTCGGTCTCCCGGACCCGTTCCACCAGCTCGCGGAACGTCGGATCGCCGGAGAGGTCGGTGCGCAGCACCAGGGTGTTCACGAAGAAGCCGACCAGGTCGTCCAGTGCCTCGTCGGTGCGGCCGGCGATGACGCTTCCGACCGGGATGTCGTCGCCGGCACCGAGCCGGCCCAGCAGGGCGGCCAGCGCGGCCCGGACGACCATGAAGACGCTGACGTGGCTCTCGCGGGCCAGGGAGACGATCCGCTCGTGCACCTCGGCCGGCAGTCGCAGCGGAACGCTCCCGCCCCGGTAGGTCGCCTCGGCGGGCCGTGGCCGGTCCGTGGGCAGCACCAGTTCCTCGGGCAGCCCCGCGAGCGCGGTCCGCCAGTGGTCGATCTGCCGGGCCAGCGGGCTCGACGGGTCGTTCTCGTCGCCCAGGACCTCGCGCTGCCACAGGGTGTAGTCGGCGTACTGGACGGGCAGCGGCTCCCAGGCGGGGGCGGTGCCGCCGTGCCGGGCGTCGTAGGCGAATCCCAGGTCACGGGCGAACGGTGCCAGGGACCAGCCATCTCCGGCGATGTGGTGCAGCACCACCAGCAGCACATGGTCCGTGCCGGGTGCGGCGGCGTCGGTCACCTCGAACAGCCGTGCGCGCAGGGGCGGTTCTACGGAGAGGTCGAAGCCCTCCCCGGCGGCTTCCGCGAGCGCCGCGTCGAGTCCGGCCGCCGTGACCGCGGTGACGGGCAGGCCGGGACGGGACACCGCGGCGGGCAGGACAAGCTGGCGGAACCTGCCGTCGACCTCGGGGAAGACCGTGCGCAGGCTCTCATGGCGGACGACCACGTCGCCGAGCGCGTCCCGCAGGGCGTCCAGGTCGAGTGCCCCGGTGAGGCGGAGTGCCAGGGGCAGGTTGTAGGTGGCGCCGGGCCCCTCGAACCGGTTCAGGAACATGAGCCTGCGCTGCGCCGGGGACAGCGGGATCTCCTCCGGCCGCTCCCGGGCGGTCAGTGCCCCGCGGGCCCGGTCCGCTCCGGTGACGCGCTCCGCGAGCAGGGCGACCGTCGGCGCCTCGAACAGGGTGCGGACGGCGAGTTCGGCGCCGAAGACCGCGCGGATGCGGCTCACCAGCCGGGTGGCGAGCAGGGAGTGTCCGCCGAGGTCGAAGAAGCTGTCGTCGATGTGGACGCCGGGCAGGCCGAGCACTTCGGCGAAGAGGGCCGCGAGGATCTCCTCCTGCGCGTCGCGGGGCGCGCGTCCCGCACCGGAGGCGCCGGTGTCGGGGGCGGGGAGGGCCTTGCGGTCGACCTTCGCGTTGGCGGTCAGGGGGAGGGCGTCGAGCGTCACGAACGCGGACGGGACCATGTACTCGGGCAGCCGGCCGGCGGCGTGCGCGCGGAGTTCCGCCGGGTCGGCGGTGTCGCCCGACGGGACGACGTAGGCGACGATCCGCTGGTCGCCCGGCCGGTCCTCGCGGACCATGACGGTCGCCTGGGCGACGCCGGTGTGCGCGGCGAGCGCGGCCTCGATCTCGCCGAGTTCGATGCGGAAGCCGCGTACCTTGACCTGGTCGTCCGTACGGCCCAGATACTCGATCTGCCCGTCCGCACTCCACCGCACCAGGTCACCGGTGCGGTACATGCGCTCCCCCGCCGGCCCGAACGGATCGGCCACGAAACGCTCGGCGGTCAGACCCGGACGGCCCAGATACCCCCGGGCCAGTCCGGCACCCGCGAGATGGAGCTCTCCCGCCACACCGACCGGCACCGGATTCAGCCCGGCGTCCAGCACATAGGTGCGCATGGAGTCGAGGGGCCGGCCGATGGGGATGCTGTGCGGGGTCTCGGCGGCACTTCTGACCGTGTACGTGGTGGCGAAGGTGGTGGTCTCGGTCGGGCCGTAGCCGTCGACGACGACCAGCCCCGGGCATGCCTCCAGCACCCGGGAGACGGCGGCGGCGGGCACCACGTCACCGCCGGTCCACACCTGGCTGAGCCGGCCGAGGCTGGCGGGGCCGTCCTCGGCGATCAGCCGGAACAGCCCGGCGGTCAGCCAGAGCGCGGTGACGCCGTGCCGCGTGACGGTCTCCCGCAGCCGCGCCGCGTCGAGGTCGCCGGGGGCGGCGACGACGACCTGGCCGCCGCCGAGCAGCGGCACCCACAGCTCGTACGTGGAGGCGTCGAAGGCGGTCGGCGAGTGCAGCAGGACCCTGTCGTGCCCGAACTCGAACCTGCGGTCGGCGGCCAGCGCGGCGATGTCCCGGTGCGTGACGCCGACGCCCTTGGGCACGCCGGTGGAGCCGGACGTGAACATCACGTACGCCAGCTGCTCCGGGTGCACCGGCACTGCGGGGTCGTGTGCGGGCGCGTCGGACGCGGTCAGGGCCGGGCCCGCCTCGATCACGGTCAGGTCCGACGCCGCGCGGTCGGGCGTGCCGGGGTCGGTGAGCAGGACCCGGGCGCCGGTCTCCGCGAGGATGTGCCTGATCCGGGAGTCGGGGAAGCGGGGGTCGAGCGGTACGTACGCGCCGCCGGCCTTGAGGACGGCCAGCACGGCCGCCACCAGGTCGGGCGAGCGCTCCATGAGCAGCGCGACCCGGTCCTCGGGCCGTATCCCGGCCTCGATGAGGCGGTGGGCCAGCCGGTTGGCGCGTGTGTCGAGTTCGCCGTACGAGAGGGTGCCTCCGTCGTGGACGACGGCGGCGGTGGACGGGGACCAGGCCGCGAGTTCGGCGAAGAGCACGGGCACCGGGCGGTCCCCGGCCTCGTTCTGCTCGGTGTCGTTCCCGGCGGCCAGCAGCTGGTGCCGCTCCTCGGCTCCGAGCGGCGACATCCTGGCGACGGGGCTCTCGTATCGGGCGGGCGCGTCCTCCAGGAGCCGGACGAGCCGGCCCATCAGGGTGTCCGCCGCCGCGGCGTCGAAGAGGTCGGTACGGAAGTCCAGCCGCAGTTGGAGACGTTCACCGGGGACGGCGGTCAGGATGAGCGGGTAGTGGGTGGCGTCGTGGCCCTCGATGCCGGTGACCGTCAGTCCGCCGCCGATGTCCAGGACGTCCGCGTCGAGCGGGTAGTTCTCGAACACGACCAAGGTGTCGAAGAGTTCACCGAAGCCGGTCGCCTGCTGGATGTCGGTCAGGCCGAGGTACTGGTGGTCCATGAGGCCGGCCTGCTGGTCCTGGAGCCGGTGGAGCAGAGCGCCGAGGCTTTCCGCCTGGTCGATCCGGACGCGGACGGGCAGGGTGTTGATGAAGAGGCCGACCATGGACTCGATGCCGGGGACCTGGGGCGGGCGGCCGGAGACCGTGCCGCCGAAGACCACGTCCTGGCGTCCGGTGAGCTGGCCCACCACGATCGCCCACACCGCCTGGAGCAGGGTGTTGAAGGTGACGCCGCCCGCGCGGGTGAGGGCGGTGAGCCGCTCGGTGAGGTCGGCGGGCAGGTCGACGAGGAGGCGGCCGGGCGCGGCGGGGCTGCCGTCACGGCCCGCGGGGGCCACCAGCGTGGGGCCGTCGAGGCCGTCGAGGACCTGCCGCCAGGCGGCCTCGGCGGCCGTACGGTCCTGGGCGGCGATCCAGGCGAGGTGGTCGCGGTTGGGGGTGACGCGGGGCAGGGCCGAGTCGTCACCGGAGCTGTTGTAGAGCGCCAGCAGCTCCTTGACCAGGACCGGCATGGACCAGCCGTCGAGGAGGATGTGGTGGTTGGTGATGACCAGCCGGTGCTGCTCGGCACCGGTCCTGAGCAGGGCGAACCGCAGCAACGGGGGCCGGGCGGCGTCGAAGCGCGCGGCGCGGTCCTCGGCCATCCAGCGCCGCAGCCCGGGCTCGCGGTCCTCGGCCGGCAGGTCGGTGAAGTCCCGTTCCTGCCAGGGGAGTTCGAAGCCGGCGGGGATGACCTGGACCGGGGTGTCGAGCCCGTCGTGCCGGAACGCCGCGCGCAGTCCGGCGTGGCGGGCGAGCAGGGTGTGGGCGGCGGCGCGCAGGGCGTCCGCGCGGAGAGGCCCTTCGATGTCGAGGGCGAGCTGGACGGTGTAGACGTCGTGGCCCTGCTCGTCGTACACCGCGTGGAAGAGGAGCCCTTGCTGGAGCGGGGACAGGGGCAGTACGTCGGTGATCCGGCCGTGCTCGCCCTCCAGCCGGTCGATCTGCTCCTGGGACAGGGCGACCAGGGGGCGCAGGTCGGACGGGGTGAGCCCACCCGCGCCTGGATCGGCCGCATGGGCGGCAAGCGCCCGCAGTGCGGTGAACCAGCCCTCGGCCAGCACCCGCACCTCCTCCTCGGAGAACAACGCGGCCGGCCACGACCAGTCCGCCACCAGACGCGGACCGCCCTGGTCGTCGAGGGTGACCGCGTTGAGGTCGAGCGCGTGGGTGAGCCGCATACCCGGGTCGCGGCCGTCGCCCAGGTCGGCGTCGGAGGTCAGTGCCCAGTCGGCGTCCTGGCCTTCGCGGGCGTCGAACCGGCCCAGGTAGTTGAACCCGAGCTGGGCCGTGGGGAGTTCGGCCAGTCGGGACGCCGTCTCCGGGTTGAGGTAGCGCAGGAGGCCGTAGCCGATGCCGTTGTCCGGCAGGGCGTGCAACTGCTCCTTGACAGCCTTCAGGGCACCGCCCCAGTCGCCCTTCTCCCCCGCGTCCAGGCGGACGGGGAACATGCTCGTGAACCAGCCCACCGTCCGCGACGTGTCCACGCCCTGGACGATGTCCTCGCGGCCGTGGCCCTCCAGATCGACCAGCACACTGCGCGAACCCGAACCCCGCCAGTCGGCGACCGCGGCCGCGAACGCGGTGAGCAGCACATCATTCACACCCGCCCGGTACACCGCCGGAACCTGCGCGAGCAGAGGAGCGGTGACATCGGCCGGCAGGGTGAGGGAGAGGTGGCGGACCTCGGCGGCGGTATCCAGCTCAGGATCGAGCCGACGGGCACCGAGCTGGGCGTCCTCCTGGCTCAACACGTCTTCCCACAGTGGAAGTTCGTGCGCCCTGTGCTGGGCGAGGCCGTGCAGTTCCTGGGCCCAGCGGCGGAACGAGGTCCCCACCGACTCCAGCTCGGCACCCTCGTAGGCACGCGCCAGGTCCGGGAGCAGGACCCGCCACGAGACCCCGTCCACCACCAAGTGGTGAAGCGTCAGCAGCAACCGGCCCGCATCCTCGAACCACACCGCCTGGACCATCACACCCGCGTCCGGCGCCAGACGACCCTGCGCGGCACGAGCCCCTTCCGAGATCTCGCCCACGCCCCGGCTCAGCACATCCGCGGCCCGGACCGCACCCGGTGCCGCCACCTCCAGGCCCCACGCCTCATCGCCCCGGACCAGACGCGCACGCAACACGTCATGACGGTCGAGCACCGCCTGAAGCGCCGACTCCAGCGCCTCGAACGTCACCCCGTCCGGGGTCCGCACCACCATCGCCTGGCTGAACCCGTCCACGGGACCACCCAGCTCACGCAACCACGCCACGATCGGCGTCTCCACCACCGAGCCCAGACCCGCACCCGGCTCCTCGACCCGCCCCGCCGACACCACACCAGCCACCACGGCCAGCGCCTCCGGCGTCCGATGCTGGAACACCTCACGCGCCGAGAACACCAACCCCGCACGCCGCGCACGGCTCACCAGCTGGATCGACACAATGCTGTCGCCACCCAACTCGAAGAAGCTGTCGTCGGCGGCCACCGAGTCCAGTCCGAGGACTTCGGCGTAGATGCCGCACAGAAGCTCTTCCCGGGGCGTCCGGGGCTGCCGCCCCTTTCCTGCACCGGCGTACTCGGGTGCGGGCAGCGCCTTGCGGTCGAGCTTGCCGTTGACGGTCAGCGGCAGGGCGTCCAGGGAGACGAAGGCGGACGGCACCATGTAGTCGGGGAGGACGGCGGCCACGTGCCAGCGCAGCACATCCACGGCCGGAGCCGGACCGGTGGCCGGTACGACATAGGCCACGAGGCGTTTGATGCCGGGCCGGTCCTCGCGGACGACGACGGCGACCTGGGCCACGCTCTCGTGCCGGGCGAGGACGGTTTCGATCTCACCCAGCTCGATGCGGAAACCACGCACCTTCACCTGGTCGTCGGAACGGCCCAGATACTCCAGCTCACCCTGACGCGACCACCGCACCACATCACCCGTGCGATACATCCGCGAACCCGCCGCGCCGAAGGGATCGGCGACGAACCGCTCAGCCGTCAGACCCGGACGGCCCAGGTAGCCGCGTGCGAGCCCGGTGCCGGAGACGTACAGCTCACCCGCCACACCCGGCGCCACCGGACGCAACGCGTCGTCCAGCACGTACGTGCACGTGCCCGGCACCGGCCCGCCGATCGGAGGCACACCCGAACCCGCCACCAGACGATGCGACATCGACGCCGCAACCGTCGACTCCGTCGGACCATAGGCGTTCACCATCAAACGCCCCGGCGCCCAACGATCCACCAACTCCGCCGACGTCGCGTCCCCACCCACAATCAAAGACCGGAACAGCGGAAACTCCCCATCAGGGACACTCGCCAGCGCGGCCGGCGGGATCAGCGCGTGGGACACCTCACGCTCCACCAGCACCTTCGCCAGCACATCCCCGGCCAGCGGGCCCGGCGGCGGAACCACCAACGCACCACCCGACCCGAACGCCATCACCAGCTCCAGCACCGACGCATCGAAACTCGG
>NZ_JBFAUP010000039.1:0-27973 GCF_040679335.1 Streptomyces sp. NPDC052299 | reverse complement strand
CGAGCGAATCGGCCCCGGCCATCAAGAGCAGCCCGACTGTCACGCTGACCGCCACGCCGCAGACGGCCAAGGGCGGGGAGAAGGACGGCTCCGGCGCCCGCCGCCCCGGCCCCGGCACCTGCCCCGGCGGCTCCCGCCCCGGCACCGGCCGCCCAGGCTCCGGCCCCGGCCGCCGCCCCGGCCGCGACCTCCGGTGACGACGGCGCGTACGTCACGCCGCTGGTCCGCAAGCTCGCCGCCGAGAACGGCGTCGACCTGGGCTCGGTCAAGGGCACCGGCGTCGGTGGCCGCATCCGCAAGCAGGATGTCGTCGCCGCCGCGGAGGCCGCCAAGGCCGCCGCCGCCCCGGCGCCCGCCGCCGCTCCGGCCGCCTCCAAGGCGCCGAAGCTGGAGGCCAGCCCGCTGCGTGGCCAGACCGTCAAGATGACCCGCATGCGCAAGGTCATCGGCGACAACATGATGAAGGCGCTGCACTCGCAGGCCCAGCTGACCTCGGTCGTCGAGGTCGACGTCACCAAGCTGATGAAGCTGCGCGCCAAGGCGAAGGACGGCTTCGCGGCCCGCGAGGGCGTCAAGCTCTCCCCGATGCCGTTCTACGTGAAGGCCGCCGCCCAGGCGCTGAAGGCCCACCCGGTCATCAACGCCCGGATCAACGAGGACGAAGGCACCATCACGTACTTCGACTCGGAGAACATCGGCATCGCCGTGGACGCCGAGAAGGGCCTGATGACCCCGGTCATCAAGGGCGCGGGCGACCTCAACATCGCCGGCATCTCGAAGAAGACCGCCGAGCTGGCCGGCAAGGCCCGCGGCGGCGGCCTGACCCCGGACGACATGTCCGGCGCCACCTTCACCATCAGCAACACCGGCTCGCGCGGTGCGCTGTTCGACACCGTCATCGTGCCGCCGAACCAGGCAGCCATCCTGGGCATCGGCGCCACCGTGAAGCGTCCCGCGGTCATCGAGACCGAGGAGGGCACCGTGATCGGTGTCCGCGACATGACCTACCTGTCGCTCTCCTACGACCACCGTCTGGTGGACGGCGCGGACGCCGCCCGCTACCTGACCGCGGTCAAGGCGATCCTGGAGGCCGGCGAGTTCGAGGTCGAGCTCGGCCTGTAACCAGCCTCACGATCGGCGCCCCCGTCCGGAACACTTCCGGGCGGGGGCGCCGCCGTATTGTCTAGACACCACCGGTCGCCCCGGCCACCGTGCCCGGTGCGGCGTACCGGTCTGTCCGAAGGAGCCCGTCATGACCCCGCCCGTCGTCCACTCGCTGCGCGAACAGATCCGCGAGCACATCGTGGAGGGGATCGTCAGCGGGCGCTGGAAGCCGGGCGAGCGGATCGTGGAGCGGCGCATCGCGACCGAGCTGGAGGTCAGCCAGACCCCCGTGCGCGAGGCGCTGCGGGAGCTGGAGACGCTGCGGCTGATCGAGTCGGCGCCCAACAAGGGCGTCCGGGTCCGGAACCTCACCGCGGCGGACCTGGAGGAGAGCTACCCCGTACGGGCCGGCCTGGAGCAGATCGCGGCCGAGCTGGCGGCCCCCGGGCTCGGCGAGGACTGCTCGCTGCTCGCCCCGCACGTGGCGGCGCTGTACGAGGCGGACCGGCTGGCCGACGGCGAGGCCCAGGTCCGGCACACGGTCGGCTTCCACCGCGAGCTGGTGCGGGCGGCGGGGAACGCGGTGCTGCTGCACACCTGGGAGGGGCTGGGCATCGAGGTGTTCACGGCCCTGTCGATCCGCTGGCTGGGGACGGTCCAGAAGTCGTACGCGGAGGAGCACGAAGCCCTCATCGACGCGTTCCTGCGCAAGGACCCGGACATCGGGGCTCTGGTCAAGGCGCACGTCCTGGGGTGCGCGCCGCGCGCCTGAGGCGCCGCGCAGGTGTGGACCCTGCCGCTCTTCCGTGCAGGTCAGCGCCCGTTTTGAACGGGTAAATCCCGTCACTCGGTGCCCCATTTCGTGGCACCGCATGCCACTTTCTTCATATCGAGAAGTTTTGCCGTTCATCCTTTGATCGATCATCGATCGGCGATTTACAGTTCTCCGCGGGCCCACCGGCCCCATCGCCCTGTCCTGCCAGTCAGGGACTTCTCCACCCCCCTCCTCACCGGAAGGCGGCGATCATGACCGACCCCGTAGGAAAGCTTCCGAGCGAGCTCGACCAGCTCCCGGACCGCGACCCGGAGGAGACCGCTGAATGGGCGGCCTCCCTGGATGCCGTCACCAAGGCCGCGGGCCCGCACCGTGCCGCGTACCTGATGCGGCGCTCGCTCCAGCACGCCGAGGGCGCCGGTCTCGCGCTGCCCAAGCTGCTGGAGACCGATTACGTCAACTCCATCCCGACCGCCGCGGAGCCCGACCTCGACGGTGACCTGGAGATGGAGTCCAAGATCACCGCGTGGAACCGCTGGAACGCGGCCGCGATGGTCACCCGGGGCGCGCGCTACGGCGTCGGCGGCCACATCGCCACCTTCGCCTCGGCCGCCTGGCTGTACGAGACCGGTTTCAACCACTTCTTCCGCGGCAAGGAGGGGGACGGCTCCGGCGACCAGCTGTACGTGCAGGGCCACGCCTCCCCCGGCATCTACGCCCGCGCCTTCCTCGACGGCCGGCTCAGCGAGCAGCAGCTCGACAACTTCCGCCAGGAGGCGGGCGGCAACGGCCTGCCGTCCTACCCGCACCCGCGGCGGCTGCCCTGGCTGTGGGAGTTCCCCACCGTCTCCATGGGCCTCGGCCCGCTCTCGGCGATCTACCAGGCGCGCTTCAACCGCTACCTCGCCAACCGCAACATCAAGGACACGTCGAACTCGCACGTCTGGGCCTTCCTGGGCGACGGCGAGATGGACGAGCCCGAGTCGACCGCCGCCCTCGCCCTCGCGGCCCGCGAGAAGCTCGACAACCTGACCTTCGTCATCAACTGCAACCTGCAGCGCCTCGACGGTCCGGTCCGCGCCAACTTCCGCGTCGTGCAGGAGCTGGAGGGCGCCTTCCGCGGCGCCGGCTGGAACGTCATCAAGACGCTCTGGGGCAACGCCTGGGACGAGCTGTTCCAGCTCGACACCACGGGCGCGCTGGTGCGCCGCCTCCGCGAGGTCCCGGACGCGCAGTTCCAGACGTACGCCACCCGTGACGTCGCGTACATCCGCGAGCACTTCTTCGGCGCCGAGCCCGCTCTCGCCGAGCTGGCGAAACTGCTCACCGACGCGAAGATCGCCGAGTGCTTCTACACCTCGCGCGGCGGCCACGAGGCCCGCAAGGTGTACGCGGCCTACCGCGCCGCCGTCGAGCACAAGGGCGCGCCGACCGTGATCCTCGCGCAGACGGTGAAGGGCTACACGCTCGGCAAGGGCTTCGAGTCCAAGAACGCCAACCACCAGATGAAGAAGCTGTCGATCGACGAGTTCAAGGGCATGCGCGAGCTGCTCGGCCTCCCGATCCCGGACAGCGCCTTCGCCGACGGCCTGGTGCCGTACGCCCACCCGGGCGCCGACTCCCCCGAGGTCCGCTACCTCCAGGAGCGCCGCGCCGCCCTCGGCGGCCCCGCCCCGGCCCGCCGGGTGCACGCGGTGGCGCTGCCGCAGCCCGAGGAGCGCGCGTTCGCCGCGCTCAAGAAGGGCTCCGGCAAGCAGGAGATGGCCACCACCATGGCCTTCGTCCGCCTGGTCAAGGACCTGATGCGGGACAAGCAGACCGGGAAGCGCTGGGTGCCGATCGTCCCGGACGAGGCCCGCACCTTCGGCATGGAGTCGCTGTTCCCCTCGGCCGGCATCTACTCGCCGCTGGGCCAGACGTACGAGCCGGTCGACCGCGACCAGCTGATGTACTACAAGGAGGCCAAGGACGGCCAGATCCTCAACGAGGGGATCACCGAGGCCGGCGCCATGGCCGACTTCATCGCCGCCGCCACGTCGTACGCGACGCACGGCGAGACGATGATCCCGTTCTACATCTTCTACTCGATGTTCGGCTGGCAGCGGACGGGCGACCAGTTCTGGCAGCTCGCCGACCAGCTCGGCAAGGGCTTCATCGTCGGCGCGACCGCCGGCCGCACGACCCTGACGGGCGAGGGCCTCCAGCACGCGGACGGCCACTCGCACCTGATCGCCGCCACGAACCCGGCGTCGCTCAACTACGACCCGGCGTTCGCGTACGAGATCGCGGTGATCGTCAAGGACGGTCTGCGGCGGATGTACGGCCCCGATGCCGAGGACGTCTTCTACTACCTGACGGTCTACAACGAGCCGAAGCCGCAGCCCGCGATGCCGGAAGGCGTCGAGGAGGGCATCGTCAAGGGCCTGTACCGCTTCAAGGAGGGCACGCCCGCCAAGGCGAACGGCCCGCGCGCCCAGCTGCTGGCCTCCGGCACGGCGATCCACTGGGCCCTGGAGGCCCAGGAGCTGCTGGCCGCCGACTGGGGGGTCACGGCCGACGTCTGGTCCGCGACCTCCTGGGGCGAGCTGCGCCGCGAGGCGCTGGAGTGCGACGAGGCGCTGCTCCGCGGTGAGCAGCGGGTGCCGTACGTGACGCAGGCGCTGGAGGGCGCTCCGGGCCCGGTCGTCGCGGTCAGCGACTGGATGCGCGCGGTGCCGGACCAGATCAGCCAGTGGGTCGAGCAGGACTACACCTCGCTCGGCACGGACGGCTTCGGCCTCTCCGACACGCGCGACGCGGCCCGCCGCCACTTCGGCGTCGACGCCCAGTCCGTCGTGGTCGCCACGCTGGCCCAGCTGGCCCGGCGCGGCGAGGTGCCGGCGACCGCCGTCAAGGAGGCGCGGGACCGGTACGGTCTCTGAGCGTGATCAGGCCCGTCCGGCTGGAGGCTTTGTCCTCGATCGCCGGACGGGCTTGATTTTCGCCGCGCCGCAGTCCGGCCACAATGGCCGCATGCGTGCTGCCCGGCTGATCCGAATGGTGCTGCTCCTCCAGGCCCGCCCCGGCATGACCGCCGCCGAGCTCTCCCGGGAGCTGGAGGTGTCCGAGCGGACCGTCACCCGGGACGCGCAGGCCCTCTCCGAGGCCGGTGTCCCGGTGTACGCGGAGCGCGGCCGGGCGGGCGGCTACCGGCTCGTCGGCGGCTACCGCACCGGGCTGACCGGTCTCGCCCGTGACGAGGCGGAGGCGCTGTTCCTGTCCGGGCTGCCCGCCGCCCTGCGCGAGATGGGGCTCGCGGACGCCGCGTCGGCCGCCCGGCTGAAGGTGTCGGCGGCCCTGACTCCCGCGCTGCGGGACGCCCCGGCCGGGGCGGGGCGGCGCTTCCACCTGGACGCGCCCGGCTGGTACCAGGAGCCGGTCACTCCGGAGCTGCTGCCCGCCGTGGCCGAGGCCGTGTGGCGGGACCGGCTGCTCCTGGCGCGGTACCGGCGGGCGGGCCGGGACTCCGACGCCGAACGGGAGCTGGCCCCGTACGGGCTCGTCCTGAAGGCGGGCGTCTGGTACCTGTGCGCCCGCGCGGGCGACGACACACGGGTGTACCGCATCGACCGGTTCACCGCCGCCACCGTTTCGGACACCCCTTTCGTCAGGGACGAGGATTTCGACCTGCCCGCCTTCTGGGAAGAGCGGTCCGCCGCGTTCGCCCGCTCCCTGCTGCGTACGGAGGTGACGCTGCGGCTCTCGGAGGCGGCCGCGCGCCGCTTGCCGCACGTCGTGGACCGGGCCGCCGCCACGGAGGCGCTGGAGGCGGCGGGGCCGCCCGGTGCGGACGGCCGGGTCACGGTCACCCTGCCGGTGGAGTCCCTGGACGTCGCCTACGGCCAGCTGCTGGGCCTCGGGCCGGAGTTGGAGGTGCTGGGTCCGGCCGGGCTGCGGGAGAGGTTCGCGACCGCCGCCGCCCGGCTGCACGCGCTCTACGGGGGCGCGCCCTGACGGCTTCGCACCGACGTCTGGGCGTGCGTCGGCCGCGCTCAGGGCAGATGCTGGACCCGTGATGGACGAGACCGAGTTCTGGGAGCTGATCGACAGCACCCGCGAGGCCGCCGACGGCGACCCCGAGGACCACGCCGACCTG
This sequence comes from Streptomyces sp. NPDC052299, assembly GCF_040679335.1. NCBI lineage: Bacteria > Bacillati > Actinomycetota > Actinomycetes > Kitasatosporales > Streptomycetaceae > Streptomyces > Streptomyces sp. NPDC052299. Next base: position 21,959 of record NZ_JBFAUP010000039.1, on the reverse strand, counting down.
CTGGTCGACAAGCTGGTGCTGCTCGACCCCGAAGCGGTGCTGGACTTCGCCCGGCACTTCGAGGCCCGCTTCAACCGCGCCTACCGCTGGGACCTGTGGGGCGCCGCCGCCCTCCTGCTCGGCGGCGCGGACGACGACGCCTTCGACTACTTCCGCTGCTGGCTGATCGGCCGGGGCCGGGAGGTCTTCGAGGGCGCCGTGCACGACCCGGACGCCCTGGCCGAGCTGCTCGACTCCTTCGACGAGGAGCTGGACGGCGACGGCGAGGAGCTGGGGTACGCGGCCGACGAGGCGTACGAACAGCTCACCGGCGTCGTCGCGCCCGACCTCGGACTGCCGCCGCAGCCCGACGAGCCGGAGGGCACACCGCTGGACCCGGACGACGACGCGGCCCTGGCGGCCCGGCTGCCCGCGCTCTGGGAGCGGTTCGGCGGCTGAGCGCGCCCGTCACGGGGTGAGCGCGCGGCCCATCAGCACGTCGTCCACGTAACTCCCGTTCAGGAAGAACTCGCCCCGCAGCACGCCCTCGACGGTGAAGCCCTCCGCCTCGTACAGCGCGCGGGCGGGCGCATTGTGGCCGAGGACCCGCAGGGTGATCCGGTTCGCCCCCTCGCCGCGTGCCGCCGCGCAGGCCGCGCGGATCAGGGCGCGTCCGACGCCCCGGCCGCGCGCCCAGTGGGCGACGGCGAGGCCCTGGATCTGCCGGACGTGCGCGTTGCAGGCCAGCGGGGTCGGCGGCACGACGCGTATGTAGCCGGCCGTCGCCCGCTCCCCGGCCTCGTTCACGGCCTCCGCCACCAGGATGCCCCGGGGCGTGTGCCGCTCGTCGAAGAACGGCTCGTACGGCGGCTGCGGGCGCGGCTGCACCGCGTGCAGCGTCGACCAGGTGGCGCGGTCCAGCTCGCCGAGCGCGGACTCGTCCGCGAGGACGGCGCGGCGGACGACGGGGGCGGCGGATGCGGTGGAATCGGTCATGGCCGCCACTGTGCCACGGCCGTGTACGGCCGCTCCGGTGGGGCAGGATGGACGCCATGCCGCACTCCCGTATCGCCGTCAGCGGATCGACCGGACTCATCGGAGCGGCGCTGGTGCGCTCGCTGCGGGCCGACGGGCACGAGGTGGTCCGCCTGGTGCGCCGCCCGGCGCGGGCCGGTGACGAGGTGGAGTGGGACCCCAAGCGGGGTTACGTGGACGTCGCCGGGCTCGTGGGCTGCGACGCGGTCGTCCATCTCGCCGGGGCGGGGGTCGGCGACCACCGCTGGACCGAGGCGTACAAGAAGGAGATCCGGGACAGCCGGGTCCTGGGCACCGCCGCGATCGCGGACGCCGTCGCCTCGCTCGACACCCCGCCCGCCGTGCTGCTGTCCGGCTCCGCGATCGGCTTCTACGGGGACACCGGGGACCGCCCGGTGGACGAGGAGGCGCCGCCCGGGGACGGGTTCCTGCCGTCGGTCTGCGTGGAGTGGGAGGAGGCCACGGCGGCGGCCGAGGAGGCGGGGGTGCGCACGGTGCACGCCCGCACCGGCCTGGTGGTCGCCCGGGAGGGCGGTGCCTGGGGACGGCTCTTCCCGCTGTTCCGGGCGGGCCTCGGCGGCCGGATGGGCGACGGGCGGCAGTACTGGAGCTTCATCGCGCTGCACGACCACATCGCGGCGCTGCGGCACATCCTGGACACCCCGGAGCTGTCCGGTCCGGTGAACCTGACCGCCCCGACGCCCGTCACCAACGCCGAGGTGACCGCCGCGATGGGCCGGGTGCTGCGGCGGCCGACCCTCTTCACTGCGCCCGCACCGGCCCTGCGGCTCGCGCTCGGCGAGTTCGCCGGGGACGTGCTGGGCAGTCAGCGGGTACTGCCGACGCGGCTGCTGGGCTCCGGCTTCTCGTTCGCCTTCCCCGCCGTCGACGCCGCCATCCGCGCCGCCCTGCGCTGACGGACCGTCCGGGCAGCCCGGTTTTTTCGGACGGGCGTGCGACCCCGTGCATCGGTGCTCCGGTCCGCGCGCGACTGCGCACGATCGGGCCACTCTCCTAGCCTCCTGACGAACTCACGCATTCCGGTGGGCGGTTGAGGGCATGAGCCCCCCACCACTTGCGCCGAACCGGGGAGGGCACGTGCTCAGCACGGCACACCACGCGGACGTCGTCATCATCGGGGCCGGAATCGCCGGCCTGTCGGCGGCCCACCGACTGACCAGCGCCGGGGTCAGTGTCAGCGTCCTGGAGGCCGGCCCCGGCGTCGGCGGCCGGATGGCCACCGACGAGGTGGACGGGTTCCGCCTCGACCGGATCGGCCCGCTGCTCAACACCGCGTATCCGGAGCTCCGCACCACACCGGGGCTCGACGGTCTCGTCCTGCGCACCTTCGATCCCGGGGTCCTCGTGCACAGCGAGGGCCGCCGCCACCGGACCGGAGAGACCCGCCGCGTGCCGGGCGCACGCAGCGCGCGGGGCGCGCTCAAAGCGGCGCGCGCCCTCGCGCACGCCCCCCGGCCGCCGCTCGCGGGCGCCCTCTCCGGGGCGATGGGCGGTGCGATCGACCACGCCCGGCTCGGCGCGGCCCTGGCCCGCCTCGCCGCCACACCCCCGGCCCGCATCCTCGCCCGGCCCGAACGCGCCGCGCTCGACGCCCTGGCCGGCCGGCTCTCCTCCCGTACGCTGAACGGCTTCGTACGCCCCCTGCTCACCGCGCTGCTGAGCGACCCGGACCTCACCACGTCCAGCCGGTGCGCCGACCTCGCCCTGCGGACGTACGCGAGCGGACGGCTGTGCGTGCCCGAGGGCGGGGCGGGCACGCTGCCGGCGCTCCTCGCCGCCTCCCTGCCGCCGGGCACCGTCCGCACGGGGGTGCACGTCACGTCCGCCGACATCACCTCCGTACGCACCAAGGAGCACGGAGAGCTGGGCTGCCGCTCGCTGCTCGTGGCCACCGGGGCGAGCGCCGCCACCGAGCTGCTGCCGGGCCTGCGGCTGCCGTCCTTCCACCCCGTGACGGTGCTCCACCACACCGCGCCCGCTCCCCCGCCCACCGGCGCCTCGCTCCTGCTGGACGCCGACCGGTCGGGCCCCGTGTCCCACACCGCCGTGATGAGCGAGGTCGACCCGGCCCGCGCCCCGCACGGCCGGACCCTGATCAGCTCGACGGTCCTCGGCGCCCCGCCCGACGACCTGGACCGCACGGTCCGCGCCCACCTCGCCGCGCTCTACGGCGTGCCCACCGACGACTGGGAGCTGCTGGCCGCCCACCACGACCCGGAGGCCGTCCCCGCGATGCCCGCCCCGCACGACCCGCACCGCCCGGTCCGGGTCCTCGCCGGCCTCTATGTGTGCGGCGACCACCGCGACACCGGCACGGTCCAGGGCGCCCTCGCCTCGGGCGCCCGCGCCGCCGCCTCGATCCTCCACGACCTCGGCGTCCGCCCGGCCGCCGGGGACACCGCACTCCCCGAGGCGGCCTGAGGCGGGGCCTCTCAGCCCAGCGCGGCGACCCGCTCCCGGTAGCCGCGCACGGCGGCGGCGTCCCGGTACGGCTCCAGCCGCCGTTCGAAGTCGCGGACGTACTCCGTGGCCCGTGCCGAGCGCATCTCGGCCGCCTGCTGGGCGGCCTCCGCGCCCAGTCGGCACGCCTGGTCCAGCTCACCGAGCCCGAGCCGGGCGGACGCCAGCACCACCCGGCAGAACAGCCTGCTCCGGGCGTACGCGGGGGCGCGCAGCTGGAGCGCGCGCTCCGCGTACTGCGCGGCGGAGCGGTACTGCTGGAGGTCGCGGTGGCAGTGCCCGAACTCGTCGGCGAGCTGCGCCTCGTCGAAGTGGCGCGCCCAGTGCGGCACCTCGTCGCCGGGGCGGGCCGCCTCCAGCGCGCGTTCCGCCCGGGCGAGGGAGGCCGTGCACGCCTTGGAGTCCCCGAGCACCGCGTGCCCGCGCGCCTCCACCGCGTGCAGCAGGGCCATGACGGCGTGCGGCGCGGCCGAGCCGATGCCCTGCTGGGCCACCCGGGCCAGCTGGACCGCTTCCCGGCCGTGGGTGAGATAGACCGCCTGACGGCTCATGGTGATCAGCACGTAGCTGCCGTAGGCCCGGTCGGCAGCCGCCTGGGAGAGGCGGAGCGCCTGCACGAAGTAGCGCTGGGCGAGCCCGTGCGCCGCGATGTCGTACGAGGTCCAGCCGGCCAGCCTGGTCAGGTCCGCGGCGGCCGCGAACAGCCGACGGCCGGTCGCCTCCCCGTACGTGCCGCGCAGCATCGGCTCCGTCTCGTGTTCCAGATACCGCACGAGGGCCTGCCGGGCGTGCCCGCCGCCGTAGGCGTGGTCGAGCGTACGGAAGAGCTCGGCCACCGAGCGCAGCGCGGCCACGTCCCCCTCGCCGACCCGGAGCCCGGAGCCCCGCTCGGTCTGCCGCTGCCGGGGCACCCCGGGGCTGCCCGTCGCGCCGCCGGCCGGGGCGCCGGGCGGTGCGGGCACCCCGCCGGGCCGCGAGGGCGCCGGCCCCCGCACGCTGTGCCGCCCGCCCTGCTCCGGCACGGCGGCCAGGGCCCCGGCGGCGGGGAGCTGAGCACCGGCCGCCCGTGCGGTGCCGCCCCTGGCGGGTGCCGGCCTTCCCACCCACTCGTCGGCCCGGCCGATCAGCCAGTCCCGGCTGGGCACGACGAGACCGGCCGGGGTGAACGCGATCTTCCGCAGCTCGGCGTGGCTGCCGGAGTCCTTGCGCCAGAGCCCGCTGACGATGTCGACGGCCTCGGCGGGCGTGGCGGCGAACTCCAGGCCCGCGTAGACCGGGGCGCAGGCGTCGAGGCCGAGGTCCTGCGCGGAGAGCCGGCGGCCGAGGCGCCGGGTGAAGACCTCGGCGATCAGCGCGGGGGTGGTCCCCCGGGGCTGCTGGCCGCGCAGCCAGCGGGTCACGGAGGTCTTGTCGTACCGCAGGTCGAGGCCGTGTTCGAGGCCGAGCTGGTCCACCCGGCGGGCGAGGCCGGCGTTGGAGAATCCGGCCTCGGTGATGAGCGAGGCGAGCCGGCGGTTGGGCGTGCGCTGCGGAGGTCGTTCGGACATCAGCTCTAGGGTCTCCTGCCTTCGGGGCCGGGCAGCCCTCTGACGAACGGCGCGAATTTAACCGTCCGCCGGGCGGCCCCAGCACCCTTCGCTCCACATTCATCCGATCGTGTGAGGATTGTGGGCGGCGCTGACGGGAAGACCTGCCGGGCCCGTGCGCAGACGCCGGTCGTACAGTGACTGGGGCGCGATTCGTGCAGGGTGACGCGGTTCGGGGACACCCCCCGGCCCACGGCACCGCGAGGAGAAAGGCTGCTGCCGTGAGTGAGCTCCGGTTCGTCCGCATGGGATTCGGCGAGAACGCCGTCGACTACCAGGAGGCGTGGCAGAAGCAGCGCGAGGTGCACGCGGCACGGTTCGAGGACACCGTCCCGGACACCTGCCTGCTCCTGGAACACCCGCCCGTCTACACCGCGGGCAGGCGCACGGAGGACAGCGAGCGCCCCCTCGACGGCACCCCCGTCATCGACGTGGACCGGGGCGGCAAGATCACCTGGCACGGCCCGGGCCAGCTCGTCGGCTACCCGATCCAGAAGCTCCCGCGCCCCGTGGACGTCGTCGCCCATGTGCGCCGCCTGGAGGAGGCGCTGATCCGCACCGCCGCCGAGTTCGGCGTCGAGACCAGCCGCGTCGAGGGCCGCAGCGGCGTCTGGGTCCTGGGCGACCCGGTCGAGCAGCGCCCCGCCCTCGGCGGCCTCACGCTCGACTTCGACCCGCGCCTGGCGGACGAGGAGTTCGACGCCCGGCTCAACGGTCCGGAGTACGCCCCGTCCAACGCCGGGCAGCGCCGCGAGGACCGCAAGCTCGCGGCGATCGGCATCCGCGTCGCCAAGGGCGTCACCATGCACGGCTTCTCGTTCAACGTGAACCCCGACAACACCTGGTTCGACCGCATCGTGCCCTGCGGCATCCGGGACGCCGGCGTCACCTCGCTCAGCTACGAACTCGGCCGCGACATCACCATCGACGAGGTCCTGCCCGTCGTGGAGAAGCACCTCCGGGACATCCTGGAGAACGCCGAGCTCGCCCCCCGTACGATCGAGCGCCCCGCCGACGCCGTGGCCACGGCGTGACCCACGGAACACGCTTCCGGGAATAGGCCCTGCCTGCCCCAGGTTGGGCAGACGTACAACCGAATGAACTACGGGCGTACCCTGGTGTTCGCCGAAGAATCCAATGCAGTGAAAGCAAAGGGGAGTGCCGGAGTGTCTGTCGCACCCGACGGGCGCAAGATGCTGCGCCTTGAGGTCCGGAACAGCCAGACCCCCATCGAGCGCAAGCCCGAGTGGATCAAGACCCGGGCGAAGATGGGCCCCGAGTACAACCAGCTGCAGAAACTCGTCAAGAGCGAGGGTCTGCACACGGTGTGCCAGGAGGCCGGCTGCCCCAACATCTTCGAGTGCTGGGAGGACCGCGAGGCCACGTTCCTCATCGGCGGTGACCAGTGCACCCGGCGCTGTGACTTCTGCCAGATCGACACGGGCAAGCCGCAGGCGCTGGACCGGGACGAACCCCGTCGCGTCGGCGAGTCCGTCGTCACGATGGACCTGAACTACGCCACCATCACCGGCGTCGCCCGCGACGACCTGGAGGACGGCGGCTCCTGGCTGTACGCGGAGACCGTGCGCCAGATCCACGCGCAGACGGCGGACCGGGAGGCCGGCCGCACCAAGGTCGAGCTGCTGATCCCCGACTTCAACGCCGAGCCCGACCAGCTCGCGGAGGTCTTCTCCTCGCGCCCCGAGGTGCTCGCGCACAACGTGGAGACCGTGCCGCGCATCTTCAAGCGCATCCGCCCGGGCTTCCGCTACGAGCGGTCCCTGGAGGTCATCACCCGCGCCCGTGAGGCCGGCCTGGTGACCAAGTCGAACCTGATCCTCGGCATGGGCGAGACCCGCGAAGAGGTCAGCGAGGCGCTGCAGGACCTGTACGACGCGGGCTGCGAGCTCATCACGATCACGCAGTACCTGCGGCCGTCGGTGCGCCACCACCCGGTCGAGCGCTGGGTGAAGCCGCACGAGTTCGTGGAGCTCAAGGACGAGGCCGACGCGATCGGGTACTCCGGCGTCATGTCCGGCCCGCTCGTCCGCTCCTCGTACCGCGCGGGCCGCCTCTTCCAGCAGGCGATGGACCGGCGCGAGGCCCAGGCCCCGGTGGCGTCCGCGTAACCCTGCTCCACCCGGCGCGGTCCGCCCGCTCCCCGCAGGTCCGAGGGGCCCGGGGCGCGGACGGACCGCGTCGGCGTGCGCGGGGCCCGTATCGAGGTTTCATTGGTGTTTGACCGACCGGTCACGCGCTGGTAACACCGAACGGTGACCCTGGACGCACGCGCAGCGCGGTGACACCACCGCCGTCCGTCTCCAGTCCGCGCAGCACACGACCTTCGTTCCCGAGGGGACTTGCCACGATGCAGGCCGCACCGGTACGCGCCACCGTCATCCCGACCGTCACCAACACCCTCCGCGCCGTGGAGTCGCTGCTGCTCAGCGGCGGCCAGCGCACCGCCCGCCGCAACGCCTGGACGGCCGTCCTGGAGGACCGCCGCCGGGCCAAGGACCGGGCCGAGTCCGGCTACGTGCCGGAACGGGAGGCCGTGGGCGCCCGTCGTTCGCGAGCCACGTAAACTTCATTGCATGGCGAGGAAGGCAAACACCACTGAAGGCGCGGACAGCGCCGAGAACGCGGGGCGGCTCAAGCAGATCGCTCTGACCTACAAGATGACCAAGCGGACCGACTCCAAGATCGGTCTTGTGGTCGCGGGTGTGGGAATCGTCACCTTCGGTGTCATCCTCGCGATCGGTTTTCTGATCGACCACCCCATCTACCTGGGCATCCTGGGCTTCGTGCTCGCGCTCCTCGCGATGGCGATCGTCTTCGGACGCCGCGCCGAGCGCGCCGCCTTCGGGCAGATGGAGGGCCAGCCGGGCGCCGCCGCGGCGGTCCTGGACCGCGTGGGCCGGGGCTGGACGACGACCCCGGCGGTCGCGATGAACCGCAACCAGGACGTCGTGCACCGCGCCGTCGGCAAGGCGGGCATCGTACTGGTCGCGGAGGGCAACCCGAACCGGGTGAAGGGCCTGCTCGCGGCCGAGAAGAAGAAGATGGCCCGCATCGTGGTGGACGTCCCCGTCCACGACATCATCGTCGGCAACGGCGAGGGCCAGGTGCCCCTGAAGAAGGTCCGCACCAAGATGCTGAAGATGCCCCGCGTCCTGACCGGCCCGCAGGTCACGGCCGCCAACGACCGGCTCCGCGCGATGGGCGACCTGATGAGCAACATGCCGCTCCCGAAGGGCCCCATGCCGAAGGGCATGCGGATGCCGCGCGGCGGCAGGATGCGCTGACGCCGGCGCGTACGGAAGGCGAAGAGGGCGGGCCGTGAACCTGGTGGTTCACGGCCCGCCCTCTTTCGGTTCTCCACGTCACGTCTCAGACGCGGATCTGGACCGCGCGGGACAGGCGGTCGTGGAGGCCCCGGCCGTCGCGGTCCCAGACGAGGGCCGGGATCGCCAGGCAGAGAAGGACGCTGCGGATGAGGACCCGGACGGGGCCGAGACGGCCGCCGTCCTCGGCGACGACCCGGATGCCCGTGAGGCGCTTGCCGGGGGTGCAGCCGATCGTCCCGACGGTGAGCACGCTCATGACGAGGAAGATGCCGAGCGCCCAGTTCCCGGCCGCCTGCTGGTCACCGCGAGCGAACAGCCCGTATGCGATCAGCATGCACAGGGCCCAGTCGATGAAGAGGGCCCCGAAGCGCCGGCCGAGCGGGGCGATGGCGCCGGGACCCTGTTCGGGGAGGCCGAGCCGCCTGCCCCGGTAGCCGAAGTCGGCGCCCATGTCCTCGGCGGCCGCACGCGGCCCGGAGAGCCACGATCCGATTGCTTGCCTATTGTCCACCCGACCACGGTACTGCGCCCGGCCGCACGCCCTCCCCCGCGGGTGCCGTCCCACGCGTCGTCCCACTCCTCGGACACCCTTCTGATACGGCCGTGAGGCCCGTGAGGCCACGCCGAAGGGGCGGTCCGGGGCCCGTACGACCGCTCCCCGCACCCGCGCCGGTTAACTTCGGCGAAACAAATGGGTCATGCTTGAGAAATCCCGTCTGCCTATGGTCGGGTCCAGCGTGTGCCACCGCACTGGCCACAACGAGCTGCAACCCCGTCCCCTCCCGGGCCGGGAGTAGGAGGAGTTGGATGTTCCAGAACGCCGACGACGCGAAGAAGTTCATCGCCGACAATGACGTCAAGTTCATCGATGTCCGGTTCTGTGACCTGCCCGGCGTGATGCAGCACGTCACCGTCCCGGCGGCGACCTTCAACCCGGCCGACGAGCTTGCCTTCGACGGCTCGTCGATCCGCGGCTTCCAGGCCATCCACGAGTCCGACATGTCGCTCCGCGCGGACCTGTCGACCGCCCGTGTCGACCCCTTCCGCCGTGACAAGACCGTCAACATCAACTTCTTCATCCACGACCCGATCACCGGCGAGCAGTACAGCCGTGACCCGCGCAACGTGGCCAAGAAGGCGGAGGCGTACCTGGCCTCCACCGGCATCGCCGACACCGCGTACTTCGGTCCCGAGGCCGAGTTCTACGTCTTCGACAACGTCCGCTTCCAGACGTCGGCGAACGAGAGCTTCTACCACATCGACTCCGAGGCCGGCGCCTGGAACACCGGTGCGATCGAGAACAACCGCGGTTACAAGGTCCGCTACAAGGGCGGCTACTTCCCGGTCTCCCCGGTCGACCACTTCGCGGACCTGCGCGCCGAGATGTCCCTGGAGCTCCAGAAGAGCGGCCTGGAGATCGAGCGCCAGCACCACGAGGTCGGCACCGGCGGCCAGGCGGAGATCAACTACAAGTTCAACACGCTGCTCGCCGCGGCCGACGACCTGATGCTCTTCAAGTACATCGTGAAGAACGTCGCCTGGCGCAACGGCAAGACCGCGACCTTCATGCCGAAGCCGATCTTCGGCGACAACGGCTCGGGCATGCACGTGCACCAGTCCCTGTGGTCCGGCGGCGACCCGCTGTTCTACGACGAGCAGGGCTACGCCGGCCTCTCGGACACCGCCCGCTACTACATCGGCGGCATCCTCAAGCACGCCCCGTCGCTGCTGGCCTTCACCAACCCGACGGTGAACTCCTACCACCGCCTGGTGCCCGGCTTCGAGGCCCCGGTCAACATGGTGTACTCGCAGCGCAACCGCTCCGCCGCGATGCGCATCCCGATCACGGGCTCCAACCCGAAGGCCAAGCGCGTCGAGTTCCGCGCCCCGGACCCGTCGTCCAACCCGTACCTGGCCTTCTCGGCGCTCCTGATGGCCGGCCTGGACGGCATCAAGAACAAGATCGAGCCCGCCGAGCCGATCGACAAGGACCTGTACGAGCTGGCTCCCGAGGAGCACGCCAACGTCCAGCAGGTCCCGACGTCCCTCCCGGCCGTCCTGGACGCCCTCGAGGCCGACAACGAGTACCTGCAGGCGGGCGGCGTCTTCACGTCCGACCTGATCGAGACGTGGATCGACTACAAGCGCACCCACGAGATCGCCCCGATCCAGCTGCGCCCGCACCCGCACGAGTTCGAGCTGTACTTCGACCTGTAAAGGCGGACGTCAGTGAGGGCCGCTTCCCGGAGCCGGGAGGCGGCCCTCACTGCTTCTCCGTGCCCGCGCCGCGACGACCCGCGGGGACACCGATCCCCTGGGCCTCAACCGGTGTCGTCGCGTCCCGCCAGGAACTGGTCCTCCTGCGACCTGGAGGCCGCAAGGGACCTCAGCAGGCTCTCCGCCCCAGCCAGCCGTACGCGAAGATCCGCGACTTCGCGGTCCCGCTCCTGACCGGCCACCTCCCGGCCCGCCTCCGCGGCGCGCCGCCGGCGCTCCTCCTCGCGGGCCCAGGTGAAGTACAGCTCCGCCCTCCTGATGTGGAGCCCGTTCAGCTGCTTGAGCAACCCCAGCCGCTCGTCGCGGAGCGCTCGTAGTTCGTCCTGCAGCCACACCACGCGCCGGGCGCACACCGCCAGTTCCGCCTCCAGCTCGTCGACCCGTCGGCGCAGTTCCTCGCTGCGCCCCCGCTCCCGGCCCAGCTCCTCGTGCAGCACGGCCAGCCGGTCGGAGAGGTCGGCGCGGGCCTCCAGGGCGGCCAGGAGGTCGGTACGGGTCTCACCCTCCCGACGGCTGTGCTCGGCCACCCGGTCCTGGAGGTCGGCCTCCGCATCGGCGAGTTCGGGGATACTGAGCTGCGCGACCGGGCTCGGCTCCTCCGGCTCATCCTGTTCGGCGGCTGTGGGCAGGGCCAGGGGCGAGACCTCGTCGCGCATGGCAATCCAGAGCGCCCGGAACTCGTCCACGTCGCCGCCCAGAGCCTCCACCAAGAGTTCCAGCGGACCCCAGCGAGGCGGGCTCTCACAGCGCAGGACGACCCTGGCCGTCTCATGAGCGACGGCCCTTCCGGTACGCCGCGCGATGACCCGGTAGCTCGGCTCGCCGTTCTCCCGGTGCAGTCGATGCAGCCGGTACCGGAGCTGTTCCAGCGCCGGCCCTGTCGTGGACCCGTCCGCCGCCGACGTCATGGCCCCTCCCTTCCGTGCACTGTTCGCCGATCCGATCGTCGTAGGACGCGCCTCGGGCGTCATGCGAGTCGCCGGTCCGGCGGGAAGGCACTGTCAGATTCTGTCGGACAACGTCTCGGAGCGCCTGAAGTCCCCCGATTCCGGGAGGCGTTCGTCAGCCATCGGCCACGTCCACCTTGAGCGCCCGGCCGTGTCGGACCGTGGGGTCACCGGACGCATCCGGGGTCCCGCTCGTCCACTGGAGAGGTCACTCGCATGACATCGCTCGTCCTTCTGCCGCTCGCCGGCATGGCAGCACTCGCGGTGCTGGTCGCGGCACTCAGCACCGTGTACGTCTGCTCCGGCGACGGCGACCGCCGCACTCGTGCGTGGCACGTTTTGCGGGCACTGCTCGATGCCGTGGGGCACGGCCGGGCAGACGATGCCTAATGGACTGCGGGGACAAGGTCGTATCCACGTTCACCCCTGCCGCGCTCCGCGGAGAGTGACGGGCTCTTTTGCTTCACCCCTCACTGTTCAGGCGCGCAGGTGCCCCGCACAGCGTCCTGACCATGACCGCGTACAGCGGGGAGTCGTCCGAAGGCTTGGCCTCGTCCCGCTTCTCGTAGCCCCACTTCTCGTACCGGGCTTGCACCCTCGGGTGGGCGGAGTCGACCAGGAGCGTCACGAAGTCGACCTCGACCGACTGGATCAGCGCGTCGTGAATCTGCCGCGCCCGGCCGGTCCCCTGCCACCGGGGCACCACCATCAGCTCGGACAGAGCGAAGATGCGGCCGCGCACACCCCTGGGCCGGTCCGCGCCCTTCCACCAGCCGCCCGGCTTGAAGCGCGAACCGTACGCGTACCCGACCGCTCCGCCGTCCTCCCAGCCCGAGACGCACAGCCAGTCCTCGCGCCCGGACCACAGATCGACGTAGTACGAGAACCGCTCGCGCGAGTGGAACGGGTCGGGCTCGTTCGCGTAGACCTCGTCGTGTATGTCCAGAAGCAGGGAGCGCACGTCCGGGGCGTCGGCGTGCGTGTACGTTTTCAGATCCATCGGCGTGACTCCTCGATCCAGCTCACGACCTCGGGCGCCTTCGTGCCTGTGGCCTCGATGACTTGGCGAGTGACGGCGAGCGTCCTCGTCGTGCGCAGCGATCCGGACGCCGGCGGCAGCATCTCGTACGCGCGGCGTCCTGTTCCAGCGGCAAGGCCTGCGCACAGCGGGCCTTCGGCGGTGCGGGCGCTTCTGGGGCGGGGCTGACGAAGGGCCTCGGGCAGAACGGAGTGAGTCCTCACTCATTGACGGAGTGAGGGCTCACTCCGTATGGTGGGGGCATGACCGAAACCAAGAAGAACACCACCCGCCGCCGCGCCCCCGCCATGTCGCCGGAGCAGCGGCGCGCGATGATCATTCAGACGGCGATTCCGCTGATCGCCGAGTACGGCTCCGCCGTGACGACCGCGAAGATCGCCCGGGCCGCGGGCATCGGGGAGGGCACGGTCTTCCGGGTCTTCGCCGACAAGGACGAACTGATGCAGGCGTGTGTGGCCGAGGCGCTGTCCCCCGAGCACGCGATCCGCGAGCTCGACGCGATCGACCTGGCCCAGCCGCTGCCCGACCGGCTCGTGGAGGCGGCCGAGGCGCTTCAGGCGCACCTGGCCAGGGTGGGCGCGATCCTGGGGTCGCTGGGGCACGGCGGCGGCAAGCACCCCGGACCGGTGCGCGGGGCGGGGCGCAATGAGTCGTCGGCCCTGGTCCGGGCGGCCGTGGCGGAGTTGCTGGAGCCCGACCGGGCCGCCCTGCGCCGGCCGCCGGAGCAGATCGCGGCGCTCTTCTTCGGGCTGCTGTTCACGCAGCCGCGTACGGAGGACGAGCCGGACCTGACCCCGCGGGAGCTGGTCGACGTCTTCCTGCACGGGGCCGTCGCGGGGTAGGCGCGACGACGGGGCCCGGGGCGGCCGGGGGCCGCTCCCCCGGCCGCCCGCTCAGGGGCCCCGCGCCGCCCCCTCAGTGCCCGCCCGTCAGCTCGCCGCTCAACGTGCGGTGCAGGGCCGCGCTCGGCTGGTTGAGGCCCACGATCTCGACCGTCTTGCCGCGCGCGGCGTACTTCGTTTCGATCGCGTCCAGGGCCGCGACCGACGAGGCGTCCCAGATGTGGGTGGCCGTGAGGTCGATGACGACCTTGTCGGGGTCGGTGGCGTACGCGAAGCGGGTGACCAGGTCGTTGGAGGAGGCGAAGAAGAGTTCGCCGGTGACGGAGTAGACGACCTGGCCGCCGTCCGGGTCCACGACCGCGGTGACGTCGGCCAGGTGCGCGACGCGGCGGGCGAAGATCACCATCGCGGTGACCGAGCCGACGACGACCCCGATCGCCAGGTTGGACGTGGCGACGACGATGGCGACGGTGATGACCATGACCGCCGTCTCACCCACCGGCATGCGGCGCAGGGTCTTCGGGGCGATGGAGTGCCAGTCGAACGTGGCGAAGGAGACCATCACCATCACGGCGACCAGCGCCGCCATCGGGATGTCGGAGACGACCGGGCCGAAGACGATGCAGAGGACCATCAGGAACGAGCCCGCGAGGAACGTGGAGAGGCGGGTGCGGGCTCCGGAGACGCGGACGTTGATCATCGTCTGGCCGATCATGGCGCAGCCGCCCATGCCGCCGAAGAAGCCCGTGACGATGTTGGCGACGCCCTGGCCGACCGACTCGCGGGTCTTGTTGGAGCGGGTGTCCGTGATGTCGTCGACCAGCTGGGCGGTCATCAGGGATTCCATGAGGCCGACCAGCGCCATCGCCAGGGCGTACGGGGCGATGGTGGTCAGCGTGTCCGGCGTGAACGGCACGTCGGGCAGGCCGGGCACGGGGAGCGAGGAGGGCAGCTCGCCCTTGTCGCCCACGGTCGGGACCGCGATGCCGGCCGCCACCGTGATGACGGTCAGGACCACGATGGAGACCAGGGGCGCCGGGATCACCCGGGTGACCTTCGGGAAGAAGACCATCAGGAGCAGCCCGCCGCCGATCAGCGGGTAGACCGCCCAGGGCACGTCGTGCATCTCGGGCACCTGGGCGATGAAGATCAGGATCGCCAGGGCGTTGACGAAGCCGGTCATCACGGAGCGCGGCACGAATCGCATCAGCTTGGCGACGCCCAGGGCGCCCAGGGCGATCTGGAACACGCCCGCCAGGATCACGGTGGCGACCAGGTAGCCGAAGCCGTGTTCGCGGTTGACCGGGGCGATCACCAGGGCGACCGCGCCCGTCGCGGCGGAGATCATCGCCCGGCGTCCGCCGACGACGGAGATCGTGACCGCCATGGTGAAGGAGGCGAAGAGGCCAATCGCGGGGTCCACCCCGGCGATGATCGAGAAGGAGATGGCCTCGGGAATGAGGGCCAGCGCGACGACGAGTCCGGCCAGGACCTCGGTGCGCCACACCTTGGGATCGGACATCCAGTCGGGCTTGAGGGCGCGCAGGCGGGGCGCGAACGCGGGCGTGGTGAAGGACAAGACGGCGTACCTGTCGGTCGGGCCCGCCCGGACGCGGAGCGACGCGGGCGTGCGGGGCTGGACAGCGGGGAGGACGGGGGGCAGGGCCTGCTCCGACGGATCGGCGCCTGTCGCCGCGTTCTGCGGCTCGGGGCGGCCGCGCGGAGCGGGCCGACGCGTCCGGCGCTCAGGGCCGGGCGGAGCCTGCCGCCGTGTCCGGCGCATCGCGGCGGACAGCGGGCAGGGCTCAGGGGTGACGGGTCACGGCGGGCAGGCGGCGGTGCGGGGCGTCATCATGCGCATCCGCTCGCTCGCTCTCTCGTCCGCCGGAAAAACTGGTGCGCCTCGGCCTGCGCCGCGTGGGCGCGGACCCCGCACACGCGTACGCGCGGCGTTGGGCGCCGAACCACTTTACCCTCCCGGCCGGGCACACGATCGCGCTGATCGCCCGGCCGTATCCGTGGGGGGCAGCCGGACGGACCCCGGGGGGTCGCGGTGCGGGCCCGGAGCGCGGAGGCTGGGGGGATGAGTGAGCAGGCTCCGCCCGGCGGTCCGGTCCCGCCGCCGCCCCGGCGGCGGATGTGGCCGTGGGTGCTGCTGTTCGTCGCCGTGCTGCTGGCGCTCGCCGCGGGCGCGGTCATGGCGGTGCTGTCGGACGTCCTCCGGTCCGAGGGCTCCCGGAAGGTGCACATCCGGTACGAGGTGACGGGGACCGCCCGCGACGTGGTGCTGACGTACAGCACCTGGCGGGGTGAGGAGCTGGCGACCGGGCGGCTGGCGCTGCGGTCGCTGCCGTGGGCCGGGGAGCTGGACACGAAGGGCTTCATGAGCGGCGGCACGTTCGTGGTGAGCGTCGGCCGGGGCGGCGGTGACGTGGCGTGCTCGGTGACCGTGGACGACGGCACCCGGCGTACGGACTCGGCCTCGGGTGCGTACGCGACGGCGACCTGCGACGGGTACTGAGAGGGGCGGGTCCCGGAAGGACTGCTTCCGGGACCCGCCCCTCGTCGCTCGGAGGTCAGCGGCCGTAGCGGATGAGCGCGCGGACCATGCGGCAGGTGATGTCGGACGGCGGGTGGATGCCGAGGCACGCGGCGGTCGTGCGTATGCGGGCGTTGTTCGCGCTGGACGGGAGGTAGACGCCGGTGTCGAGCAGGGCGATCGCGAGGCGCATCGCCTTCAGGCGGCGGTTGTGCGAGACGTACCACTCGCGGGGGCGGCCGGCGGGGAGCGGCTTCTTGGTCAGGGGCTTGTCGAGCGGCTTGGTCGTGACTGCGGCAACGGCCATGGGCTACCTCCTGGCACGGTGGCGGAACTCTTCGGAAACCCTCACGAACTGACTCCCATTCTACCGGCCCGCACTGACAATCGTCCCTGGCCAGAGGGGTTTTCGGCCCCTTCCGCGAGGTCCATCCCGTACCTTTGGTCCCATGGAGATCTGGATCAATCCCGCGTGTTCCAAGTGCCGCAGCGCGGTGCAGCTGCTCGACGCGGAGGGGGTCGACTACACGGTCCGCCGTTACCTGGAGGACGTGCCGTCGCCGGACGAGATCCGGGCGGTGCTCGACCGGCTCGGCCTCGAACCGTGGGACATCACGCGCACCCAGGAGGCGGACGCCAAGGAGCTGGGCCTGAAGGACTGGCCGCGTGAGGCGGAGGCCCGGGAGCGCTGGATCACCGCGCTCGCCGAGCACCCGAAGCTGATCCAGCGGCCGATCATCACGGCGGAGGACGGCACGGCGGTCGTGGGCCGGTCGGACGAGGCGGTCCGGGACGCGCTGGGACGCAAGGGCTAGGCCCGGCACGACCTAGGCGAGGAACTCGCCCATCCTGCGGTTGAGTTCGGGGGCCGTCGGGGCGTGCGGGGGCAGCGCGTGGTGGGAGACGCCCGGGAGGACGGCCGTCTCCGCCCGCGGCAGCAGCCGGTGCGCGGCGGCGGCCACCTTGCAGGCGTCGTGGGCGCGGCCGGCGCCGGCGAGCAGGACCAGCGTCGGTACGGCGAGGGCGCGCAGGGCCTCCGGCTTCGGGCGGGGGCCGGTGACCGGGCGGGCCGCAGGGAAACCGGCCGCCGCCTCGCGCAGCTGCAGCCAGTGCGGTTCGAGCGCGGCGCCGCCGGTCTCCCAGTCCAGGAAGGCGCGGACGCGGGCGGCGTTCGGGCGAAGCAGCATCGGCAGGGCGTGGAGCAGATAGCCCGGGCGGAATCCGCTGAAGCAGCCGGTGGGGTCGAGGAGGATCAGCTTCCGGAGCCGGTCCGGCGCGTGCAGGGCGTAGTGCAGGGCGATCCACCCGCCGTACGAGTGGCCGGCGAGGGCGACCGGTCCGGTGGCGCCGAGGCCGTCGAGCAGGGCGTCGAGCCAGTCGCAGAGGTCTTCGACGCTGCGGACGGGCCGCTCCCCCGGCGTGCTGCGGCCCGGTTCGCCGATCAGGTCGGCGGCGTGGACGCGGTGGGTCCGGCCGAGGGCGGCGGCCTGGGCGTACCAGGCGGTGGAGGTGGCGCCACCGCCGGGCAGCAGGACCAGGGGCGGGGCGTCCTCGGGGCCGTGGCTGTTGAGGTGGGTGGTGCCGTACGGGGTGGGGACCGTGGTCGGCGTGGTGCCGGGCGGCCAGGTGGCCGCGACGGTCGCGTCGTAGGCGGCGAGGAAGGCCGCGTCGGCGGTCGTGGCGGGCGGGGTGGGTGTCATGGGCGCGCTCCCTGGACTCCGTGCACCTGGATATTATCTCGCTGAGCGAGACAATAGCGGGAGGTGCCGGGGATGAGTGAGCAGGGGCCGGAGCTGGAGATCGTCCATCTGCTGCGGAAGGCGACGTCCGCATTCGGGCTGCGCCAGGCGGAGTTCGCGGCCCGGAACGGGATGCATCCGACGGATGTACGCGCCCTGGTGTGCCTGCTCGACGCGGAGCGGGAGGGGACCGGGGTCACCGCCGGGCGGCTGGGGGCGGAGCTCGGACTCAACTCGGCGGGCACGACGTCGCTCATCGACCGGCTGGAGCGGCTGGGCCATCTGACGCGGACGCGGGACGAGCGGGACCGGCGGCGGGTGCTGCTGCGGGTGACGCCACGGGCGGTGGAGCTGGGCTGGGCGGCCTTCGGCCCGGCGATCGGGAGCGCGGTGGCGTTGCTGCGGGAGTTCGACGCCGGGGAGGTCGCGGCGGTGCGGCGGTTCCTGGAGGGCTTCCTGGCGGCGGTGTCGGAGGAGGGGGGCGGCGGTGCGGGGTCCGCCGGCTGACCCCGCACCGCCGGGCGGCTACTCCGCGCCCCGGACCTGCGCCTCCGCCTCCGCCAGGAGCTCCGTCAGGCGGAGGCCGAACCGCACGTCGCAGGGGTGGGCCTCGCCCGTACGCACCGAGGCGATCAGCGCGTCCACCGCCGCCGCGAAGGCGTCCACCGCCCCGTCCCACCTCGGCAGCTCGGCGACGCCGTGCTCGCCCCGCAGGACGACCTCGACCCCGGCGGCGGCCGCCGGCGCGCCCAGGGTCAGGGTGACCGTGCTGGACGCTCCCGAGGTGTGGCGCAGGACGAGGTGGTGGGCGTCGGCGGGGCCACGGGCGGCGGTCAGCCCGGTGACGTCGCCCAGGACCGGCAGCAGGACCGAGAGGGCGTGCGGGCCGACGTCCCAGAGGCCGCCGCGCTCCCGGCGCCAGGGGGACGCGGCGTAGTCGTTGTCGGTGCCGGGGGCCCAGAGCGCGGCGATCCATTCGGCGCGGGCGGTGAACCAGTCGCCCGTCGCGGCCTGTTCGGCGATCCAGGCGGCGGGCCGCGGGGCGAACCTGAGCGTGCAGAACACGACGGAGGCGACCCGGGCCTGCTCGGCGGCCTCGGCGACCTCGCGGGCAGCGGCGACCGTGGTGGCGACCGGCTTGTCCAGGATCAGGTGGCAGCCGGCCGCGGCGGCGCGGGCGGCCAGCGGGGCCTGCACGTCGGGCGGCAGCGCGAAGGCGACGGCGTCGCTGGTGGCGAACAGCTCGTCGAGCCCCGCGTCACCGGAGAACGCCGGGGCACCGTGCGCGGCGGCCAGCTCCCCGGCCGCCTCGGCCCGGCGGCCCCACACACCGCTGAGCACGACGCCGGGGTGTGCGGCGAGGGCGGGGGCCTGGGTGTTGCGGGCCCAGGGTCCGGTGCCGGCGAGGCCGATGCGCAGGGGGTTCTCGGGTGTCGTCATGGGTCCAGTGTGCCGGGTGGGGGCTCGGGGGCCGCAACGCCCGCCCAACCGCCCTCCGGGGGCGGGGGCTTCAGGCCCGGTGGAGTTCGGCCAGCATGGCACCGGTCTCCTGGTCGGCCGGGAGGAACGCTTCGAGGCGCAGTTCGGCAACGGTGACGTCGGTGGCGGTGCCGAAGTGGGTGAGCGTGGTGATCAGCGTCAGCTCCCGGTCGTCGGCCGGGTCGGGCGGCCTCAGGCGCAGGGGCACGGCGAAGCCGAGGTGGTCCGGTGAGTCGCGCGGGCGGGGCGGGGCGAGGCCGGAGAGTTCGGCGGCCAGGCTCCGGAGCCGGTCGTCCGGATTGCGCACGCTCTCGGCGTGGACGCGGTCGACGATGTGCCAGGCCCACGCGTCGAGGTTGACGATGCGGGAGGCGAGGCCCTGCGGGTGCAGCAGGACCCGGGGAACGCTGATGGGCGGTTCGAGCAGGTGCGGGGCCACCCCGGCGGTGAGGACGTGGAAGGCGGTGTTGGCCAGGGCGAGATCGCCGTGGCGGTCCACGACGACGGCCGGGTAGGGCAGGTGGCCGTCCAGGATGCGGGCGAGGGCGGTGCGGATCGGCGCGAGCCGGGGGTCGTCCAGGTCCGTCCGCGGGTAGACCGGGGCGAATCCGGCCGCGAGGAGCAGGTCGTTGCGCTCGCGGATCGGCACCTCCAGGGATTCGGCGAGCCGGATGATCATCGACCGCCCGGGGGCCGACCGCCCGCTCTCGATGAAGCTGAGGTGCCGCTGCGTGGTTCCGGCTCGCGCGGCCAGTTCCAGCTGGCTGACGCGTCGCCGGGTGCGCCAGCCGCGCAACGCCGTCGCGAGACCGCCTCCGGTCGGTTCACTGATCACCCCCCTTGTGTATCCCGATCGTCTGCTGATCCGCGATTCCCTGCGGGGAATTGCCGCGCCGCACCCGGCGCGGAAGGGTCGTCGCCGCACACCGGACCTTCGTACCCAGGGGATCAGCCATGGCCGACATCGACATCCACGAGCTCACCGACCGCTACGTCGCCGTCTGGAACGAGCCCGACGCGGAACGCCGCCGCGCCGCCGTCCGCGAGCTGTGGTCCGCCGACGCGGTCCACGTGCTACGGCCTCCGCAGGAGATCCGGGAGGCCGCCGAAGCGCTGGGGTTCGACCGGCTCCTGCTGGAGGCGCGCGGGTACGACGCGCTGGACTTCCGGGTGACGCGCGCCCACGACGAGTTCGTCGCGCCCGGCACCTTCGTCTTCCGGTCGCGCGGCAACGCCGACCGGCTCCACGACGTCGTCAAGTTCAACTGGGAGATGGCGCCCAGGGACGGGGGCGAGGCCGCCGGCGTCGGGCTGGAGGTCCTCGTACTGGGCCCCGACGGCCGCATCGTGAGCGACTACCAGTTCATCGAGGGGTGACCGCGACACCCCCGGGGCGCCGGGGAAACCTCGGTAACACGGGGTTCACACGAGGGCAACGGTCGGGAAATCGCGGCTTGCGAGGCTGCGGCGCATAGACCCGCAGCACCCGCAAAGGATGGCTTCCGTGACGTTCAAGGCTGAGTACATCTGGATCGACGGCACCGAGCCGACCGCCAAGCTCCGCTCCAAGACGAAGATCATGTCCGGCAGCCCGTCCTCCGACGTGGCCTCGCTGCCGATCTGGGGCTTCGACGGGTCGAGCACCAACCAGGCCGAGGGCCACGCCTCGGACCGGGTGCTGAAGCCGGTCTTCAGCTGCCCGGACCCGATCCGCGGCGGTGACGACATCCTGGTCCTGTGCGAGGTCTTCGACATCGACATGACCCCGCACGCGTCGAACACGCGGGCGCTGCTGCGTCCGGTCGCCGAGCGGTTCGCCGGGCAGGAGGCGATCTTCGGCATCGAGCAGGAGTACACCTTCTTCGACGGCCACCGGCCGCTCGGCTTCCCCGAGGGCGGCTTCCCGGCCGCGCAGGGCGGCTACTACTGCGGCGTCGGCTCGGACGAGATCTTCGGCCGGGAGATCGTGGAGAAGCACCTCGACAACTGCCTGAAGGCGGGCCTGGGCATCTCCGGCATCAACGCCGAGGTCATGCCGGGCCAGTGGGAGTTCCAGGTGGGCCCGCTGTCCCCGCTGGAGGTCTCCGACCAGCTGTGGATCGCCCGCTGGCTGCTCTACCGCACCGCCGAGGACTTCAACGTGTCCGCGACCCTCGACCCGAAGCCGGTCAAGGGCGACTGGAACGGCGCGGGCGCGCACACCAACTTCTCCACGAAGGCGATGCGCGAGGGCTACGACGCGATCATCACGGCCTGCGAGTCGCTGGGCGAGGGCTCGAAGCCGATGGACCACGTCAAGAACTACGGCGCGGGCATCGACGACCGGCTGACCGGCCTGCACGAGACCGCCCCGTGGAACGAGTACAGCTACGGCGTCTCCGACCGCGGTGCTTCGGTGCGCATCCCGTGGCAGGTCGAGCAGGACCGCAAGGGCTACATCGAGGACCGCCGTCCGAACGCCAACGTCGACCCGTACGTCGTCACGCGGCTGATCGTGGACACCTGCTGCACGGCCCTGGAGAAGGCCGGCCAGGTCTGATCCGGCCCCGGTCACGGGAGGGGCGCCCCCCCCCCCGGGGGGGGGGGCCCGACGTTGTAACTGGCCGGTGCCAGCCAGATACCAAGCGAAGCAAAAACCTAGAGACACACAAACAACAGACCCACCCCCC
>NZ_JBFAUP010000038.1:0-31232 GCF_040679335.1 Streptomyces sp. NPDC052299 | reverse complement strand
CGCGGCACCGTCGCGTTGCAGTACGCGTAGAGCAGCTTCGCGCCGTGCCGGATGATCCCACCGTGCTCCTGATCGACGCCGGGCAGGAAGCCGGGCACGTCGAGGAGCGTCACGATCGGGATGTTGAAGGCGTCGCAGAGCTGGACGAAGCGCGCGGCCTTCTCGGACGCCTCGATGTCCAGCACGCCGGCCAGCGTCTTGGGCTGGTTGGCGACGATGCCCACCACCTCGCCGCCCAGCCGGGCCAGCGCGCAGATGATGTTGCGCGCCCAGCGCTCGTGGACCTCCAGGTACTCACCGTCGTCCACCAGTTCCTCGATGACCTCCGCCATGTCGTACGGGCGGTTGCCGTCCACCGGGACCAGGTCGAGGAGGGTGTCCGAGCGGCGGTCGGCGGGGTCGGCGGCAGGCGCCACGGGCGGGTTCTCGCGGTTGTTCCGCGGCAGCAGGGACAGCAGGTAGCGGACCTCGGCGATGCAGGTCTCCTCGTCGTCGTACGCGAAGTGCGCGACGCCCGACGTCTCGGCGTGGACGTCCGCGCCGCCCAGCCCGTTCTGCGTGATCTCCTCGCCGGTGACCGCCTTCACGACGTCCGGACCCGTGATGAACATCTGCGAGGTCTCACGCACCATGAACACGAAGTCCGTCAGCGCGGGACTGTACGCCGCGCCGCCCGCACACGGACCGAGCATCACGCTGATCTGCGGGATCACACCGGACGCCTTGGTGTTGCGCTGGAAGATGCCCCCGTACCCGGCGAGCGCCGAGACGCCCTCCTGGATACGGGCACCCGCGCCGTCGTTCAACGACACCAACGGCGCACCCGCCGAAATGGCCATGTCCATGATCTTGTGGATCTTCGTCGCGTGGGCCTCGCCCAGCGCCCCGCCGAAGATCCGGAAGTCATGCGCGTACACGAAGACCGTCCGGCCCTCGACCGTCCCCCAGCCCGTGATCACACCATCGGTGTACGGCCGCTTCGCCTCCAGACCGAAACCCGTCGCCCGGTGCCGCCGCAACTGCTCCACCTCATGGAACGAACCCGGATCGAAGAGCAGTTCGATGCGCTCGCGCGCCGTCAGCTTGCCCTTGGCGTGCTGCACCTCGGTCGCCCGGTCTCCGGGTCCGTGCTCCGCGGCCGCGTGGATCTCGCGCAGTTCCGCCACACGGCCGCGAAGACCGGTCTGCCCCAGCAGTTCCGGGACGGGGGAAGCGGTTATCGACATGTCGTCAGGTCCCTTCCTGGAATGCGTTGCCGCACTATCGCCAGCTGCGCGGAGCCCGGTAGGCGGGCTCCGGGCTCCACCCCGGGGCGCTCCCGGCCGGGGCCTCAGCCCGCTGCCCGCCGGCGTCCGCGCGCAGGGCGAGCAGCACCACCGTGAGCGCGGCGAGTTCCTCCTCGGTGGCCCGTCCACGCTCGATGCGCAACGCGGACACTGCCGGTCCCGGACCGCCCATACCCCACCTCCAGCGTTTACGGCAGCATCGGCCACTCCGCTGGAGCACCGCTCCAACTCCACTGGAGAACCGCTCGGAGGCCGGTCAACGACTCCCCGCGCGCACGGACTTCAGACCGTTCGCCAGCGCGCGGGCACAACCGGGCCCGCTGCCGACGCCCGTCATGACCACGGCCGCTACCGTGCCCTCGTCGGCCGCGCACGCCATCTCGTACGCTGCCGCGCCCCCCGGCCCGGCCCCGCACAGCACCAGCCGCCGGGGCCCCGGCACCCGGGACAGCACGGAAGGGTCCCCCGGCCGCGCCGCCCGCAGGCTCACGATCCGTTCCGGGCCACGGTGATGACGGGCCAGCGCCTCGTACGTCCCCACGGGCACCCCCGGTGTCCGCACCAGCACGATCGTGTCGGCCGACGGGTCCCCGGCGCGCAGCACCGCCACGTCGGGCCCCTCCGGCACGGGCGGACGCGGCAGCACGCGGGGCACCTCGAAGCCCTGGAGGAGTTCGAGGAGGTCGCCCACGGAGGACTGCGGA
Organism: Streptomyces sp. NPDC052299; assembly: GCF_040679335.1. Lineage (NCBI taxonomy): Bacteria > Bacillati > Actinomycetota > Actinomycetes > Kitasatosporales > Streptomycetaceae > Streptomyces > Streptomyces sp. NPDC052299. Next base: position 29,242 of record NZ_JBFAUP010000038.1, on the reverse strand, counting down.
TCGTGGTGGTCCGGCAACGACCTCAGCAGGCGTACGCAGTGCGAGAGCAGCGCGGACGCGTCCACGTCCCCCAGGCACCGGCGGTCGTAGCGCACCGTCAGGGCGAGCCCGCCGTCCGCGTCGTGCCGGGCCGCCAGGGTGAGCGGCAGTCCGGGGTGGGCGCTGATGCTGCGCGGGGCGTCCACCTCGACGCCCTGGGCGCGCAGCTCCGCCAGCAGCGCCGGGGGCAGCTCGACCCGGTTGTCGAACACGATGCCGGTCTCGAAGAGTTCGGCATCGGGGTTCCGGCCGGTCCAGACCCGGACCCGGTCGCCCGGCACCCAGGCGTGGACGGCCAGGTCCAGCGCGGCGTCGCGCGCCTGCCCGAGCAGACCGACCACCGGCTCGGCAGGGTCGACCGTGACCGTCATCGGCAGCGGATTGCCCAGCAGCCCCGGAATGCCCGCGGCGCCCTCCATCGGAATGTCCCGGGCCGACAGGTGCACGCCGAAGCTGACCGGCACCGGGCCGGCCGCACCGGCCGCCCGGTACAGCAGCAGGGCCCACACGGCGTGCAGGGCGCTGGACTCCCCCGCCCCGCGCATCGCGGCCCAGGTGCGCAGCCGGGTGGTCTGGGGCGGCCGCAGCCGCCGGTGCACGCGGCCGGTGCCGAGGGGCCCGGCCGGGGAGCCGTCGTCCGCCGTCCCGCGCGCGGCCGTCTCCGGGGGCGCGGCGGCCGTCGCCCAGTAGGCGCGGGCGGCCTCGGTGCGCTGCCGGGCCAGCCACCGGGCGTGGTCGCGCACATCGGGTCGCCGCTCGCGGCCGGGCAGGGCGCCGCCACGGGCGTAGGCCCGGTAGAACTCCCGCAGCAGCAGGTGAACGCCGCGTTCGTCCAGCAGCGCCCGGTGATAGGTGAGCAGGACCCGGGTGGGCGCGCGGGTGCCCCCGGGGCGGGGCGGCCCCTCCAGCAGGGTCACGCGCAGCAGCCCGGGGCGGTGCGGTGCGAAGCCGCGCAGGCGGTCGCGCTCGATCAGGTCGCTCCAGGAGACGGCGCCGTGCGCGAGGTGGGCGACGTCGATCGCGGCCCAGTCGTGCAGCACCAGGCGGGGCAGGTGAGTCCAGTCGAAGGCCGCCCGCAGCACGGTCTCCCGGTCGGCGACGGACAGCCAGGCGGCGGTGAACCGGGTCAGGTCGACCTGGCCCGTCCAGTTCCAGGCGACCTGGCCGACGTGCCCGCCCGCCGGCTCCTCGACGGCCGCGCGGATCAGGTCCTGCTGGTGTCCGGCCACGGTGACGGTGTCGCGCGCGCCGCCCGCCAGCGCCAGGACGTCGGCGAACACCGCGGCTCCGGGCCTGCCCCGACCGCCGTCCGCGTGCGCGACGCGCAGGGTGAGGCGCCCGGCGCCGGACGCCTCCGCCGTCACCGTGTACGCGTGCCGCTGGGTCACCCGGGCCGCCACCGCCTCGGCCGGTCCCGGGTCGAGGGAGCCGCAGAGCTCCGCCTCGACGGACGGGCCGGAGGCGGCGGGCACGGGTGCGAAAACCACCGCAAGCACCGGATCGTCACTCATCGGGGCCCTGATCCTGCGTACGCCGCATCACATGCCCTCCCTCAGCCGGTACGGCTGCCCTCTCAGGCGAGCCGCACTCCGCTCGCCCCCGCGACGCCCTCGGGCCGGGCCATGAGAATGGAACGCTGCAGCTTGGCCAGCGCGGGCGAGGGTTCGAGCCCGAGCGTGCGGACCAGTGTGGAGCGCAGCCGCTGATAGGCGTCCAGCGCTTCGCCGCGCCGGCCGGAGCGGTAGAGGGCCAGCATGTACTGGCCGCACAGGCTCTCATGGGTGGAGTACCTGCTGAGCAGGACGGTGAGTTCGGAGAGCAGTTCGCGGTGACGGCCCAGTCTGAGGTCGGCCTCGATGCGCTGGTCCAGGGCGCACAGCCGGCTCTCCTCCAGTCGCTTGATCTGGGTGTCGAGGTGCGTCCCGGTGTGGACGTCGGCGAGTGCCGGGCCGGTCCACAGGGCCAGCGCCTCACGGAGCAGCCGCGCACCCTCGGGGAAGTCCTCGGCATCCATGGCCCGGTATCCCATGCCGGCCAGCCGCTCGAACTCCTGCACGTCGTGGCTGCCGTCACCGCCCTTGAGTAAGTAGCCTCCGGGGACGGTGAGCAGGACGTCCTTGGCCGTGCGGGTGTCGTCGCCGTGCTCCTCGAGCGCTGCGGTGATCAGTTCGCGCAGCTGGAGGATGTAGGTCTGGAGGGTGGGCCGGGCGCTGCGCGGCGGCTCGCTCCCCCACAGCTCCTCGGTGAGGGTGTCCACGGGCACCACCTCGTCCGCGTGCAGGGCCAGCAGGGCGAGCACCTGCCGGGGCTTGGGCGCGGTCGGTGTGATCGAAGTGCCCAGTTCCCGCACGGCGAGCGTGCCGAGTACGTCGATGTCCACGCGGTCTCCCCGTCATCCCCCGGCCGCCGGAACGGCCTGGAACTTCTACTGACGGAACGATTTAAAAACAGCACGGGCGGTATGTCAATACCAAACCGTGCGTCCTGTTTGATCTCGTGCGGAGCGCCAGCGTTCCTTGAGGGGCGGTCACCTTGATCCGATAAGTTTCTCTAAATGCGGACAAAGAGAAGCGAGTTGAGGGGTCCGAGGGGAGCCGCGCGGCAACAGCAAGCCCTCGAATCACCAGACCGCATGGACTGTTTTGCGAGGTGGAGGCCTCGTTCACTGGGTGGAGGCTCCCCGGAACAGCGTTCCGGGGAGCCGCACCGGGACCGGCAAGGGGTGGCACCGGAGCCGCGGTGCTACTCCGCCGGGCTCAGCCGCGGCAGCGTGAACTCCCACAGCTGGACCAGCCGCTCCGCGGACCGCCAGTACCGGTCGGCCGCGCCGAGGGTTTCCAGACCGAGCGTCGCCGCCACGATGACCACCGCCGCGTCCTCCGCCGAGACGTCCTCGGCCAACTCCCCGTTGGCGCGGGCCTGGACGAGGGCGTTGCGCACCCACTCGTACCACCAGTCGTGGAGCTTGGCCTCGCTCTTGCGCGAAGGGTCGCCGCCCAGCCGGAAGCCCGCGCGCACGACCGGGTCGTCGGTGACCGCGTCCATCAGGCGGCCCACGGCGGCGACGAGCCCCTGGAGCCGGCCCCCCTCGGCGGCCCTGGCGCTCTCCTCGGTCAGCGCGAGGGCGGACTCCGCGGCGGCGGCCTCCACCGCGGCCGCCAGCGCGTCCTTGTTGGGGAAGTGGAAGTGCAGGGCGCCCGAACTCACTCCGGCCCGGCCGCTGATGACCGGCAGCGTCGCCATGGCGTACCCGTCGGCGCCGAAGACCTCCGCCGCGGCCGAGATGAGGGCCTGACGCGTCACAGCCGCTCGCGCCTGCTTCACCATCGTGTCCTCCTCCGGGCCGGGCGCGGAACGGGCGGGAAGCCGTCCGATTCACCCTGGATTCTCCATACTGACTCGTGCACACCCTAGCAAACCGCACGGCTGGTTGGTTTACAGTCGCGACGTGCGCCTCAGGGGGTTCAGCTGATCATTCTGCATGCGGCCGGGGGCCTCGTGAGCCCCGGCCTTGGAAACAGTTGGTTTCTCCAGTCGTTCTCCCCGAAAAATGCACCGCGAACCAACATAAGAAACCGTCTGACAGGTTTCTTATCGCAACAGCGGAGGCGGCTGACGCGAACGAGGCGAGGAATCATGCACCTTACGTCCGCTTTCCTGTCTGCTTGTGAAGGGTCAAGTGCCCGTCAGCGACAGTGAAACGGAATAGGATATTCAAGTAAACGCTCAGTCCTTGGTGAAGTCTTTACTTTTGGCCCGATTGAAGAAAACCGGTAGGTCCGTATCTTAAGTGGCGTCGCCGAACGCAGGTTTCAAGTCCAGACGGGGGCACCATGAGTCTCACCACTGCTGAAGCCAGAACCGTCCCGGCCGCGCCGCGGCTGACCAGCACGGTCGCGAAGGAGTACGTGCACCGCGACTCGGTCGCGGAGGTGTTCCTCACCGGATGCGACTCCCGGGACGGGATGAACTTCGCGCTGACCGGCCAATGGCCTCGCGCCCACACCATGTTCCGGAGCCAGGACGGCACGAGCCACGACCCGCTCCAGATCGCGGAAACGTTCCGGCAGGCGGGCATCTACGTCTCCCACGTGGAGCTGGGCGTGCCGCTCGGCCACAACTTCGTGATGTCGAGCATCACGTACACGGCCGATCCCGGGAATCTGCGCATCGCCTCGGGCCCCACCGACTTCGACCTCGACACCCGGTGCACGGACATCGTCCGGCGCAGGGGCATCGCCAGCCGCGTCGCCTTCGAGTTCGCGCTCCGCCGGGGCGGCCGCTCCCTGGCGGGCGGCACCGGGCAGATCTCCGTGATCCCCCCGGCCGTCTACAACCGGTTACGTCAGAACCGCGCCGCCCAGCCACCGGCCACCGAAACGCACCCGGCCCGCAATCCGCTGCCGCCGGCCGTCGTCGGAAGGCCGTTCACCACGGATGTCGTGCTCTCCCCCGCCCCCGGGGGCACACCCGGCGGAAGCCCGCGCTGGCTGCTCACCCCGGACCTCGACCATCCGATCCTCTTCGACCACAAGGGCGATCACGTGCCCGGCATGGTCCTGCTCGAAGCGGCCCGCCAGGCCGCCTGCGCCGTGATGGCGCCCAGGCCGTTCACCCCGGCCGCCGCCGCCAACGACTTCCACCAGTACGCCGAACTCGACCGGCCCTGCTGGATCGAGGTGACCCGGGTGGAGCACGAGCCCGGCAACATGGTCACGGTGGAGGTCACCGGCCACCAGGACGGCAAGGACGTCTTCACCTCCGTGCTCACCGGCCCGGTCGGCTAGGCGGACGAGAGCCGTCGGTACGGAGAACACCCGGACGTGTCGTCCTGGGTCGCTGAGCCACCCACGCGACGAACCCGCAGGTCACCCCCGTACGCACCGCGCCACAGCGACCGAAGCGACCGAAGTACCCGCTCGGCCCTGCATACGGGAGGCCGCTCCGCAAGAGGGGCGCGCCTCCCGCGTGCGGGGGTGCCGGACGGCGCCTTCGCGACGGCTCGTCAGAGGTCGAAGGCGACGTGTTCCAGGTCGGTGTACTCCACGAGGAGCCCCTGCGCCCGGCGCCCGCCGTCCTTGAAGTAGATCTCCTGCAGTCCCTCGGCAGCGACCTCCTGGAGCTGGCGGTCGCTGCCGCCCTGCTCCCGGAGTTCGAAGAGCCGGGCCGCGTACGTCGGCGGGAGCGCCACGGTGAGGTGACGCAGCCGCGCGTCGTCGGTGGAGCCGGGCGCCGCCGTGTAGCCGAACCGGGCCCGGGTGTCGATGACGATGCCGCCGGTGGTCGCCGCCGCCTTGCGGGCCTTCGCCTGGATCTGCGGCTGCCAGCGCCGCTTGACCTCCCGTTCCAGGCGGGCGGCCAGCTCCGGGCGGGGCTTCTTCAGCTGGTTGCGCACGTACCGCTCGACCGTGCGCTGAGTGGTCCCCAGGAGCGCGGCGACGGCCCTGGTGCCCTTGAGCTGCTTGACGAGGTACCGCATCTGCGCACCGGCCGACTTGGGCGCGGGCCGGGTGAACGCCCGCTGGACCGCCTCGTCGAGACCTTCCCCGACCGTGTTCATCGGCTGGTTCCCCTACTCTCCGTCGTCCTTGGCGGTGACCGCGCCGTCCTTGATGTACCGGGCCAGGTTGAGTTCCGGACCGTACTCCTCCCGGACGGCCTCCGCCCACAGCGTGGTCTGCGAGCCCTCGTGCTTCACCATTCCCGGGCTGACCCCGAGCCGGAAGCCCCCGGGCAGCGGTTTGCCGTCCCGGTACGGCAGGAAGTCCAGCGGCGAGGGCCCGTCGGAGGCGTACACCGCGCAGTCCGAGAGCACGGCGACCGGGTACTGGCCCGTCGCGGCCGCCAGCCGGACCATCTTGCGGTGCATGTTGATCCGGGCCCGCGAGATGACGGCGGCCCGGATGTCGGGGCGCCAGGTCGGCCGGCTGAGCGCGGGCCACGGCTGGCCCGGCCGCCAGCCTCCGCCGCGCGGCCGCTCCCTCAGCTTGCCGATGCCGCCCTTGACCGTCGCCTTGATCGCCGACAGGACGACCGCGAGCTGCGGATCACGGTCCCGGTACCCGTCCATCGCCGCCAGGAACGCGTCGGGCGCCAGCCCCTCGCTCACGCCCAGGTCCGCCATGGTCGTCACGTAGGCGTCGCGCAGTCGCTTGTACCAGCCGTCCAGGTAGCGCCCGTTGGCCGGGCGCACCCACGCCTCGACGGGCGCCACCTCGTAGCCGAGCTCCACCGCGTACGCCACGGTCGGCGTCGCGTACCAGGCGGGGCCCTCCGGGCGGTCGCCCTTCGGCGTGAACGGGCTGGGCAGCAGGTCCCCGTCGAGTCGCCGCCACTCCTTGCCGATCACGACGTGCGACGGGTCGACGTGGGACAGGTCGACCAGCCAGGAGCCGGGCAACGCCGGATCGAACGCGGGGCTGTTCACGTGCACGGGCGCCTCCAGGCCGACCACGGCCCCGTTGGCGGCCGCGCCGAAGGCGAGGTTGACGTCGATGCCGACCAGATGGCGCTTCAGGCACTCGTCGTCCGTGAGCGGCCGCGCCCAGTCGTACGCCTCCTCGAACAGCATCTCGGCCGGGCCGCGCTGGTGGAAGCGGGGCAGGTCGGCGAGGAGCGGGTGCCCGTCGGGGGCCTCGCAGGGGGCGCACTCGACGGGCTCGGTGCCGAGCGAGCCGGGGTTGCGCTCGCTGTGCCGCTTGCCGTCCGCGTCGGGCGCGCTCGCCCGGGTCGGCGGGTGCAGCGAGGTCATGAGTTCCAGCCCGGTGACGGCAGTGGAACCCCGCGGAGTCATCACGCGCGACGCGTACGTTCCCAGCAGCCGCACGAGTTCGGCCGGCGGGAGCTGCGAGGCGCCGTTCCAGTGGCGGACGTCGAGCGCGTTCCAGGGCGGGATGCAGAGCTGGACGCAGCTGCGGCGCGCACCGCGTGCGGGCCGGTAGATCCGGGCCCACGGGCCGAACCCGCGCCGGGTCAGCTTCCACTCGGCCCGCGCCAACTGCTTGAGCACCTTGTGGTCCTCCGGCAGCCGCCCGGCAAGCCCCTCCTCCCGCGACAGCCGTACGGGCAGCCCGAACCGCTCGCACGCCGCCTCGGTGAGGACGAGCAGCGGGTCGGCGTCCTGACCGCTCGGGTGCAGCCGCTCGGCACCGAGGCGCGCCTCGCCCAGGGCCCACTCGACCAGGACGGGCAGCGTCTTGGCGGGCACGTCGAGCACCAGCCCGCCCACGCAGTACGCGAACACCTCGCCGCCATCCGCGTCGATGACGGCGAGCGGCCCGTGCTCGTACGGGGAGGCGTTGCCCTCGGTCGTGCGGGGCACGGGGGTGGGGCCTGCGGAGGCGGTCGGTTCGGCGACGGCTGTCTCGGCCGTCCCGGGTTCGGTGGACTCCACGACGACGGGTGCGACCGCTTCGGGGGCCTCGGCAGGCTCGGCGGCTTCGGCGGCCGGCACGACGGGCGCGGCCGCCTCCTCCTCCGGCGCAAAGCGCGCGGCAAGTCCCTCCAGCAGCCGGGCGTACGCGGCCCGCTTGGGCGGCCGGGGCTCGCTGCGCCCGGACTCCCAGTTGCCGACCGACTCGCGGCGGCTCTTCAGCGCCTTCGCGACCTGGTCCTGGCTCAGTCCGGCGGCCTCGCGCAGCCGCTTGCGTTCGGCCGGCGGCGGCAGCGGGTCCTGCGCGATCTGCTCCAGCAGCGCGTCGACCGCGCTGAACAGCAGCTGCTCCTCGTGGGACAAAAAGATCACCTCGTGCGCCACCCTATCGAACCGCTCACTGGAACACTCATGGATGTCTCACCGATTACGCATGCCGAGCCGCCGCCACTGGAGCCGGGGTTCAGTCCGGCTGGAGACGGCCGGACCGTTTTCCCGCATCCGGCGACCGGACCCGAGCGACCGGGACTCTGCTCGGTAGCTGAAAATCCTGAGAGGGAACCGCAGGTCACACGCCTGACAGGAACACGGAGCGACCGAAGCGACCCATGGGGCAGATATATGCGGCCATTGGCATGTGCGCGCGTGTGCGTCATATATGGAGAGCTTCGGTCGCTTCAGTCGCTTTTCCGCCGACCGCACAGCCGTGAACTGGGGGTTCGCGGCGGCCGCCGAGAGCGACCGAGCGACCGGAGCCGGCCGCGGTCGGGTCGTGAGTAGCTGGGGGCACCTTTGGACGGGCCCGCCCGTTCTGCCGCATGAGCCTCTTCGCCCCCGGGGGTTTCGCTAATCTGATTTTGCGAGTTGAGTCGCTTCAGTCGCTGATGGGGGAAGTGAATGGCAGCTGAACTGCGGGTCTCGCGCGGCGACTCACAGCAATTCACGGGGGCTGAGGCGGGCGCCGCGCCGCCTTTGACGACAGCGTGGTGGTGCGCGCGCCAGGGGTGGCCTGTTCATCCTCTCGCGCCGGGCCACAAGACGCCGGTGGCCAACTGCGAGGCGTGCCGCCGCCGGGACCACGACCGCGCCCGCTGCGGCTGTCTGCGTGCGGGCCGCTGGTGCCACGGGTTCCACGCCGCGACGCTCGACCTCGACCGGATCGGGCAGTGGTGGGGCGTCCGCCCGGACTTCGGGGTCGGCGTGGCCACCGGCCCGGCGGGCCTCGTCGTCATCGATATCGACGCGCACGCCCGCGAACTGCCGCGCCGGGACCGCCTGTTGCCGGGCGTAGGGATAGCCGCCGGGATCGACCTGACCGGGCTCGCCAACGGCTTCCACACGCTGGGGCTGCTGGCGGCCCTGCGCGGCGCCACCAGCCCCGCGGACGACGCGTCCACGCTCCGGGTCCACACCCCGTCGGGCGGCATGCACGTCTGGTACCGCAACGACGGCGGCCACCGCTGGCAGTGCTCGGCCGGTTCGGGCAGCGGGCGGGCCCTCGCCTGGCAGGTCGACGTCCGGGCGCACGGCGGGTACATCGTCGCGCCCGGCACCGTCACCGAGGCCGGGACCTACCGCCCCGTCGGAGCCGTACGCACCCCCGCCCCGCTGCCCGCCTGGCTCGCCCGTGAGCTCCAGCGCACCGGCCACCTCCCGACCAGCCCAGCACCGGGGCCAAGACCCGTGCCGCCCCGGGCCCGGCAGGCGGTGCTCGCGGCGGGCGGCCGGGCCGACGCACCGGGCGAGCGTCTGCTGGCGGGGCTCCTCGCCGAGGTCACCGCCTGCGCCTCCGTCCCCGAGGGCGCCGCGTTCTCCGAGAAGCTGAACCGGGCCGCGTACACGGCGGGTGGCCTAGTCGCCGCCGGGCACCTCGCCGAGGACGACGCCGTGCGGGCGCTGCGCGAGGCCGCCGGGCTGGCCCGCCCGGACCAGGAACGGCGCAGCCTCGCCATCATCCGGGGCGGCCTCGGCGCGGGTCGGCTGCGGCCGCTGGCCCTCGGGGGGCGCGCGTGAACGCGGACCAGGACAGAGTGCTGCCCCCGCCCTCCTTCGACGTACGGGCCGTGGCCGCGCAGATCCTCGCCCAGCCCGTACCGCAGCCCCGGCAGCGCGACGACGCCGCCACGCCGTACGCGACGTCGGACGGACTGCTGCCCGACACCCTCACCGACCGGGGCAACGCCAAGCTGTTCGTCAGGCTCTACCGCAACGACTACCGCCATGTGCCCGGCATCGGCTGGTTCCGCTGGGACGGCACTCGCTGGCAGTTCGACGAGGACGACACCGTGATGTGGTCGGCGGGCGACCTCGCGGAATCCCTCGCCACCACCGACCCGCGCGGCGTCTTCACTCCCGCCGCGCTCCAGCAGCACCGGCGGCGCACGCTCAGCACGAGCGGGATGAACGCGATGCTGACCCAGGCGAAGTCGGCCCCGGGCATGGTCCTCAACGCGGCGCTCCTGGACGCCGATCCGTACGCGCTGTGCACTCCCGCGGGCGTGGTGGACCTGCGCACGGGCTTCATCCGCCCCGCGGAGCCCACCAAGGACTTCCACTCCCGCTCCACCTCGGCGGCCCCCCAGGCGATGCCCACCCCGCGCTGGGACCGCTTCCTGACCGACACCTTCGGCGAGGGCGCGGACGGCGAGGAGATGATCTCCTTCCTCCAGCTGCTGCTCGGCTACTCCATCACCGGTGACGTCGGCGGCCAGGTGATGCCGTTCCTGTTCGGCTCCGGCAAGAACGGGAAGTCGGTACTGCTGGACGTCCTGATGAAGCTCCTGCGGGACTACGCGGACGCGGCGCCGCCCGGCTTCCTGATGTCACGCCCGTACGAGGGCCACCCCACGGACCTCGCCGAACTGCACGGGCGGCGCGTCATCGTGTGCAGCGAGGTCAAACCGGGCGACCGCTTCGACGAGGCCCGCGTCAAGCTGCTGACCGGCGGCGACCGGATCAAGGCCCGCCGGATGCGTCAGGACTTCTTCAGCTTCGAACCGACCCACAAGATGTGGCTGCTGGGCAACCACCGCCCCGAAGTCGGCACGGGCGGCTTCGCGTTCTGGCGCCGCATGCGCCTGATCCCGTTCGAACGCGTCGTCTCGGACCACCGCAAGATCGACAACCTGGCGGACATCCTGGTCACCCAGGAGGGGCCCGGCATCCTCAACTGGCTGATCGAGGGCGCCCGCCGCTACCTGGGCGGCGACAAGGACCTCTCGGGGCCCGAGCGGGTACGGATCGCGACGACCGTGTACGCGGAGACCGAGGACCACACCGGGCGGTTCGTCGGCGAGACCTGCCGGATCGACGCCGGACTCCGCGCCGAACAGGCCCAGCTCTACGCGACGTACAAGCGCTGGTGCCAGAATGAGGGCGTTCCGGCGATTTCGTCGCGAGCGTTCGCGGCACACATCCGCGAAGTGGTGGGGCTGGCATCACCGAAGGAAATGATCTTTTCCAATCAGCGCAAGTACTACCCGGGCATCGGCCTGCTCGCGGACGAGGAGACAGTATGAGCGCCCTCATCGCAGAGGACGAGATCGTCCACGAGGTGGACCTCGTGTGGCTCGAGGACATCACCGTGCTCGACTACGTCCGCCAGAGCCTGGACCGCCTCCCGACCCGCCGGGGCAAACCCGCGTACCACCGCGACGGAAGAATGGTCGGCTACGCCCTGCTCGGCCCGAAGGCCAAACCGTCACGCTCCTCGGGCACCTTCCGGCGCCGGGTCTTCTGGCTGCTCCCCCACGACCGGGACACCGAACCCGACGGGCTGTACGCGCGGGGCGCCCCGGCCGAGGCCGTGGACGTGCGGACGCTGGCACCGGGCAGCAAGGGCCACAAGACCGAGCGCTCCGAGGGCGGCCCGATGTCCTCGGCGGGCACCCGTGAACTGCAGCCATAGCGGTACGCCCGCAGCGGTTCCCGGTCCGGACCCGAGCCAGGATGGCTAAGAAACAGCACGTCCGGTATATTTCTGTGCGCCGGGACACCCACGGACAGGGAGGACCACCGCCGTGCAGGGGGAACGCCTCATCGAAGCCCAGGTGCTCGTCGCAGGCGGAGGCCCGGTCGGCCTGCTCGTGGCGGCCGAACTCGCGGCGTACGGCGTCGACACCGTACTGCTCGAACCCAGGACCGAGGTCTCCGACCAGCCGAAGGCCACCACGCTGCACGCCCGCGCGGTGCAGTCCCTGGCCCGCCGGGGCCACCTCCCGGGGCCTCCCCCGTACTCGGCCGAACCCACCACCAGCGCCTTCCACTTCGCGGGGCTCCCCGGCCTGACGATCGCCGCTCCCCCGGGCGAACCCGAACCGGTCCTCAAGTGCGCCCAGGCCGTCCTGGAACGCCGCCTGGAGGCCCGGGCGCGTGCCGCCGGTGCCCGCGTCCTGCGGGGCCACCGGCTCACCGACGCCGTCCAGGACGGGAACGGCGTCCGGATCACGGCCGAGGGCCCCGAAGGACAGCGGCACTTCCGCGCCGGGTACCTGGTCGGGGCGGACGGCGCCCGCAGCACGGTCCGCGCCCGGGCGGGCATCGAGTCCGACACCTTTCCGGCCACGGTGTCCGCGCTGATGGGGACCGTGACACTGGCCGATCCGGGTGCTCTGCCGAAGGGCTGGCACCGCACCCCGCGCGGCTGGATCGTCGCCAAGCACGACGGAGGCCGCACCCACCTGCGGACCCTCAACTGCGACGGCGCCCACCCGGACCGGCTGCGGCCCGTGACGCTGGAGGAGTTGCGCAGCGAGGTGGCCCGCATCGCGGGTCGCGACATCGCGATGCACTCCCCGCTCTGGCTGAGCCGCTTCAGCGACTTCGCCCGCCTGGCCCGCACCTTCGCCCTGGGCCGGGTCTTCCTGGTCGGCGACGCCGCGCACGTCCACTTCCCCATCGGCGGCCAGGGCCTGAGCACCGGCGTGCTCGACGCACTGAACCTGAGCTGGAAGCTCGCCCTCGCGGTGCGCGGCTGGGCGGGCCCCACCCTGCTGAACGGCTACGACGCGGAACGCCGGCCGCAAGCCCGCCGCGTGATCGACGGAACCCTGGCCCAGCTCGCCCTGATGCGCCCCGGCCCGGAGGCGGACGCCCTGCGCACCGTCTTCACCGGCCTCCTCGCGGACGAGGGCGGGAGCGGCCACCTCAGCGGCCTGATCAGCGCTCAGGACACCGTCCTGCCCGACCCCACCGGCGCGGGCGGACCGGCCGCGGGAATGTACCTCGGCAATACCGCGCTCAGCACCCCGGAGGGCGACACCGACGTCATCCGCCTGCTGCACGACGGGCGGCCGCTCCTGCTGCTCCTCGGCGAGAAGGCGGGCCGCCATCGGGAGGAGGCCCGGGCCTGGGAGGAACGGCTGCGCACCGTGGAGGCGCGGCCCACACCGAGCGTGCCGTACGAGGCAGCGCTGCTGAGGCCCGACGGCTATCTCGCGTGGGTCCCCGGCGACGGCGACCTGCGGCAGGTCCTGGCGGCGTACTTCGGCCCGGGCGCCCCGGCCTGGTGAGACCGGGTGCCCCGCTGCGATCAGCTCGCGGTCTCCAGGACATCGCGCATGTCGGCCGCCTTCACGGCCTCCGCGTAAACCCTGGCCCCCCGGGACTCGGACAGGTCCAGCGAAGCCAGCACGGACGGCACCACCGCGCTGGGCAGCAGATGACGCATCAGGGCGGACACCCGCACCACCAGGTCACGGTATTCGCACACGGCCTGCGACATGGACTGGATGCCGGCGAAGGCTCCCACGATGACCTCGGCCGTCTCCGGCGGCGAGATGTGCGGCAGCAACTCGCCCTGGGCCTGCGCCTGCTGGAGCAGGTCGAGACCGACCTCGCCCCACCGCAGGAACGGTCCGCTGCGGTCGAGGTTCTGCGTCAGCTGGTCCATCGTCAGCCGCACGCCCGCCCGCACCATCGGATCGGTCTGGAGCCGGTGCGCCTGGAGCATCACGACGTCCACGACCTCCTGCACCTTGGACGCGCGAATCGGCACGATGATCCGCTGGTCCTGCTCGGAGAGAACCCCCTGGGCCAGGTCTTCCTTGGAGTGGAAGTGGAAGTACAGCGCGCCCTTGGTCACCCCCGCCTCGGTGAGGATCTGGGAGATCGTGGCCGCTTGGTACCCGTGCTCCTCAAAGATCTTGGCAGCCGCCGAAAGAATCGTCTGTCGGGTACGGATGGCCCGCAGCTGCTCAGCCACTGTCTCTCCTCCCTCCTCGGGGTCGTCGAACGTGGGGGGATAAATAAACCGTCCAGTTCGTATCTTACAGCCCGGCCTCTTCCCTCCGCCCTGGTCGGGGAAATGTCCGGCAGGAAAGGGAAACCATGATCCTCGTCACGGGCGCAACCGGGACGATCGGCCGCGAAGTGCTCCGCCGTCTCCCCTCGGACCAACCCGTACGCATCATGGCCAGGCAACCGGAGCGGGTCACCGGCGCCCCTCCGGCCGCCCGGATCGTCCACGGGGACTTCACCGACCCCACCTCCCTGACGGACGCTCTGCACAACGTCCACACCGCCTTCCTGGTCACGAATCCCGACGGCGAAGACGACACGCGCTTCCTGGACCCGGCCCGCGCAGCCGGCGTACGGCACATCGTCAAGCTCTCGGCGGCCGCCGTCACCGACCCCGACGCCGACGACCTGATCACCCGCCGCCAGCGCCACAACGAGGACCTGCTGCGCGCCTCGGGCATGGGCTGGACCCTGCTGCGCCCCCGCGCCTTCATGTCCAACACCCTGTCGTGGGCCCGCTCGATCCGCTCCGACCACGTCGTGCGCGCCCTGTACGGCACCTCCGCCAACGCCTGCGTGGACCCCGGCGACGTCGCGGAGGCGGCCGTCCTGGCCCTGACCGGGCGGGTCCGGGACCACGCGGGCGTGGCCTACACCCTGACCGGCCCTCAGCCCCTGTCGGCCGTCGAGCAGACGGCCCAGCTCGCCGAGCTCCTCGGCCTGCCGCTGCGTTTCGAGGACCTGAGCCCTCAGCGGGCGCGTGCGGCCCTCGAAGCGCGCTACCCGGCCGATATCGCCTCCGCCCTCCTGGAGAGCGCCAGACGGCAGCACAGCGGCTCCAAGGCGGATGTGAGCCCCACCCTCCCCCGCCTGCTCGGGCGGCCCGCCCGGACATTCCGCGACTGGGCAGCCGATCACCTGGACGCCTTCCGGCCCGACCCCTCCCCCGCAAACGGCTAGGGACCGAAGCCCTTTCAGTCCCTCACCCTTCGGTCCCTCTTCGGTCCCTCCGGCAAAACCGCAGGTCAAAGCGTTGCACCCACCATGACCGAGGGCCTGAAGGGACTGAAGGGACTCAAGGTCGGTAGTTATAAGCCAATTGTGGGTGCGTGTGTATGCGCACGCGCGTAGAACAACCCTATATATCCCTTTGTACCTACTACTCTGGTCCTGAAGCGCTGATAACTACCGACCTTGAGTCCCTTCAGTCCCTCCGTTTTTCACTCGCAAGCCTCTGACCTGCACTTTCACCCGAGGGACCGAAGAGGGACCGAAACTCCCAGTCCCTCCGTTCCGCGTTCAGTCCCTCCCCTTCGGTCCCTCCTCGCCGCCCCCGGCAGACCTGCCCGCCGCGCCCGGCCCGGACGTACAACACCCCCACGGGCAAGGGACCGAAGGGACTCGCGGAACGAAGAGTCCCGTCCGTTGAGGGACCCCTGTTGTAGGCTCTGATCCGAATCTGAAAACTCAGTCCCTTCAGTCCCTCAGTCTGGCAGTGAAGCCACTCTGACCTGGGATTTCTCTGGAGGGACTGAATCGTTCAGGACTGGACAACCTGTTGGCCCCTCGGCAAGGACGAATCAGCGTGCCGCGTCAAAGAGAGACCAGTGGCCCGCGTGCGGCGGGACCCACGAGTCCCTTCGACATGGCCCGTTGGTGTGCGGCGAACGGCTGGCCCGTCCACCCCTTGGCCGTCGGCCGCAAGACCCCCGCGGGCAACTGCCCGGCCTGCCGCGAGGACCCCCACCGCCCGGCGGACTGCCCCTGCCTGCCTGCGGGCAAGTGGTGTCACGGCTTCCACGCCGCGACCACCGACCCGGAACGCCTGGCCGCCTGGTGGGGTGTCAACCCCAAGCTCGGCGTCGGCGTCTCGTGCGGCCCGGCCCGCCTCGTCGTACTGGACATCGACGCACACAGTGCCGAAGTCCCGCACCGCGACCGGCTCCTGCCCGGCATCCCGATCCACGAGAGCGTCAACCTCACCGGCCTGGCCTCCGGCTTCGACACCCTCGCCCTGCTCGCCGCGCTGCGCGGCCACCCCAGCCCCGCGGACGACGAGGCCACCCTGCGCGTCCGCACCCCCTCGGGCGGCCTCCACATCTGGTACCGCACCACCCCCGACGGACCGAGCTACCGTTCGTCCGTGGGCTCCAGCCCCAAAGTCGCCCTGGCCTGGCAGGTCGACGTCCGGGCCACCGGCGGCTACATCGTCACCCCGGCCACCCGCACCCCCTCGGGCACCTACACCCCCGTCGGCCCGGCCCGCATGCCCGCCCCCCTCCCCGACTGGCTCGCGGCCGAACTCCAGCGCACCGGCCACACACCGGGCCCCGAGCCCGTACGGGTTCCCGCGCCCCGCCCCGTACGCGCGACTCGTGCCGCCCAGGGCACCCCGCGCGCGCTCCGGGTGCTGGAGCCCCTGCTTGCCGAGGTCCGGGCCTGCGCGGCGGCCTCCGAGGGCACCGCGTTCACCGAGAAACTCAACCGGGCCGCCTACACCGCGGGCGGCCTCGTCGCCGCCGGGCGCCTCGCCGAGCCCCGTGCCCAGCTCCTGCTCACCGAAGCGGCCGACGCCGCGCGCCCTCACCGTCATCGGCACAGCCTCACCGTCATCGCCTCAGCCCTGTCCGCCGGCGCAGCCCGCCCGCTCGATCCCGAAGGACGCCCATGAGCAGCGCCGACAGCAGCCCGCGCTTCGACGCCACTGCCGCAGCGCAGCAGATGCTCGCCCTCGAAGCCGAGGGCGGCCTTCCCGGCCTGCCCGCCCAGCAGAACGCCTCCGCGGTCAGCGAACCGGCCCCGCCCGAGGGCCGCCTGCCCTCCCTCCTGACCGACCGGGGCAACGCCAAGCTGTTCGCCATGATGTTCGGCGACCAGTTCCGGCACGTCGAGGGCCTGGGCTGGTACCACTGGGACCAGTACCGCTGGAAGCGCACCGGCGGCGAGAAGGCCGCGGTCTGGGCGGCTGGAGACCTGGCCGAGCAGATGCCTCCCACCGATCCCACCGGCCAGTTCACGGACCGCGAAGTGCGTGCACACCGCCGCCGCTCCATGTCGACTCCCGGCATCAAGGCCATGCTCACGCAGGCGAAGGCGTCCCCCGCCCTAGCCCTGGACCCGGACGTCCTGGACGGCGACCCCTACGCCCTGTGCACCCCGGCCGGGGTCGTGGACCTCCACACCGGGAACCTGCGCAAGCCCGATCCGGAGGGCGACATGCACTCCCGGGCCACGAGCGTCGCGCCGGAGAAGACGCCGACGCCTCGCTGGCACCGGTTCCTGCACGACACGTTCGGCGACGACGCCAAGGGCGAGGAGACGATCCACTTCCTCCACCTGCTCCTCGGCTACTCCGTCACGGGCGACGTCGGCGCGCAGGTGCTCCCGTTCCTGTACGGGACCGGCGCGAACGGCAAGTCCGTACTGCTCGACGTGATGACGCAGATCCTCGGCGACTACGCGCAGGCGGCCCCGCCTGGCTTCCTCATGGAGAAGGGCAAGTTCTCCGAGCACTCCACGGAGCTCACCGAGCTGCACGGCCGGCGGATCGTCGTCTGCTCGGAGCTCAAGCCGAACGACAAGTTCGACGAGTCCCGGGTGAAGCTGCTGACCGGCGGCGACCGCATCATGGCCCGCCGCATGAGGCAGGACTTCTTCAGCTTCAACCCGACCCACAAGCTCTGGCTGCTCGGCAACCACCGCCCCGAAGTCGGCACCGGCGGTCACGCGTTCTGGCGGCGCATCCGCCTCATTCCGTTCGAACGCGTCGTTCCGGCAGCCCGCAAGATCGACAACCTCGCCAAGGAGCTCGTCCAGAGCGAGGGCCCCGGCATCCTGCAGTGGCTCATCGAGGGCGCCAAGCTCTACCTGGCCACTCGCGACCCGCTGGACGGCCCCGCCACGGTCCGCTCGGCCACCGCCGCCTATGCCACCACCGAGGACCACATCGGGCGCTTCCTCGCCGAGTGCTGCACCACCCACACCGCGGACCTCCGCGTGGAACAGGGACTGCTGTACGCCGCGTACAGCAGCTGGTGCGGGGCGGGCGAAGGCATCCGGCCGGCCACGGCCCGCGCGTTCGCGACCCGGGTCCGCCAGGAACTCTCCCTCGCCTCGCCCGCCGACATGATGAAGTCCAGCGGCAAGAAGTACTACCCCGGCCTGGGACTCCTCACCGACGACGACTCCAGGACCGGCCATGCCTGACGTACGCACCCGGCACACACCCGCCGGTCCGGCCTACCATGAACACGGTGCCCCCACCAGGGAACGTGCTCACACCCACCCCGGCCTCTTCCCGGCCGGCCGACACACAAAGGGGCTGCAGCCATGAGCTCGCTGCTGAACGAGAGCGACCTCCACCACGAGAACGCCGTGGTCTGGCTGGAGAACCCCGACAACCTCGACTACGTACGCCAGGCGCTCGACAAGACCACCCGCCGCCGCGGAAAGCCCCGCTACGAACGCGACGGACGCATGGTCGGTTACACCGAGCTGGAGGCCCACACCGAGGCCGACCCCGACAGCGGTCTCCACCTGCGCCGGGTCTTCTTCCTGCTCCCCCACGACCGCGACGCCGACCCCGACGGTCCGTACCACGAGGGCGCCCCGGGCGAGGCCGTCGACCCGAGCACGATCGAGCCGAAGCGGGTCGGAGACAAGACACCCCGTTCGCAACGCGGCCTTGCCGCGACATCGGAGACCGGTAGCTGACGGGGTGGGGGGATCATTACGCCGTAATAATCCCCCCACCCCCACCCCCACCCTCCTCCGCCGATCTATTACGCCGTAATAACCGCACCGGCCCCCGCTCCCAAGACTCCCGAGCCCGGCTCCCCCACCACCCAGGAGCCGGGCTCTTGAGTGACCCTCAAAACAAAAGCAGTCAGAACTAACGCGTCGATACCGAAAAGGATCATCGGAGTTAGTAAGGTGGCTGCCATGACTTCGCCCTCCCTCGGCGACCGCGAGAAGGTCGTCTCCAAGCTGCCCCCGGTACTGCAACAGGACCTGAAAATCCGGGCCGCCCAGCACAACATCGACATCCAGCACGCCGTCGAAGCAGGCATCGAGGCATGGCGACGGCTCGGCTCCAACCTCTCCCCCATCGACACCGCCGGTGCCAAGTCCTTCGCCACCTTCCTGCCTGACGGCCAGTGGGACGGCTTCCGCGCCGACTGCGCGTCCAGGGGCGTCTCCCTCATCCAGGGCCTCGCCCAGTCCGTCGTGATGTGGCTGGAGAAGAACCCGGCGCCCACCGTCGTACGCCCCGAGCACCCGAAGCGCATCATCACCTGCAACCAGAAGGGCGGCGTCGGCAAGACCGCCATCGCCGCGGGCACCGGTGAAGCACTCGCCGAGGACCCGGGCGCGCTCCATCCGGTCCGCATCTCCAAGCACTTCGCGGCCGCCCTCGCCGAGGACGAAGACCCCTCGCCCCTCGATTACGAAGACCTCCCCGGACTCGGACTGCGCGTCCTCCTCGTGGACTTCGACCCCCAGTGCCACCTCACCAAGCAGCTCGGGCACCAGCCGTTGCCCATCGAGGGCGACAGCCTGACCAAGCACATGGCCGGAGAGGCCAAAGGCAGCCTCGCCGATCTCGTCGTCCCCATCGAGGACCCCCGTTTCGGCGACCGCCTCCACCTGCTGCCCGCCTGCACCGACGCCTTCCTCCTCGACGTCAAGCTCTCCGGGGTCCGAGCCCGCGAAGCAGCTCTGGAACGCGCCCTGTCCGCGATCGAGGCCGACTACGACGCCGTCATCATCGACTGCCCGCCGAGCCTCGGCCTCAGCATGGACGCCGCCGCCTACTACGGCCGCCGACGCCAGGGCGAAGCCCCGGGCAACTCCGGCGTCCTGGTCGTCGTCCAGGCCGAGGACAGCTCCGCCGACGCCTACGGCCTCCTCACCTCCCAGATCGAGGACCTCCGCGACGACATGCACCTCGAACTCGACTACCTCGGCATCGTCGTCAACCACTACGACGCCCGCCGCGGCTACATCGCCACCTCGTCCCTCAACTCCTGGATGGACATAAAGGACCCGAGGGTCGTCGGCGTCATCGGTGACCTCAAGGAACAGAAGGAGGCCGTACGCGTGAAACAGCCCCTGCTCGCCTACTCCCCCCGCTGCGACCAGGCCGTCGGCCTGCGCGCCCTCGCCCGGGAGATCTCATGAGCAAGGCATCCCGGCTCGGCGCCGGTTCCTCCTTCGGCCAGACCCAGTCCATCAGCGCCCGCCGCGCCGCCATCAACCAGGTCGCCGCCGCCCCCACCGAGGGCGCCCCGCCCCCCGTCGAGCTCCCCGTCGACACCATCAGCCTCAACCCCGACAACCCGAGGTCCGACCTCGGTGACCTCACCGACCTCGCCAACAGCCTCCGCGACCACGGCCAGAAGACCGCGATCAGCATCATGGGCCGCTTCGCCTACCTCGAAGGCAACCCGGGCCGCGAGGACGACCTCGAACCCGGCACCAAGTACGTCGTCATCGACGGCAACTCCCGCCTCGCCGCCTCCCGCGAAGCCGGCCTCACCCAGATCAAGGTGATGCTGGACGACAAGCTGGGCAGCAACCCCGACGAGATACTGGAATCGGCCCTCGTCGCCAACATCCACCGCCAGGAGCTCAACCACCTGGACGAGGCCAAGGCCCTGGAACAGCTCCTGAAGATCCACGGCACCCAGGAAGCCCTCGCCGCCCGCCTCCACCGCTCCCAGGGCTGGGTCTCCCAGCGCCTCGCGCTGCTGACGCTGACCCCCGCACTCAAGGAGAAGCTCCAGTCGGGCGAGGAATCCGCGGCCACACTCCGCCTGGTCGGCAAGAAGAAGGCCGAGGACCAGGAGGCCCACCTGGAACACCTGAAGGCCACCAGGAGCCAGAAGCCGCGCACCCCCAAGCAGAAGCGGCAGCCCCCAGCGGAGCCCCCGACCCGCCTGCCCTCCACAGACGCCTACACCCTGGCGAGCTTGATCATCGAAGAGCTCGACGTCTCGTCCCGCCGCAAGCTCACCGAGCTGCTCGTGGACTTCAAGATCGAAGAGTCGAAGCGGATGAGGGCGGAGAAGTAGCCGCCGCACGGGGCGGGGTGCGCACTATTACGACGTAATAATGCGCACCCCGCCCTTCACCTATTACGGCGTAATATCCGGGCGGCGTGGTGCGTGACCGCCTCACCTAGCCGGGGGAGACCCCCCGCCCACGAGGACCAGGCCCGGACACTCGCAGTATTACGCCGTAATAATCCGCACGCGCCGACAGACGCGGGGGACCCCCTCGCGGCGGCGGGACCGGCGAACGACCAACGCCCGAACGGTTCAGGCCGGGACGTCCACGGCGCGACCGTAGCCCACGGTCGTGATCCGGTGGGCAGATTCGAGGTAGTAGTCGTCGGACACCGGCAGCGCGGTGTCCAGGCAGCTGACGTAGCGGTTGAACATGCAGAAGGACGCCGCGATCAGCACGGTGTCGTGCAGGTCCGCGTCGCTCGCGCCCGCCCGTCGGGCCTCCGCCACCGCCTCGGTGGAGACGGCCCGGGCCGCTGCCTGCACCTCGGCAGCCACCGCGAGCAGCGCGCGCAGCTTGGCATCGATGGGGGCGGTCGCCGGGTCGGCGAGGACCGCGTCGACCAGCTTCTGTCCCTCCGCCAGCTGCGCGGCGGCGAAGGCGGCGTGGGATCCGGCGCAGAACGGGGTGCGGTTGAGGTGGGAGACGTACGCGGCGATCAGCTCCCGCTCGCCCTGGGGGAGCGAGGCGGGAGCGCGCAGCAGGGTCTCGGCGAGGTGGTTCAGCGGCGCGGCGGTGTCCGGCCGGTTGGCCATTAGCCCGGTGATGCCGGGGAGGTCGTTGTCCAGCGAGATGTGCGTCATGGAAGCCCTTTCACGGAGAGGTCGGATGTGGGACGGCGCAGCGCATGGGGTGGGGCCTTCAGGTGGGGGAGAGGAGCAGCTGCCGGAGCTCCGCTGTGCACATCATGTAGCCGTCGGGCGTGGGCAGATGTGCGAGGTAGTGCTCGAGGTCCGATGCCAGGGAGAAGACCCGTACCGGCGTGCCCGCGGCACGGGCGGACTCCACGACACTGCGCACACCGTCCAGGACAGAGGGATGGCGGGTGCGGTAGGAATCGGCGACCAAATGGTTACCCCGGTCGGCGGCAAGGTAGAACTGCACCAGGTCTTTGAGGCCCACGAAGAGCTCGCTGGCGCCGGCGGCACACAGCGCGGAAGTGGCGTGGACGGCCGAGGGCGTTTCGACGAACGCGGACAGGGGCGTTCCGTCGGGTAATGCCAGGTGATCTCTGAGCTGCGCGAACTCCGTTTCGTCGCTGACGAACGGCACCGACAGCCACACTCGTTCCGCCTCGTCGTCGAGGCGCTTGCGCAGCGTCGCCAGCACCGTGTGGAGGGAGTCACGGTAGGCGGTGGAGCTGCGGAGCCATCGCGCGCCGTGCATGCCCATCTCGGGGTTGGGCTCGACTGCGACGGGGGCGGTCTCGGTGACGTCGGCCGCGTGATCGGAACGCAGGTCGAGCATCCGCAGGACGAGTCGCTGGCCGGGCAGAAGCTCCTTGACGAAGTCGCAGAGGCGCTCCCCGATGGCCTGCCCGTAGGCGGTGACGGCCGCGGCGTCACCGGCCATGGCGTCAAGCGGGCGCAGCCCAAGCGCAAGGCAGAGGAACTCTTCCCGGATGAAGAAGGACTCCACGTGTGAGGCGTTGGGGCCGCAGGAGTTGACGGCTGTGATGTCCTGCAGGTCCGCGATGACGGCACACGCCGAACCAATGGCGTCCAGGGCGGAGTTGACGGTCCCGGGCGGGGAGGCCGTTCGCGGCGCGACGACGATCGACGCGCTCTCCAAGTAGAGCGTCACCTCGCCGGCCAGATCGGCGAGGTCTGCCTCGTCCACGCGCAGGACTGGAATTCCCCTGCCGCGGCACAGGGACTGCATGTGACCGGTGAGACCGCCGGAGCCGCACACCACGGCCCGTGCGGCCACGATGGCATCGTAGAGGCCCGCTTCCAGCGAAGACGCGACGAGGATGGCCCCCTCCTGTGCGCTTCGCGTCCGGTTGCAGGTGCCTCGGAGAACATTCTCGGACCCGCCGGCCAGCAGAGTGCCCAGAATCCGTCGCCCGTTCCCGTTCAACTAGTCCTCCGGATGTTCGGTATTCTCCAACCCCAATTGCCGACGCAGCTGCCGTGGTGTCACGGAGACGTCGTTGAGCCTGTCCACGGCCACCCGGTTGACGCACGCCCTGATCAGGCGCTCCTCGTGGGGGACGTCCGTCGGAAGTACGGGAAGACCGCCCATGGAGCGAATGCGGGCGTCCAGACGGGATTCCAGCGCTTCCCTCCTCTTGCGTTCACGGCTGGCGAGCCTCCGCACTTCCAGTTCCACAGACTCCTCCAGTGCTTCCCGAACCGCTTCCTCCGGGTTGCTGACATAGCTCCGGTACTGGGGGTGCCGTGCGGCAAGGTGGTGAAAACCGTCCCGGCGCAGTTCGAGCTGTTCGACGATGTGGGCGGCGACGGCGACGGAGTGGTTCTTGATGGCAGCGAGGTTGAACGCGAAGGCACCGGTCCGACCGTGTCTGACGATCTCGTCGCCCTCCCTCGGCACGCCGACGGCCGAGATCGGTCCGGCCGGATGACCGTTGGTGTCCAGCAGCGTTCCGCACGCGTCGACCTCCACGCCCCGTCCGGTACGGACGTGAGGGGTTGCGATGCCGTTCCGGACAAGGTTGCGCCAGAGCGGCTGCCCGGCCTTGGCGTAGTCGGACTCCCTGCCGAAGTTCGATACCACGAGGTCTGCCTCGAAGCTGTGCCGCTCGTGCTGTGCGGCCACGGAGACGGTCAGCCGCCCGGACGGCGCGGGGGTGATCTCCCGCACCCGGCCGAGGACCAGCTCCACGCGCCCGTCCTGAGGGTGCATCGCTCGCTCGATGATCTCCATGGTGTACGCCACGGCCCCGACCCGCAGGGCCGCGATGCCGGTGGAGAACTCGTCCAGCAGGCAGCGCAGTTCCTCGGTAGGAACACGGTCGATGGCCTCCGGCAGGTACGGCTCCCATGCTTTCGCGACCCGTTCGGAGACGATCACGGAGTCGATCTCGGGGTACCTGACCCTGACGGACGAGCATGCGTCCTGCCAAGCGGTCCTGACACGAGCGAGGAATTCCTCGCGCCCGCGATAGGGCTCCATCAGGATGTCGGGGCGCGGCAGCGGCACCACTCCGTGTTCGTGGGCGCCGGGGTAGGTGCGGAAAAGCGTTCCGGACCGGGAGATCATCCGCACGGGGCCGGTATGCCCGTTGCGCAGCAGCAGGCCCGCCGTGTCGTACGCGCTCAGCACGGAGCCGACGATGGCCACAGAGGCTTCGGCCGGGAGCGAGGTGAGTTTACGGATGGCGGAAGCGGAGTACGGGTTACGGACGAAGGAGGGATGATCCGCGACGCCGGCCGCGAAGGCAGGCTCTCTGAGTTCGAGCCCGGTGGCGAGTACGACGTGATCGGCTTCGAGCAGCAAGGTGTCGGCGAGAGGGCCTGGACGCAGTCCCTCGGCCACGTGGGGGGAGAGGCCTCTGACGGCCACCTCGAAGCCCCGGTCGCAGCGGTGCGCATCGAGCGCCTCGCCGTCCGCTTCGACGAGGACCACCCCGGAGCACGACTCGCGAACGGCCTCCGCCAGCCGGTCGCCGAGGTAATCCTGGAAGATGCGGCGGGGAGCGGGGCCCTGTTCGGTGAACGTCCAGGAGGCCCAGCGCCGAGGCCACTCCCGGCGGTCGGCCTCCTGGTTGGCCCAGTTGATGAAATCGAGCACATCTTCGCGGAACACCGACATCCGGCCCGCCTGGATATTGAAGACATGGTCCCAGGGATTTCCGTCCCGGTGGTAAGCCACCCCTGCCGAGCGGTAGTCCGCCCGCCGCTCCAGCAGGATGATCTCCAGCGGTCTTCTCGCGAAATGGAGCAGTCTGATCGCAGTGGCCGTGCCGGCCAGGCCCGCCCCCACGACAAGCACCCTGGGGCGCGCGCCCGTCCTGCTCATGAAGCCTCCCCGCCGCCCCAGGAGCACCCCGTGCCCCCGGCCGCTGCCTCTGCTGACTGGAAGTCCCCTGTGAAACGTCAACTAGCTGGAAATACGCAGGCGTTGTACGCATTTCTGACGCCGGAACAGGGCCGTGCACGATCGTGGCGCTGACGATACCCGAAGACACCGCACACTGAGCGGACCACCCATCACCCCGCCGGCCACCCGTAGCGGTTCTGGATCCCCTCCTCGAAGACGTCCGCCGTCGCGATCCGCTTGAGGCCAGTGGCCGAGTAGCCGTGCCGGCGGAACACCATCGCTGCTGCCCCCTGGATCCTGGCTCGCGTATCCGGTTGGCCCATTGCCTTCCACCTTGCACTGCCGTGACACCCACACCCGGCTTGCCGCAGCGTTCGACATCGGCCTGCGAAGCGATCAACATCTTCACGTCTGCCCACCGCAGGATGGAGAGGGGGTATCGCCGAGATACGGGTCAAAGGGGCATCCAGCCCGACGCGCACGACCCGAAGCCGGACGTCGACTTCACCCCTCTGCGCGTCGACGAGCCAGCGACCGAGGGGTTCTCGCAGGCCGCGCGAGCCCGTGTCCCGAGTCGGCGGCCGTCAGATCACCGCTCCACCTGGTCGGGCGTGACCTTCACGTCTCCGTGGGCGCCTGATCGTTGTGTTCCTGCTCCTGCGCCCAGGTGATCGCCCATTCGTCGAGCGGACGGAGGGCATCACGGAGTGCTGTCCCCAGCCGAGTCAGCTCGTAGCCATCGGCCGAGGGGGCGATGATCCCGCTCGATGCGAGTTCACGGAGCCGCTGGTAGAGGACGCTGGACGACAGCCCTTCGCACCGTGCCAGCAGCGCGCGGGCGCCGAGCGGGCCCTCACGCAGTTCCCAGAGAATGCGCAGCGCCCACCGACGGCCGAACAGGTCCATCGCGGCCATGAGGGGACGGCCGGTCGTCGATCCACGAACCGGTGTTCCTGGGCGCGGTGTCGGCATGCCCCTCCTAGTCCTTGCGTTTCGTTATTCGAAACACTAGCATCCACTCGGCGTTTCTGATTTCGAAACGAACTCGACGGGAGAGCCGATGTCGCGGATAGCCCTGCTGGACCCGCCGTACACCGACCAGGCCGGTGCACTGCTCGCGCGCATGATGCCCGGGGACGCCCCGCCGATCGGGCTGTTCCGGACGTTCGCCAGAAACATCCCCATGGCCGACGCCATGCTCGGGTGGGGTCGCTACGAGTTGGGCAGACAGCTGACCCTGACCATGCGGGAACGCGAGATCGTCATCGACCGGACGTGCGCGCTGTGCGGCTGCGAGTACGAGTGGGGCGTGCACATGATGACGTTCGCCGAGCGGGTCCGACTCACCCGTGAGCAGGCGGCATCCCTGGTGCACGGCGCCCCCGCCGACGAGTGCTGGACGTCCGAGAGGGAACGGCTGCTCATCCTCGCTGTCGATGCGCTGCACGAGCGTTCCGACATCGATGACGTGCTGTGGACACGGCTCGTGTCGGTCTTCGATGAACTCCAGCTACTCGATCTGCTTCTGCTGTGCGGGTGGTACCACGCCGTCAGCTTCGCCGCGCGCGCCACGCGCGTGCCGCACGAGCCCGGCGCGCCTCGCTTCGCCGACTTCCTCCCCATCACGACCAGGACCAACCGATGAGAGTCCTGTATTCCAAGCCCGCCGACCCTGATCTGGACGGAGGCCGTCATGCATAAGACGGTGGTCCTGTATCCCAAGCCTGCCGACCCTGACCACTTCCGCTACTACTACGTGAACAACCACCTTCCGCTGGTCATGGACTGGCCCGGCCTGCTTGCGTGGCGCTACAGCTTCGACGTGGCGGCGGCCAACGGAGAAGCGCCATACTTCGCGGTCTTCGAGGCCGACTTCGCTGACGCCGCCGCCCTGGCCGCGGCGCGGTCGTCGCCGCAAGGCCGGCGGCTGGCCGCCGATGTCGGCAACTACGCCACCGGCGGTTTGGTCGTTATCGACTATCCAGTGCAGGACGGCACCGGCTGAGGCAGGACGGCACGCTCCGGGACGCGCGTTCGGAGCGTGCCGTTGCGGCCAGGTCCCGGCTATCTCCGGAACGCCGTTCGCGGTTGCCGGTTCGTTGAGCGTCAAAGGTGGGCCGATGTCCTGGCCGGATGTCACGGTGGTTGATGCGTGCGTGCGGCGCGACGGCCGGGGTGGCAGCCCCACGGCCGTCACCGACGATGACCCGGCGGCGACGGACGCTGACCGGCGTGCGGTCGCCGCTGCGGCTGGCACCTCGCACGCGGCGTTCCTCGGCCCGGGGCGGACGCCGGACGGTGGCTGGCCGGTCCGGTTCTTCACCGCCACCGCCGAACTGTCCAGCTGCGGCCACGGCACCGTTGCCGCGCAGGCCATCCGATTGACCCGCACCGCGCTGGGCGAGCTGAACGACCGCCAACACACCGGCGGGCGCACCCTCGACACCGTCGCGATCCGCCGCCCCGCCGGCATCGAGGTGTGGTTCGACCAGGGCCTCGTCGCGCTGCGACACCCGGCACCGGACGAGCGCGCCGCGATCGTCGCCGCGCTCGGGCTCACCGCCGACGATCCGCATCCGACCAACGCGCCACGGATCGCCGCGCCCGACGCACCACGCATACTGGTACCCGTCCGCGACCGGTCGGCGCTGCTGCGGGTCCGCCCACACTTCGGCAGGCTGACAGCGGCGTGCCGGCGGTACGGGCTCCTCGGCTGTTTCGTGTACGTATCGCCGGTGGGCGACCGGCCGGGTGCGGCGCGGATGTTCGCGCCGGCGATGGGTGTCGACGAGGACGTCGCCAACGCCAACAGCACCGGCTGCCTGGCCGCCCACCTGCTTGACACGACAGGGGCGCAGACGGTCGCGATCGAGGTGGAGCAGGGCGACACCCTCGGTCGACCGGCCAGCGTGCGCGCTTCGGCCCGACGCGGGCCGGCGGGTATCACGACCCGGATCGGCGGGTTGGCGGTGGTACGCGGCTTTCACAAATGAGTAGTTCTGAGAGATCACGGACTCCCGCCGGGCCGTGTCCGGTTTGCCCCTGATCTTCGTTCTCATAACCTCTCGCAGAACAGCTTTCGCGCAAAGCCCCTCGCGATAGGTTCTGCGACATGCCAGAGCTCGCCGAACCGGCCGCCGTCGTCGAACAGTTCGACCGCTCCACCTGTGAGGTGCCCGCCGGAAGCACCTGCCGCACCCGCGGCGGCAAGGTCGCCCCGAAGTACCACACCCCGCGTTCATGCTCGTCCCCCAACTCCGCGCCGAGCTCGAAGTCCGCACCCCGGCCGATCGTGGCCCTGGCCGCGCGGGGGAGATGGGCCCAGCGATCGACGCCACCGTCCCCGAGACCGCTACGAAGCCCACGAGAGTGGGGTACGCGCGTTGCAGTACCGCCCAGCAAGAACAAGGGACAGCGCCCCTCAGTCGCCACGGTCTACCGAATCCTCGCCGAAGCAGACGAGCCCGACGGCACAGCCTGAACCCCTTCAGGGCTTCAAGATCAACTCATTGCCCCCTTTGACCCGTATCTCGGCGATGCCCAGAGAGAGCTCACTGTCTCCTATCCGCGGGTGGTCGGATCCCCAGTACTACCGCGGCGGTGCTTGTAGCGTCGAGCCCGCCCCGCCGTTGTCCTTGCCGTCGTGCTCGGTGAGCGGCTCAGCACGACACTTGTCCTCGGATCGATCCTGCTGCTTACGGCCGTCGATGTTCTGGCGCGCGACGCAGAGCAACGACCTATGGTGCCGACCACCTGACCGCAGTTCGACCGCCTGTCGCGCCGCTAAGCGGTCGTCAAGGGGCACTGCCGTGGATGGCGGATTGGGTCTGGTCTTGTGGCCCAGGGCCAATACTCCACGTCCGTGTTCTGCCGAGCTCGGCGACGGCCGAAGGCAGTCGCGTTGCTGGACGGCTGTTGGCGATGTACCGGCCCGTGGCCGATACGCCTGCTCCTTGGGCGGCACAGGCGTCAAGGGATGAACGTCCCGGTCCTCACCGACCGGTTCGGCCACCCCGATGCGGGAACGCCGGTTCGAATCTGGGTACCGGTCACCACTTTGGACACGAGCTGCAGAGGGCCGGCCCGGGAGTATGGTCGCGCTCATTCGGGGAGGTCATACGAGTCCAGTTTGTATCTCGACAGCAAAAAGAAACATAGAAGTGTCCGATGTCAGGACTAGCCGGGTGCTGGTGGGCGAGGAGGGCTTCATCCAGGTCCAGGTCCGCTACTTGCTTGGGGGTGTTGCGGAGTAGGCCCGGGCCTGGGGGTGGAGCGAAGCGGAATCCCTGACGGCCAGCCACGAAGTGGCAGGCCGTCAGGGCATCGCGAAGCGATGCCCGTTCACTGCGTTCACGGAGCGAAGCGGAGTGAACGCCCGCGCTTCGCGCGGACCGGGGAGCGAAGCGAGCCGGCTCCACAGCCCCTGGAGCGAAGCGGAAGGGGCGCGCCAAGCGAAGCGCGGCGCTTCGCTTGCTCATCGCGCAGCGAGAACGGAAGAGCGACTGGAAGGGAAACTAAGAAGAC
>NZ_JBFAUP010000037.1:0-37078 GCF_040679335.1 Streptomyces sp. NPDC052299 | reverse complement strand
CGAGATCGATCTCGTACGCGTCCACGGTCAGCAGGCGCGCCCGCTCCTGTGCCTCTTCGCGGGTCAGATTCGTGCCAGGCACGCGGTCATCTCCTCCGTATTTCACGTTTCAGGCCCTTGGAACCGATCGTCCTGGGTGCCGCGTCGTAGGCGTCCCCCACTCGGGGACAGATCCCCTTGTTCAGTTCCATGCGCGGCAGGCAGCCCTCCCCCGGGGCAGCAGCTGCTTCGACGGAGCAGCTCGGTATCTCGAATGCAATCGCGGACCAGTCCACTCAAAGCATCGGTTCCAGGGCGACCCGGTCGCATCTTGCGGGTTGCTCAACTGACCCGATTCGACAGAGATATCAGATCAGGACTACTGCGTCTGCTCGACGGATCGGGTTCAGTGGTGAAGAGCGGACGACCCGGATCTCGCAGGCCCAGCTGGGTCGGAGATGCTTCAAGTGCTGACTCGGCCGCAGGCCCGCAAGATGCGTTGTGCGCATCTCCCACTCGTGCTTGGATTGCCTGATGAATCTTCTGTTGACGTCTACCGGTCTGTGTAATTCGTCCATTCTGGAAGCACTGCGGGACATGCTGGGAAAGCCATTGGGGTCCGCCAACGTGGTGTACGTCCCCACGGCATCCGTCGCTGTACCCGGGGATCACGGGTGGCTCCTTGAGCACATGAACCAGCTGCACAGTCTGGGCTGGAAGGAATTCGACGTACTTGAACTGAATGGCTTGCCGCGGCAGGTGGTGCTTGAGCGACTACGTCATGCCGATGTCATTTATGCCGGAGGCGGCAACCAGTATCACCTCGCCCGCAGCATCGTTGGCAATGATTTGGCAGACGGCTTTCTGGATGTCCTGGAGGACAGCGTCTATGTGGGGCTGAGCGCCGGATCCATGGTTTTCAGCCGGAATCTCACCGAACATTCTGCCGATGTCATCGGGGACGCCTCGGACCTGCATCTGCTTGGCGCGACAACCATTGAGCCGCCCTTCGGCCTCTTCGACTGGTACCTGAAACCGCACCTGTACTCGCCGCACTTCCCGGAACGGGACGACGCCTGGGCCGATCGCATCGTCGCGAAGGCGGACTTCCCGGTCTACTTCCTCGACGACGAGACAGCCATCCGCGTCCGCGACGATCAGGTGGACGTCATCTCCGAAGGCAGGTGGCGGTACCACCCGTGACACGGCACGCCGCCTGCCCGTATCAGGCACGGCGGCTCCGGCGTCCCGCGGACCGTGTCCCATGCGGTGAGGCGGGGAGCCGCCTGTTGCAACGACCGCCACCGCCGGACGGTCGCCATCCGGCCGGGTCGGGCGCGCCGATGCCGGGCCGGCTGCGGAAGAGTGCCGTCGGTGCCCGAGAGGTGTCCAGCGTCGCTGTCCCCGGATGGTGGTGCAGGCTCCACCCCGGTTCGGGTGCGGGGTGCACTGACCCGGCCCTCTCCGGCCGGGCAGCATGGAGGGGACGGCGCGGGGGTCCGCGTGACGCGCACGGAGCCGAGTAGGAGTTCTCATGGCACGTTCGACCGACTACGACGAGGACCGCGCCCCCCGGAAGGCCAGGGGGGCGTGGTACGTGCCGCCGCTGCTGGTGTTCTTCGTCGGCGCCATGCTCACGTCCGTGGTCTCGCACGCCGTGGACGACGGGGCCTACACCGCCGTGATGAGCGCGGGCTTCGCCCTCGACGCGATCGCGGTGATCTGGGCGGTCGTCCGCCGGCGCCGGTCCGCGAGCTGACGAAGCATTCAGGGAGAGAAGGCTGTATGAAGTCGTCACTGGGCATGCGGACGCGCTTATCGGCACGGCACCGGAGATGGACCGGGCTGCTGGCCGGCGGGATCATCGCCGTGCCGGCTGCACTCGGACTGACCGCCTGCGATTCCGCGCAGGACGCGCTGGATCGGGGCGACCTGTGCCTCGACATCCTCGACGTCGCGCTCTTCGACCCGAACCCGTCGAGCGCGGACGAGGCCCGCAAGGACGTACGGGACCGGGCGGACAGGATAGACAAGATCGCCGAGAAGGCCTCCGACGACAAACTGCGCGACGCCGCGGAGAAGACCGCGAAAGAACTGCGGGCCGCCGCGGAGGAGGACCTGAAGGCCGGATCGGTCTCGGAGTACGTGTCGGAGCAGAACGGCCGGCTGAAGTCGCTGCGCAAGACGTGCACCGACATCGGTGACTTCGGCTGAGACCACCATTGCTGAGCGGGGGAGTCCGGCACCGCGCGAGACAGCCCCGGCACTCGTCGCGGGCGGCTTCTCGTTCCGTCTAGCGCGTCGCTTCGCCGGTGATGTTGTTACCCAGGTACGCGAGGACCGCCAGGACGCGGCGGTGGACGCTGGTGTCCTCCGCCGGGAGGTTCAGTTTGTCGAAGATCCCCCGGATGTGTTTGCTGACGGCCCGTTCCGTGACGAACAGTTTCTCGGCGATGGCCGCGTTGGCCAGCCCTTGGGCCATCAGCTCCAGTACCTCCTGCTCACGAGCGGTCAGCCCGTCCAGGGACCGGCTCGATGCACGCTGCTGGATGATCACGTTGACCACTTCCGGGTCCAGCGCCGTGCCGCCCTCGGTGATGCGCTCCAGGGCGTCCAGGAACTGCTCGACCCGGCCCACCCGGTCCTTGAGCAGATAGCCGATCCCGCGCGCACCGAGGGCCAACAACTCTGCCGCGTAAGCCTGTTCGACGTACTGCGAGAGCACGAGAATGGGCAGGACCGGGAATTCCTGCCGGGCCGTGACCGCCGCGCGCAGCCCCTCGTCGCGGAAGCTCGGCGGCAGCCGCACGTCCAGGACGGCCGCGTCCGGCCGGGTGCGGCGCAGCATCGGCATGATCTCCGGCCCCGCCACGCACGTCGCCACCACCTCGTGGTTGTTGTGCGTCAGGAGCAGCGTCATGCCCTCCCGGAGCAGCGCGTTGTCCTCCGCGATCAAGATCCGCATGGCAGCTCCACCTTCATCCTCGTCGGCCCCCCGGGAGGGCTGGTGATCTCGGTCGTGCCGTCGAGCGCTGCGATCCGGCGGCGTATGCCGAGCAGCCCGCTTCCTCCGTGTTCCTCGGCGCCGCCGCGCCCGTTGTCGGTGACGACGACCTGAAGTGTCCCGTCGGCCCTGGTGAAGCGTACTGAGGCATGGGTGGCCCCACTGTGCTTGCGGATGTTCGTCAGACACTCCGCGATCACGAAATAGACAGCGGCCTCCACGGCCGCCGGCAGCCGGTGACCGGTCTCCACGGCCGCCAGGTTCATCTCCACCGGGATGTCCGCGGAGACCGCGAGCGTGCGCACCGCCCCGGCCAGACCGCGGTCGGTGAGAACCGGGGGATGCACCGTACGGACGATGCCCCGCAGAGCCGCCAGCGTGGCGTCGATCTCCTCCTGGGCCTCGTCCAGCCACCGCGTCGCGGTGTCCGGGTCGCTCTTGACCTGCTGGCGCGCCAGCCCAACCCGCATGGACAGCGCCACGAGCTGGGCCTGCACCCCGTCATGGAGGTCCCGTTCGATGCGGCGGAGCTCGGCGCTGTGTGACTCCATGGCCCCGGCGCGGGACTCGGAGAGCTCCGCCACGCGTTGGCCGAGTTTCGCCGATGGCGACGGTTTCAGGAGCGCGGCCGTCCACCGGGCCTGGGCGTCCGCCAGATTCTCGAACACCGGCAGGAGCAGGGCACGCGGCGGCTCGGGAGCCTCCTCGAAGGCCGAGGTGCCCCGGCGTTCGCCCGTCCGGCGGAACGCGGTCGCCGTTCCGTCGACGAGCAGTGCCACCGGCCACAGCACCAGCACGACGGCGCTGAAGCCGAGGATGCTGAGGGTGGCGTACGGCAGCCAGAGCGCGTCCCGCCACGTGCCGGGGTCGGTGAGCGCCAAGCGCACCCGGTCGCCGGGCGAGCCGTCCAGCGGCAGATACAGCTCCGGAACCGGCTTGCCGAGCCAGCCGCCCGCCCGCCCCCTTTCGTATCCGGCGAACCGCCGCAGCACACGCACGATCTCCGGCCAGGCCGGCGCCCCGACGACGGCCAGTGTGAAGAACACCCCGGCCGGGACCGCGAAGCAGCCCAGGAATGCCGCCATGGCCACCGGCAGCCCGAAGAACAGGTGGCAGGAGGCCTGCCAGGACCGTTGGAGCTGGGAGGAGCGATGCGCCATGAAATCACCGTAGTTGGCCGTGGGGGTCCCGGTCGGTGGGCTCATCTGCCCAGAGCCGGGTGGTGCTGGCTGAACCCGAACACGGGTGGGTGCTCCATCGTGTCGCCGCTGGTCACGGACCTACCGTCACCACAGAGGCGCGGCGACCGGAAGGCGAAAACAATGGCACTTCGCATGAGGAGAAGGACTTCCGGGCTCGTCGGCCCGGCGCGCGCGGCGGGCCACGACAGGGCGGGCGACCACGCGCTCACCCTCGAATCCGTCACCCGGCGCTACCGGCGCGGCGGACGGGACTTCCACGCGCTGGACAACGTGAGCATGGACGTGCCGTCGGGCCGCTTCCTGGCGGTCATGGGCCGCTCCGGCTCCGGCAAGACCACCTTCCTGCAGTGTGCCGCCGGACTCGACCAGCCCACCTCCGGCACCGTACGGGTCGGCGGCACCGACCTCTCCCAGTTCTCCGAGGCCGCGCTCACCCGCCTCCGCAGGGACCGGATCGGCTTCGTCTTCCAGTCCCTCAACCTCGTACCGTCGCTCACCGTCGGCGAGAACACCGCCCTTCCGCTGCTGCTGCGCGGCATGAGCCCTCAAAACCCCGCCGTGCGCGAGCGCGCCCTCAGCGTGCTGGCGGCCGTCGGCCTCGGCGACCGCGCGGACGACGCTCCGCTCCGCCTCTCGGGCGGCCAGCAGCAGCGCCTGGCCATCGCCCGCGCCCTGGTCACCGACCCCGCCGTGATCTTCGCCGACGAACCGACCGGGGCACTCGACCCGGTCACCGCCCGCGAGGTGCTGCGGCTGCTACGGGAGGCCGTGGACGGCGCCGGCCACACCGTGGTCATGGTCACCCACGACCCGCAGGCGGCCGCCTGGACCGACGAGGCGGTCTTCATCGAAGCGGGGCGCGTCGTCGCCCGCGAGGCCCGTCCCGAGCCGGCGACCGTGGCACGGCGGATCGCCGGGCTCGGGGAGCGATGACCGTGGCCGTCGACACCCTGCCGCCCGCCGGCCGCACGGGGGCCCGGAAGCGGCACGGGGAGTCGGTCGGGCGTGTCAGGCGCACCGCCCGCTTCCTCGCCCGCCGCTCCATGCGGCTGCACCGCAAGGCGTGGGCCGCGGTCTTCGCCGCCCTCGTGCTCACCGCGCTCCTCCTCGGCAGCTTCGCCCTGGCCACCCTGTCGGCGTTCGTGGGCCACGCCCACGTCGAGCGGTACGCGGCGACCACCGCCGTCGTCGCCGCCGACCAGACCACCCGCTACCGGGCCAAGCCCTGGGGCGACCCGATGACCACGGTCACCCAGTCGCTCACCGAACGCGTCCGCGTCCCGGCCGCCGTCGTGGACCGGCTCGCCGAGGTGCCCGGCGTGCGTGCCGCAGTCCCGGACAGCAGCTTCCCGGTCGCGCTCGCCCGACCCGACGGCCGGGGCGTGCCAGGACCGGACAGCGACTCCGGGACT
Organism: Streptomyces sp. NPDC052299; assembly: GCF_040679335.1. NCBI lineage: Bacteria > Bacillati > Actinomycetota > Actinomycetes > Kitasatosporales > Streptomycetaceae > Streptomyces > Streptomyces sp. NPDC052299. The sequence goes on along the minus strand of NZ_JBFAUP010000037.1, from coordinate 31,481 downwards.
GCGCCCGTGTACGGCCACGGCTGGCCGACGGCGGCGCTCGCCCCGTTCACCCTGCGCGCCGGCAAGGCGCCCGCGGGGGCCCGCCAGGTGGCCGTCGACGGCGATCTGGCCGCACGCGCGGGCGTACGCCCCGGCGACCGGCTCCGGCTCCAGGTGCTCGGCGCGCCCGCCGGTTACGTGGTCTCCGGCATCGTCGCCCCGAAGGGCGAGGCGGACGACGCCGGGCTCGACCACCAGGGCGCGGTCTTCTTCACCGAGGGCGAGGCCGCCCGGCTGTCCGGCCACCCCGGCACCGTCGACGCCATCGGCGTGCTCGCCGACGACGGCGTCAGCGTGCACGAGCTCCACCCCGGCCTGCGCAAGGCCCTGTCCGGTGAGGAACCGGCCCGGGACGCCGTCGCCGGCAGCCGGGACCCGCAGGACAGCTCGCTGCTGCGGGTCCTGACCGGCAACGGGCGCGGCCAGACGGAGTTCCTGGACGCCGCGCCGAGCCGGTCCGGCCTGCTCGACCTGCTGGCCATGCTGTGCGCGACCGTCGTCATGATCGCCGTGCTCGTGGTGGCCGGCACGATCACCCAGGCGGTCCACCAGCGGGCCCGCGAGCTGGCGCTGCTGCGCGCGGTCGGCGCGACCCCCTGGCAGCTGCGGGCGACGGTCGCCCGCGAGGTGACCGGCGTCGCCACCACGGCGGCCGTGGCGGGCGCGGTCGGCGCCGTCCCGGTCTTCCTGATGCTGCTGTGGATGCTGCGCGAACGGGGCGCCGTCCCCGTCGGGCTCGAACTCCCGGTGCTGCCCTGGATGTTCGCGACCCCGGTCCTGACTGCCGTCCTGACCCTGGTCGTGGCCCGGGTCGCGGCCGCTCTGGCCTGCGGCCGCATCGCCAGGATCCGTCCCGCCCAGGCGCTCGGCGAGGCCCGGAGCGAACCGGGCCGGCCCGGCCGGGGCCGCAGCGTGACCGGCCTCGTCGTGCTCTTCGCCGGCCTCAGCTCCGCGGGCACCGCCGCGTTGCAGTCGGGCGAGATGGCGGCCATGGCCGCGGGCAGCGCGGCCCTCGCCCTGGTGATCGCCTGCGCGCTCCTCGGCCCTTGGATCGCCCGGGGCGCCATGCGCCTGCTCGCGCCGCCCGCCCGGAAGCTCGGCGGTGCCGGGGGCTACCTCGCCGCCGCGTCCACCACCGCGAACTCGCGCCGTCTGGGGGCGGCCGTCACCCCGGTCGTCCTGGTCGTCGCCTTCGTGGGCGTCCAGCTCGCGGCGGGCGCCACGATGGACCACGAAGGCAGCGCCCAGGCCCGGCAGGCGATGCGCGCCGACCTCGTCGTGACCACCGAGGACGCCGGACTGCCCGCCGACGCCGCCCGCCGGGTGGCCGGGGTGCCGGGCGTCGTGGCCGCGACGGGCGCGCTCCACAGCACGATCGTCCTCGCCAGGAAGGAGGCCGGCGACCCCGTCCTCGAACGGCTCCCGGTGGTGGGCGTCACGCCCGGCGCGCTGCCCGCCACGCTCGACCCCGACGTCACCTCCGGCTCCCTGAAGGACCTGCGCGAGGGCACCGTCGCGCTCGGCTCTGCCCGGGCCGACGCCCTGGGCGCCGGAGTCGGCTCCACGGTGCGGCTGCGCTACGGCGACGGGGTCACCGCCTCCCTGCGGGTGGTCGCGGTCTACGAACGGGACCTCGCGCTCGGCGACTTCCTGTTTGCCCGCGAGGCGCTGGCGCGTCACGTGACCGCGCCGCTGGACACCCGCATCCTCGCCCGGGCCGCCCCGGACGCCGACCGGGACGACGTGCGGGAGGCGGTGGACAAGGCGCTCTCCGATGCCGTGCTCGGCGCCAGGGTGACCGCGCACCCGAGCCCGGAGCACCTCCAGTCCGAGGACCGGGGCGCGAGCCAGGTGCTCACCACTGTGGCCGTCGCCGTCGTCGGCGGGTTCACCGTCGTCGCCGTCCTCAGCACCCTGGTGCTGATCGTCATCGGACGCCGGCAGGAGCTGGTCCTGCTCCGGCTGGTGGGCGCGGGGCGCGGCCAGGTCCGGCGCATGCTGCGGGTCGAGGCGGCGATCGTGATCGTCGCCGGACTGGTGGTCGGGGCGCTGGCCGCCCTCATCCCCCTAACCGCGTTCAGCCTGTCCGTCACCGGCTCGCTGCCGTATCTGCCGCCGGTCCAGGTGGCGGCCATCGTCCTGATCGTCGTTGTGACCGTGGCCGCGGGCACCCTCCTGCCGGCCCGTCCGGCGCTGCGCCGCCGTCGTCGCCCGGTAGCCCTGCAACGTTTCTGACTCACAGTCACATTCTGTGCGCCACCTGCGCAATTCTCGCGATGGCCCTCACCCTGCGCCGAATCCGCCATCGGATGGCCGGAAAGCAACTGGTTTCGCGGGAGGACCGGGAAAGGAGTGCCAGTCATCCGGCCATTCCACCGGCGAAAAACGGGTTCACGTTCCTTCGGTGGAGGGTGCAGGGGCCATGGAAAGAATCGGGTGTAGGGGCCATGGAAAGAGTGGTCCATGGCCCCGGTCTACCCGCCCTCGCAACCGGACGTCATTGTGGTTCGGGCGACGCTTCCAGGTGCAGGCCCATCTCGTTGATGAGAAATCCGGCCTGGAGGCGGCTGCGGGCTCCGATCTTGTCCATGATGTCGGAGACATGGCGCTGGCAGGTGCGCAGCGAGATGCCCATGCGGCGGGCGATGGCACGGTCCTCAAGGCCCTGGATGAGCATGCGGACGATGGCCAGCTTCATGTCGTCGGAGATCGCGAGGACCCGTTCCTGGCTGTACCTCTCGGGAAACGGAGTGGCGCTGGTCCAGGCTCGTTCGAAGGCGCCGATGGCGAAGTCGAGCAGGCCGGGGTCGGTCAGCAGCAGGGCGCCGACCTCGCTGTCGCGCATGGCGATGACGGCGGCGGTCTGGTCGAAGGCGAGCATCCGCATGAAGCCGTCGCCGAGGGTGCGGATCTCGGCGCCGAGCTGCGAGACGTGTTCCACGTACTCGACCGTCACCGTACTGAACTGGGCGGTGTGCTGGTACAGCGTGCGCATCCGCACGCCTCGGCCCAGCACGCTCTCGGTCCTGGCCAGCGACTCCTTCAGCACCTCGTCCTTGCGGGCGCCGCCGGGCTGCGAGGTGAGGATCTCGTGCTTGGCCTCGGCCGCCAGTTCGGTGATTACCGCCCGCACCTCGTCGAGGTCGTCCAGCGCCTTCACGCCGCCCGAATTCCCCGCCGCCGGCCGGGCCAGGTCGTAGACCCGCTGGAAGGCGGCCAGCCGTTCCCTGGCCGCCTCCACCTGGCTGCCGCACTCGTTGAGCCGCCGCTCGACGGGGGCGAGCAATTCACCGGACGCGGCCTCCGGAATGCCTGCGACCAGCATCCCCGGTCGGGTGACCGACCGCTTCAGCAGCCGGAGTTCGAGGAGCCGGTCGACGACGGCCCCGCCGTCCGGTCTGTCGGCCGGATCGAAGCGGTCGCGTAATTCGTCGCCGTCGACCTGCTGATGTTCCACCACGTGCTGAAAGACCTCGAGCGCCTCGGAACCGAGCTGTTGGAGTATTGAGGTGACGTCGGACTCCGCGTGGCTGAATTTCATAACTCCCCACTCAACGTCGAGAATCGCTGCTGCGGCAGCAGCGTCAAATGATATCGCTCAGGCTTTGGTTGTACAGGTTGACGAAGAATGGCCGATATGACCGTTTTGTTGTGTTACGGGGCCCTCGCATCTGCGTCATGGCGTACTCACGAGCCTCTGCTCCCCTTCACAGGCTTTCCGGCCGGGCGAAAAATCAAATGTGCCGGGAACAAGCCGAACGGCCACCAAGAAGCCGAGGGGAAACGATGAACCGCAGGATGCCCGTTGCCGTCGCCGTATTCATTGCCGCAGCATTTGCCGTGCCGGGTTTCATCTTCTCCGCCGGATTCTCCGGTCAGCACCCGACGAGCGCCGACAGCACTCCCGGTCCCACCGCCACCGTTCAGCCCACGGCCACCCCCAGCCCCAACGGCGACCTGGGCTGGGGCTGATCGCCCGCCCCCGCACCATCACTACCGGGGAGCGCGGCTCAAGCCGCCCCCGCACCGTCCGGCCGACTGCCCGGCCGGACGCCGCCGGGCACCGCAGAAAGACTGACGGACCGGAACAGGCGAGCGCGGAGTCACGGATGACGACCTGCATTTCCGTCCGGTTCTCCGCCACCCGATACACGAGCACCGTTCTTCCGGCGTCGCGCCGGCCATACCACCAAGCCACCCGCGCCGGTGTGATCCGCCGGTCCGGCCTGCCCGAAATCTACGAGTGAGAGTCGATCATGGAGTTGGCGACCCCGCCCTGCCCACCCCCAGCCGAGGCTCCGCCCCGCCTCGATGTGCTGGTCACCAGCGTGGCGTCCGACGCGCACACCTGGAACCTGATCTACCTGCAGCTCCTGCTGGAGGAGTCGGGGCACCGGGTGACCAACCTCGGCGCCTGCGTACCGGACCAGCTGATGGTCGACGAGTGCCGAACCCGGCGCCCCGACCTGATCGTCGTCTCGACCGTCAACGGCCACGGCTTCAACGACGGCCGCCGCGTGGTGCGCCGACTGCGCGACTGCGCGGAGCTGCGCACCACGCCCATCGTGATCGGCGGCAAGCTCGGCATCACCGGAGGCGAACACGACGGACACGTGGACGAGCTCGTAAAGGCCGGGTTCGACGCGGTGTTCGAGGAGAGCGCCGGGATCGTCGGCTTCCGCGACTTCGTCCGCGCGCTGCCCGCCGGCGTGCCGCGGTGAGCGCCCCGAGCGGTGCTCCGACACGAAACCGGACCCGCGACGGCTTCGGCGGTTTCGTCCGGGCCGCGCGGAGCTCGGGCCGGCTGGTGGTCCAGCCCCGAATGGGCATGAGCGATCCGCAGGCGATGAGGGAGGGGTTGCTCGCCACCCGGCAGGCCGCCGCGACCACCGTCGGCACCATCACGCTGGACAGCTACACCAGGGTCGGCGCCCACGAGACGGCCCGCCGGGCACTGGCCGACGGCGTCGCGCTGAACGGCTACCCGATCGTCGCCTACAACACCGCCACCACCGGCGCGGTCACCGAGGGGATCGCCGGCGCCGCCTTCCCGGTGCAGGTCCGGCACGGTTCGGCCGCCCCGCAGGACATCTTCCAGGCCCTGGTCGCGGTCGGCCTGACCGCGACCGAGGGCGGCCCGGTCTCCTACTGCCTGCCCTACAGCCGCACCCCGCTGACGCAGTCGGTCGCCAACTGGCGCCACTGCTGCGAGCTGCTGGCCGGGCTGCGCGGGTCCGGCGAGGAGCCGCACCTGGAGAGCTTCGGCGGCTGCATGATGGGACAGCTCTGCCCGCCCTCGCTGCTCATCGCGATCAGCGTGCTGGAGGCGCTCTTCTTCCGGCAGCACGGACTGCGCAGCGTCTCGCTCAGCTACGCCCAGCAGACCCATCCCGGGCAGGACGAGGAGGCGGTCACCGCGCTCGGCCGGATCGCCGGAGAACTGCTGGCAGGTCTCGACTGGCACATCGTCATCTACACGTACATGGGCGTGTACCCGCGCTCACCCGGCGGCGCACGACTGCTGCTGGACGAGGCCGCCCGGCTGGCGGTGCGGACCGGAGCCGCCCGCCTCATCGTCAAGACCGCCGCCGAAGCGCACCGGATACCGACCATCGCGGAGAACGTCACGGCGCTGGAGTCGGCCTCGGCCGCGGCCGAAGCCGAGCGGCTCGCCCCGATCGGCACCCCCGTCCAGGACACGGGCGTCCACGCCGAGGCCAGGGCCCTGATCGACACCGTGCTCGACCTGGACCCGGACATCGGCCAGGCCCTGATCAGCGCCTTCGCGCTCGGCCTGCTGGACGTCCCGTACTGCCTGCACCCCGACAACGCCGGGCGCACCCGCAGCTACCTGGACTCCGCCGGGCGCCTGCACTGGTCCGACACCGGCGCGATGCCGGTCCGGGGCGCCGCCCGGAGCGCCGGCGGCCGTCGCATGACCGCCGCAGACCTGCTGACCTCGCTCTCCCACGTCGAGCGCACCTACGACCGCAGGGCCCTGGAGACCGCACCGCGCGCGCATCACCGCTCGGCCGCACTGACCCACCGGCAGACCATCCACCCGTCAGAGGAGTACACCCGATGACCACCACCATGCCCCCGAACCCGGGCACGCAGGGCCTGCTGCCCCCGGCCGATCCGCGGCTGCACCTCACGTCCCCCACCACGACCACGGTCCTGCGGATCCAGCAGCGGATGCTGGCGGCCGCCCGCGAGTACCTCACGGGGGCCGGGTTCGCCGAGATGCTGCCGCCGATCATCGGCCCGGTGACCGACCCCGGCATCCGCGGCTCCAAGCAGGTCGAAGTGGACTACTACGGCCACAAGTACAAGCTGATGACCAGCGCGATCCTCTACAAGCAGGCATCGCTGCTGGCCTTCGACAAGATCTTCTGCATCGCTCCCAACGTCCGTCTGGAGCCACTGGAGACCGCCAGTACCAGCCGTCACCTGGCCGAGTTCCACCAGATCGACGTGGAGATGGCCGGCGCCTCCCGCGAACAGATCACCCAGGTCCTGGAGGAGCTGGTCCGGCACATCGTGCGGCGCGTGGTGACCGAGTCGGCGGCCGATTTCGAACGACTCGGACGCGACACGAGCGTCTTCACCGCGCTGCTCACCCAGGCATTCGGACACCGGACCCACGCCCAGGCGGTGGCCGAACTGCGCGAGCTGGGACACCCGCAGAGCGAGGACGCCGAGATCGACTGGACCGGCGAAGCGCTGCTGTCCGGCCGCTCGCCGCAGCCGTTCTTCATCACCGACTACCCCAAGGGCTCCCGGGGCTTCTACGACCGGGAGAGCGCCACCGACCCCGGCGTGCTGCGCAACTTCGACCTGCTCGCCCCCGACGGCTACGGCGAGCTGTGCAGCGGCAGCGAGCGGGAGTTCGACTACTCACGGATCGTCACCCGGATGCGGGAGACCGGCGAGAACCCGGCGAAGTACGGCTGGTACCTCCAGCTGGTGCGCGAGGGCATCCCGGCCAGCGCCGGCTTCGGCATCGGTGTGGAGCGCTTCACCCGCTACCTGGCCGGTCTGGACAGCGCCTGGCAGGCCAACGCCTTCCCGAAGCTGCCCGGGGTGGTGTCCCCGTGACCGGCCTGAGCACCAGGGGCTTCCCGGAGGAGCAGGTCCGCGAGCGGGCCCGGCTCGGTGCGGCGGCCGCCTTCCCACCCCGACAGGACTACGGCCACGTGCTGTTCGGCGCAGAGCCCGGCACCGTCCACCACGACCCGCTGGACGCACTGCGCCTGATCCCGCCGGTCTTCATGCCGCAACGGCTGGAGAAGCTGATCGAGCTGGGCCGCGAGCCGCTCCACACCGACGTCGCGCTCGACACCGTGATCGGCGGCCTCCGCTCCACCCTGCCGGTCTACCTCTCCGCCTTCGGCTCCACCCGCGCCGCCGGGACCGAACAGGTGCTCGCGGCCGCCCGGCAGGCCGGCCGGCTGGGCATCCCGCTGGTGATCGGCGAGAACATCGTCCCGATGACCGGCTACCGCTCCGGTGCGACCACCCAGCGCTCGGTGCTCGGCCGGATCACCGCCTACCTGGACGAACTGCCGGACGACGTCGGCGGCGTGGCCGTGCAGCAGAGCACCGAGGACGCCGACGCCGAGGTCTGGAACCTGGTCTACAGCGACCCGTCCTCACAGCCGCTGCTGGAGAGCGGCCGGCTCGCCTTCGAGCTCAAAGTGGGCCAGGGCGCCAAGCCGGGACTGGGCGGCATGACGGTGCTGGACCGCGCCGCCGCCGCCCGGGTGGACGAACAGTTCGCCCTGGACCCGGTCTTCGGCGCCGACGCCGACCTGGTGCTGCGCAGCGGCAGTCCCGGCACCTTCACCCAGGAGATCCTGCGCCAGCAGATCCGGCTGATGCGCAACAACTTCCCCCGGGTCAAGGTATGGGTCAAGCTGCACCCCGGCCGGGACGTCGCCCACGCGGCGGCCACCGCCTGGGCGGCCGGCGCCGACGCCGTCACCGTGGACGGCGCGGAGGGCGGCACCGGCTGGGCGCCGACCGCCACGATCGCCCAGCTCGGCCTGCCGCTGGGCGAGTGCCTGGCCAGGATCGGCAACCGAGGACAGTGCCTGCTCGCCTCCGGACGGATGTGGGAGGGCACCCGGGCGGTCAAGAGCCTGGCACTCGGCGCCACCGCCGTCGGACTGGGCCGGGCTGCCTTGGTCGCCGTGGACGAGGACCCGGAAGCCGGCCTGACCCGGCTCGTGGAATGCCTCGCACTGGAACTGCGGCTGCTCACCAGCGCGCTCGGCAAGTACGCGCCCGCGGCACTCGGCACCGAGGACCTCTGGCCGACGCCCGGAGCCCCCGCCCGGACGGCCGAAGCCCCGTCCGCCGACGACCGCGAGCAGGTGCTCGCCCGTGGTTGACGCCCTCATTCCCGACAAGACCGAAGCCCGGCGCGACCGGGGCCCCCTGAGCGCGCGCTACCTGTCCTTCACCGGGGCCATGGGCTTCTCCCAGCTCGGCGACGCCGCCTGGTTCGTGGCGCTCACCTGGACCCTGGTGCGGGAGGCCGGCCCGGCCACCTCGGGCGCGGTGCTGGCCCTGGCCAGCCTCTCCCGGCTGGTGGGGCTGCTCGGCGGCGGCGTGGTCGCCGACCGGAACGGGCCGCGCCGCGTCATGGTGCTCACCGACCTGCTGCGCTGCGCCGTGATGCTGGCCGCCGCCCTGCTCACCCTGCTGGTCGACGCCCCGGTCCCGATCCTGCTCGTCGCCGCCACCCTGCTGTCCTTCCTCGGCGCCTTCTTCGTACCGGCGTCCGGTGTGGTCCGCCCGCTGCTGCTGGAGGACGAGCACCTGGTCCGCGGCAACGCCCTGTACGTGCTCGGGCTGCGCGGCGGCCAGGCGGCCGGCGGGCCGCTCGGCGCCTGGCTGATCGCGGCCGGCGGAGTGCCCCTGGTGGCGCTGGCCAACGCGGTCAGCTACGTGGTCTCGGCGGCGGCCTCCTGGCGGGTCCGGTACCTGCGCGAGCCGACGGCCAAGCCCGGTACGGCGGACCAGCCGTCCACAGCCGATGACACGGCCGAACGCCCCAACTTCCGGCGGCAGTTGCTCGAAGGATTCGGCTACGTGCTCCACGAGTCCCGGATCCGGACGCTCATCCTGGTCATCGGGCTGACCGAGCTGGCCTGCGCGCCGCCCGTCAACATCGGGCTGGTACTGCTCGCCAAGCAGCTCGACGCCGGCGCCGACGGCGCGGGCCTGCTGCTCACCGCGTACACGGTCGGAGCGGTGGCCAGCTCCCTCATCAACATGGCCTGGCCGCCCAAACGGCGCGCCGGACTCTCGCTGATCCTCGGCACCCTGGCCGCCGGGATCTGTCTGGCCTGCTTCGGCCTGATCGGTTCGTTGTCGGGCGCCCTGCTGCTCTACGCCGTACTCGGCGCGGTGACCGGACAGTTCAGCGTGGTGCTGATCTCGATGATCCAGCGCTGGGCCGACCCGGAGATGCGAGGGCGGGTGATGTCGGTGATGTCGCTGATGATCTTCGCCGCCGTGCCGCTGTCGAACCTGGTGGTCGGCCTGCTGATCCAGCTGCTCGGCTTCGCCGCCGCGATGTACGCCTTCGCGGCCGTGGCGGTCGCGGCGACCGCGGTCGTCGCCACCACCACATCACTCAGGAGCGCCCGCCTTGACTGACACCACACACCACAGGGCCTTCCCCGCCACACATCACAAGGCCTTCCCCGCCATCCCCGAACTGCACGCCGGACTGAGGGCCGGCCGGCTCACCAGCGTGGCGCTGACCCGGCGCTGCCTCGACCGGATCACCGAGGTCAATCCGCTGGTCCGGGCCGTCCTCGCGGTGGACGAGACCGCGCTGGACCAAGCCGCCGCCTCGGACCGCCGGCACGCGGCCGGCGCCGCACTCGGCCCGCTGGACGGCATCCCGGTCCTGGTCAAGGACAACATCGACACCGCCGGGCTGGCCAGCACCGCCGGCTCGCGGCTGCTGGCCGGACGCCCGCCGCGGCGCGACGCCGAGGTGGTGAGCAGACTCCGGGCGGCGGGTGCCGTGATCCTCGGCAAGACCAACCTCTCCGAGTGGGCCAACTTCCGCTCCACCCGGGCCACCGAGGGCTGGTCGGGAGTCGGCGGCCAGACCTGCAACCCGTACGGCGCCAACCGCAGCCCCGGCGGCTCCTCCTCGGGATCCGCGGTTGCGGTCGCCACCGGGATGGCGCCGCTGGCCCTCGGCACCGAGACCGACGGCTCGGTCGTCGCACCGGCCGGCCTCTGCGGGGTCGTCGGCGTGAAGACCGAGACCGGTCTGCTGCCACTGGACGGCATCGTGCCGATCTCGCAGGTGCAGGACACCGTCGGACTGCTCGCCGCCCGGCTGTCCGACGCCGCTCTGACCCTCGCCGTCCTCACCGGCCGGCCCCCGCCGGAGGACGACGTGCCGGACGGACTGAGGCTCGGCCTGTGGCGAGTGCCCCGGATGCCGGGCGAGACCGAGACCGTACTCAAGTCGGCGACCGAGGAGCTGCGGGCCGCCGGAGTGACGGTACTGCCCGTCGACTTCGCCGTGGAGCGGCAGACCCTGGAGGACGGACTGCTCGCGATGTACGCCGAGTTCCGTCCCAGTCTGGAGGCGTACCTGCGCGACCGGGACGGCGCCCCGCAGACCCTGGCGGCGCTGATCGAGGGCAACCGGGCCGATCCGGTGGAGCTCTCGCTGTTCGGCCAGGACCTGTTCGAGCAGGCCCAGCTGCTCGGCGAGGAGGAGCGCGAACGCGCGGTACACGCCCGTGACCGCTCGAAGCAGCAGGCCAGGGCCCTGATCGACGGCACCCTGCGCGAGCACCGCATCGACGCCCTGCTCGCGGCCACCAACGAGCCCGCTCCCCGGATCGACTACGAGCTCGGCGACCCGGGCGCCCCCGGCAGCTCCACCCCGGCGGCCCTGGCCGGCTACCCCAACCTCACCCTGCCGCTCGACCGCCGAGGGGGACTGCCGGTCGGCGTGTCGGTGTTCGGCCCACCCGAGACATCCCGGCTGCTGCCGGTGGCGCTGCGGATCGAGCAGGCATGGGCGGACTGACGCCCGTCCACAAGGTAACCCACCCCACGGAGGACACCATGAGCAACCCCTTCGACAACGAGGACGGCACCTTCCTGGTGCTCACCAACCACGAGAACCAGCACTCGATCTGGCCCGCCGCCATCGACGTGCCGGCCGGCTGGCACGTGGTGAAGGAGAGCGACACCCGGTCGGCCTGCCTCTCCTACATCGAGCAGCACTGGACCGATCTGCGACCGGCCGGCCTGATCTCCCAGACCGCCCAGCACTGACCTCGGCACCACCGACTGTCCATCCGATGGGGGCGACCGGGCACGGTCGAACGCCCTTGCTCCGGGAGGCCCGATGATTCCCCTGTCCTTCGCACAGGCCCGGCTCTGGTTCCTCAACCAGGTCGAGGGCCCGAGCCCGACATACAACGTTCCGCTGACCGTCCGACTGCGCGGCCCGCTCGACCCCGACGCCCTGCGCGCCGCGCTCTCGGACGTACTGACCCGGCACGAGGCCCTGCGCACCGTCTACCCGGAGCTGGACGACAGCCCCCGGCAGCAGGTGCTGGATCCTTCCGACGCCGAGGTGCCCTGGGCGGTCACCGAGGTCACCGAGGCGCGGCTGGAGGCGGCACTGGCCGCCGCCGCGACCCACGGCTTCGACCTGGCGGCCGAACTGCCCCTGAGGGCCGAGCTGTTCCGGGTCGGCCCCGAGCACCACGCGCTGCTGCTGGTGATCCACCACATCGCCGCCGACGGCTGGTCGCTGCGCCCGCTGCTGCACGACCTGGCCGCCGCCTACACGGCCCGGTGCGGGGGAGCGGAGCCGGCGTGGCAGCCGCTTCCGGTGCAGTACGCCGACTACGCCGCCTGGCAGCAGGAACTGCTCGGCTCGGCGGACCAGCCGCAGAGCCTGCTGTCCCGGCAACTCGACTTCTGGCGGGAGGCACTGGCCGGCCTGCCGGAGGAACTCGAACTGCCGCTGGACCGGCCGCGCCCGGCCGCGCCGTCCTACCGCGGTGAGGTGCTGACCCACCGGATCGAGCCGGAGCTGCACCGCCGGCTCACCGAGTTCGCCCGGAACCACGATGCGACCCTCTTCATGGTTGTGCAGGCCGCGCTGGCCGGGCTGCTCAGCCGCCTCGGCGCCGGCACCGACATCCCGCTCGGCACTCCGGTGGCCGGCCGCACCGACGAGGCGCTGGAGGACCTGGTCGGGTTCTTCGTCAACACCCTGGTGCTGCGGACCGACGTCTCCGGCGACCCGGGCTTCCGCGAGCTCCTCGACCGGGTCCGGGCCTTCGACCTGGACGCCTACGCACACCAGGACCTGCCGTTCGAGCGTCTGGTGGAGGAGCTCAACCCGGACCGCTCGCTCTCCCGCCACCCCCTCTTCCAGGTCCTCCTGCTGCTGCAGAACAACGCGGCGAGCCGTCCGGACTTCCCCGGTCTGCGCGCCGAGGTCGAGGTGATCGACCTGGACGTCGCCAAGTTCGACCTGATCGTGGAGCTCGCCGAGCGCCACAGCGCGGACGGCGCGCCGGACGGCATCGGCGTCACCATGAAGTACGCCACCGACGTGCTGGACCGGGACACCGTGGCGGCACTGACGGAACGCCTGTTCGCCTTCATGGCCGCTGCCCTGGACCGGCCCGAGGTACCGCTGGGGCGCCTGGAGGTGCTCTCGGCGGACGAGCGCCGGGCCCTGCTCGGCAGCTGGAACGGCCGGCCCGCGGAGTACCCGGCCGACTCGGCGCTGCACGAACTGTTCGAGCGTCAGGCGCGGCGGACCCCGTCCTCGACAGCGCTCGTCTTCGGTGAACAGCGCGTTCGCTACGCGGAGTTGGAAGACCGTGCGAACCGGCTCGGCCACCACCTGGTGCGGGCCGGCGTGCGCCGCGGCGACGTGGTCGGCGTCCACCTGGAGCGCGGCATCGACATGGTGGTGGCCCTGCTTGCCGTGCTCAAGGCCGGCGGCGCCTACACCGTACTCGACCCGGACTTCCCGGCGGAGCGCGTCGCGCAGCTGGTCGACCGGGTCGGCGCGAAGCTGGTGCTGAGCCGCGCGACGACGGCCGGCCGGCCGACCTGGCCCGGCCGCACGGTGGTCTGCGTGGACGCCGACGCCGAGGCGATCGCGGCCCGGCCCGCGCACGGTCTCGGTCCGGTCGCCGGTCCGGACGACGCGGCGTGCGTGATGTTCACCTCCGGTTCCACCGGACAGCCGAAGGGCGTGGTCGCCCCGCACCGGGCGATCGTCGGGACGCTGCTGGGGCAGGACTTCGCGGAGTTCGGCCCCGGCCACGTGTGGTTGCAGTGCGCCCCGGTCTCCTGGGACGCCTTCGCGATGGAGCTCTTCGGCCCGCTGGTCTCCGGCGGCACCTGCGTGCTGCAACCCGGCCAGCGACCCGAACCCGCCACCATTGCCGCCCTGATCGTCGCGCAGGGCGTCACCTCCGTCTTCTTCTCGGCCAGCCTGCTCAACTTCATGCTCGACGAGTACCCGGCGGTCTTCAGCACGCTCACACAGGTCACCACCGGCGGCGAGGCGGCCTCGCCGGCCCACGTACTGCGGCTCGTACGGGAGTTCCCGGGGCTGCGGCTGGTGAACGGCTACGGCCCGGCGGAAGCGATGATCTTCGCCGTCACGCACCCGATCACCGCAGCGGACCGGGACCGGCCCGCCATCCCGATCGGCCGGCCGCTGAACAACGAGCAGTCCTGGGTGCTGGACGAGGCCCTGCGGCTGGTGCCCCCCGGCGTGGCCGGCGAGCTGTACCTGTCCGGCACCGGGCTGGCACACGGCTACACCGGTCAGCCCGGGCTGACCGCCGAGCGGTTCCTCGCCTGCCCGTTCGGCGGACCGGGCACCCGCATGTACCGCACCGGCGACCTGGCCCGCCGACGCGCCGACGGCACCCTGGAGTACCTGGGCCGGGCCGACGACCAGGTGAAGATCCGCGGCTTCCGCATCGAGCCCGGCGAGGTGCGGGCCGTGCTGGACGCCTACCCGGGCCTGGTCCGCTCGGCGGTGGTGGTGCGCGAGGACCGGCCCGGCGACAAACGACTGGTCGCCTACGCGGTCGGCGGTACGGGAACCGATCCCAGGGCCGTGCGCGCCTACCTGGCCGAACGGCTGCCCGACCACCTGGTGCCCGCCGCCGTGGTGCTTCTGGACGCGCTGCCGATGACCCCGACCGGCAAGCTCGACCGCAGGGCCCTGCCCGCGCCCGAGCTCGATTCCGGCGCGGCCTACCGCGCGCCCGGCGACCCGGAGGAGGAGCTGCTCTGCGGCCTGTTCGCCGAGATCCTCGGCGTGGACCGGGTCGGCGCGGACGACAGCTTCTTCGACCTCGGCGGGCACTCGCTGCTGGCCGCCCGCCTGAGCGCCCGCACCCGCTCCACCGCCGGCGTCGAGCTGTCCGTACGCGACCTGTTCGAAGCACCCACCGCGGGGGGCCTCGCTCCCCGCATCCGCAACGCCCAACGAGCCAGGAAGGCATCGTCCGTGATGGAGCGGCCGGAGGAGATCCCGCTGTCGTACGCCCAGCGGCGGCTGTGGTTCCTCAACAAGATGGAGGGCCCGAACAGCACCTACAACGTGGCGCACACGATCCGGCTGCACGGCCGGCTCGACGTGGCCGCGCTGCACAGCGCCGTCTCCGACGTCGTCGGGCGGCACGAGGCGCTGCGCACGGTGATCCTGGAGATCGACGGCGAGCCCTACCAGCGGGTACTGCCGCCCGGAGTGGCACGGCCGATCGTCACCACGCTGGCGACCGACGTCGCCGAGCTGCCGCTGGAACTGGACACCGCATCCCGGCACGCCTTCGACCTGAAGGTGGAACTGCCGATCCGGGCGCACATCTTCTCGATCAGCGCCGAGGAGCACGTACTGCTCCTGGTGATGCACCACATCGCCAGCGACGGCTGGTCACTGGGCCCGGTGATGCGCGACCTGGCGACCGCCTACACCGCGCGCTGCGACGGTGCCGCGCCGCAGTGGGAGCCGCTTCCGGTCCAGTACGTGGACTACACCCTGTGGCAGCAGGACCTGCTGGGCTCCGCGGACGATCCGCAGAGCCTGCTCTCCCAGCAGCTCTCCTACTGGCGCGAAGCGCTGGCCGACCTCCCGGAGGAGCTGCGGCTGCCGTCGGACCGCAGCCGACCCGCCGTCCCGACCTACCGCGGCCAGGTCACCACCGTCGGGCTCGGCCAGAACCTGCACCGGCGGCTGCTGGCCTTCGCCCGCGACAACCAGGCCACCCTGTTCATGGTGATGCAGGCGGCGCTCGCCGGTCTGCTGCACCGGCTCGGCGCCGGCACCGACATCCCCGTCGGCACGCCGACCGCCGGTCGCACCGACGACGCGCTGGAGGACCTGGTCGGGTTCTTCGTCAACACCCTGGTACTGCGCTCGGACGTGTCCGGCGACCCGACCTTCCGCGAACTGGTGGCCCGGGTCAGGGACACCGACCTGGACGCCTACGCACACCAGGAGGTGCCGTTCGAGCGCCTGGTGGAGGAGCTCAACCCGGTCCGCACGCTCTCCCGCCACCCCCTGTTCCAGATCATGCTGGTGGTGCAGAACAACGCCGAGGCGAAGCTGCACCTGCCCGGTCTGGACGCGGAGATCAGCCCGGTCACCACCGGCACCGCGAAGTTCGACCTGACCCTCGGCTTCACCGAGACCTTCGGCTCCGACGGCGCTCCGGCCGGCCTGACCGCCATGGTCGAGTTCGCCACCGACCTGTTCGACCGCGGCTCGGTCGAGGTCATCCTGGACCGCCTGGTCCGCCTGCTGGAGGGGCAGCTCGACGAGCCGGACGTCCCGGTGAGCCGGCTGGAGGTGCTCTCCGCGGCCGAACGCCAGGCCCTGCTGGTGGACTGGAACGACACCGCCGTCGACTTCCCCGCCGACCTCTGCATCCACCAGCTGTTCGAGCAGCAGGCGGCCCGCACACCAAAGGCCACGGCGCTGGTGTTCCAGGACATCGAACTGACCTACGCCGAGGTCAACGCACGGTCCAACCGGCTCGGCCACCATCTCGCCGAGGCCGGTCTCGGCCGGGGTGACGTGGTCGGGGTGTATCTGGAGCGGGGTATCGACCTGGTCGTCGCGGTGCTCGCCGTGCTCAAGGCGGGCGGCGCCTACACGATGCTCGATCCGGACTTCCCGGCCGAGCGGATCGCGAGCGTACTGGCCCACACCTCCGCCCGGCTGGTGATCACCGCCGGCGAATACGCCGGACGGTTGCCGGGCGGCCACCAGGAGGTGGACATCGCGGCGGACGCGGCACCGATCGCGGCGCGCTCCGCAGCCGACCTCGACCCGGTCGCCGGTCCGGACGACGCGGCGTGCGTGATGTTCACCTCCGGCTCCACCGGACTGCCGAAGGGTGTGCTGTCCCCGCACCGGGCGATCGTCGGGACGCTGCTGGGGCAGGACTTCGCCGACTTCGACGAGGCACAGGTCTGGTTGCAGTGCGCCCCGGTCTCCTGGGACGCCTTCGCGCTGGAGCTCTTCGGCCCGCTGCTCTCCGGCGGCACCTGCGTACTGCAACCCGGCCAGCGCCCCGAACCCGCGGCCATCGCCGCCCTCGTCGCCGAACGGAACGTCACTTCGCTCCACGTCTCGGCCAGCCTCCTGAACTTCCTGCTGGACGAGTATCCGGCCGCTTTCACCGGTCTGCGCCAGGTGATGACCGGCGGCGAGGCCGCCTCGGTGGCCCACGTGATGCGCCTGGTCGAGCGGTTCCCCGGACTGAAGCTGATCAACGGCTATTCCCCCGCCGAATCGATGATCTTCACCGTCTCGCACGAGATCACTTCGGCCGACGGCTCGCACCCCTCCATCCCGGTCGGCCGCCCGCTCGGCAACAAGCGCCTCTGGGTACTGGACGACGGCCTCGGCCTGGTCGCCCCCGGAGTGGCCGGTGAGCTCTACATGTCGGGTGTCGGCTTGGCGCATGGTTACGTTGGGCAGCCGGGTCTGACGGCTGAGCGGTTTGTTGCCTGTCCGTTCGGTGGTCCGGGTGAGCGGATGTACCGGACCGGTGATCTGGTGCGCTGGCGGGCCGATGGCACGTTGGAGTTCCTGGGCCGGGCCGATGATCAGGTGAAGATCCGTGGCTTCCGGGTCGAGCCCGCCGAGGTGCAGTCGGTCGTCGGTGCCCATCCCGGTGTGGTGCAGTCCGCCGTGGTCGTACGTGAGGACCGGCCGGGTGACAAGCGACTCGTCGCCTACGCGGTGGCCGAATCAGGGGTGCGGATCGACGCGTCCGCGGTACGGGCCCACGTGGCCCAGCGCCTGCCCGAGTACATGGTGCCCTCCGCCGTCGTAATCCTGGACGCCCTGCCGCTCACCCCGACCGGCAAGCTCGACCGCCGCGCCCTGCCCGCACCGGACTTCGCGCCGCGCGAAGGCGGCCGCGCACCGCGCAACGCCAAGGAAGAACTGCTCTGCGGCCTGTTCGCCGAAATCCTCGGACTGGAGTCGGTCGGCATCGACGACGACTTCTTCGACCTCGGCGGCCACTCCCTGCTCGTCACCCGGCTCATCAGCCGGATCCGCCCGGTGCTCGGCGTGGAAATGGGCATCCGCGACCTGTTCCAGGCCCCGACCGTGGCCCGGCTCGGCGCACTGGTCGAGCAGGCCAACGGCGCCCGCCCGGCGCTGCGCCCGGCGGTACGGCCCGAACGGCTGCCGCTCTCCTTCGCCCAGCGGCGCCTCTGGTTCCTCGGGCAGATGGAGAAGCAGACCGCGGCCTACAACGTGCCGGTCACCATGCGGCTGCGCGGAGCACTGGACACCGCGGCGCTGCGATCGGCCGTCACCGACGTCACCGCCCGGCACGAGGTACTGCGCACGGTGTTCCAGGAATGGGCCGGCGAACCGTACCAGCGGATCCTGGCACCCGCAGAGGCCGACCTGCCCTGGCAGGAAGCCGCCTGCACCGAGGAGGAACTGGCAGGCGTGCTCGCCCTGGCGGCGAACCAGAGCTTCGACCTCTCGGCCCGGCCGCCGCTGCGGGCGCACCTGTTCAGCCTCGGCGAGCAGGACCACGTGCTCTCCCTGGTGATGCACCACATCGCGAGCGACGGCTGGTCGCTGGACCCCCTGATCCGCGACCTGGCCACCGCCTACGCCGCCCGCAGCAGCACCGGCGAGGCCCCCGACTGGCAGCCGCTTCCGGTGCAGTACGCCGACTACACCCTCTGGCAGCAGGACCTGCTGGGCTCGGCGGACGATCCGCAGAGCCTGCTCTCCCGGCAACTCGCCCACTGGCGCGACGCGCTGGCCGGCCTCCCGGAGGAACTCGCGATCCCCACGGACCGGCCGCGCCCGGCCACGCCGACCCAGCGCGGCGGCTCCGTCGCCGTACCGGTCGACGCGGAGCTGCACGACCGGCTGCTGGCCTTCGCCCGGTCGAACCAGAGCACGCTGTTCATGGTGCTCCAGGCCGGCCTGGCGGCGCTGCTCTCCCGCCTCGGCGGCGGCACCGACATCCCGCTCGGCACTCCGGTGGCCGGCCGCACCGACGAGGCGGCCGACGACCTGGTGGGCTTCTTCGTCAACACCCTGGTGCTGCGCTCGGACGTGTCCGGCGACCCGACCTTCCGAGAACTCCTCGGCCGGGTCCGGGAAGCGGACCTGGACGCGTACGCCAACCAGGACGTGCCGTTCGAGCGCCTGGTCGAGGAGCTCAACCCGGTCCGCACGCTCTCCCGCCACCCGCTGTTCCAGATCATGCTGGTGGTGCAGAACAACAGCGCCGCCCGGCTCGGCCTGGCCGGCCTGGAGGCCGAACTGCTCGGCGCGGCCGTCGACAGCGTCAAGTTCGACCTGACCATCGCGGCCACCGAACAGCCCGCCACCGGCGCGCTCCAGTTCACCGTCGACTACGCCGCCGACCTCTTCGAACAGTCCACCGTCCTCGACCTGACCAACCGTCTGATCCGCCTCCTGGACCGCGCGACAGCGGCACCCGAGACGCCGATGAGCCGACTCGACGTGCTGACCGGAGCCGAGCGCCGGACCCTGCTGGAACAGTGGAGCGGCGCACCGGCGCGGCACCCGGCCGACCGACCCGTGCACCAACTGGTCGAGGAGCAGGCGCAGACACGGCCCGCTGCGACCGCGCTGGTCTTCGGCGAACAGCGCGTCAGCTACGCGGAGTTGGAGGAGCGCGCCAACCGGCTCGGCCACCATCTCGCCGAGGCCGGTCTCGGCCGGGGTGACGTGGTCGGGGTGTATCTGGAGCGGGGTATCGACCTGGTCGTCGCGGTGCTCGCCGTGCTCAAGGCGGGCGGCGCCTACACGATGCTCGATCCGGACTTCCCGGCCGAGCGGATCGCGAGCGTACTGGCCCACACCTCCGCCCGGCTGGTGATCACCCGCGACGGCCTGTCCGGCCGCCTGCCCGGGGTCGCCGAGGTGGTCCTGGACCGTGACGCCGAGGCGATCGCGGCGCGGCCCGCGCACGGTCCGGACCCGGTCGCCGGTCCGGACGACGCGGCGTGCGTGATGTTCACGTCCGGCTCCACTGGTCGGCCGAAGGGCGTGGTCGCCCCGCACCGGGCGATCGTCGGGACGCTGCTGGGGCAGGACTTCGCGGAGTTCGGCCCCGGCCACGTGTGGTTGCAGTGCGCCCCGGTCTCCTGGGACGCCTTCGCCCTGGAGCTCTTCGGCCCGCTGCTCTCCGGCGGCACCTGCGTACTGCAACCCGGCCAGCGCCCGGAACCAGCAGTGATCGCGGCACTGGTCCGCGAGCACGCGGTGACCACCATGCACGTCTCGGCCAGCCTGTTGAACTTCCTGCTGGACGAGTATCCGGCCGCCTTCACCGGCCTGCGCCAGGTGATGACCGGCGGCGAGGCCGCCTCGGTGGCCCACGTGATGCGACTGCTGCGGGACTTCCCCCGGATCCGGCTGGTCAACGGCTACTCACCGGCCGAGTCGATGATCTTCACGGTCGCGCACGAGATCACTCCGGCCGACGGCTCGCACCCCTCCATCCCGGTCGGCCGCTCGCTGAACGGAAAGCGGCTCTGGGTGCTGGACGACAGGCTCGGGCTGGTCGCGCCCGGCGTGGTGGGCGAGCTCTACATGTCGGGTGTCGGTCTGGCGCATGGTTACGTTGCGCAGCCGGGTCTGACGGCTGAGCGGTTTGTTGCCTGCCCGTTCGGTGGTTCGGGTGAGCGGATGTATCGGACCGGTGATCTGGTGCGCTGGCGGGCCGATGGCACGTTGGAGTTCCTGGGCCGGGCCGATGATCAGGTGAAGATCCGTGGCTTCCGGGTCGAGCCCGCCGAGGTGCAGTCGGTCGTCGGTGCCCATCCCGGTGTGGTGCAGTCGGCCGTGGTGGTACGTGAGGACCGGCCGGGTGACAAGCGGCTCGTTGCCTACGCGGTGGCCGAGCCCGGGGTGCGGATCGACGCGTCCGCGGTACGGGCCCACGTGGCCCAGCAGCTGCCGGAGTACATGGTGCCGTCCGCGGTTGTGGTCCTGGACGCTCTGCCGATGACCCCGACCGGCAAGCTCGACCGCCGCGCCCTGCCCGTACCCGGTCCGACACCGCGCGAGGCCGGCCGGGCCCCGCGCGACGAGCGCGAGGAGAAGCTCTGCGGCCTGTTCGCCGAAATCCTCGGACTGGAGTCGGTCGGCATCGACGACGACTTCTTCGACCTCGGCGGCCACTCCCTGATGGTCACCCGGCTCATCAGCCGGGTGCGCTCGGTCATGAGCGCCGAACTGACCATCAAGACCGTCTTCGAGTCACCCACCGTCGCCACCCTGGTCACCCGCCTCGGCACCGCCGGCCGCGCCCGGCCCGCGCTGCGCGCCCGGTCGAAGGAGAAGAACTCGTGATCCCGCTGTCCTACGCCCAGGCCCGTCTGTGGTTCCACGAGCAGGTCGAGGGGCGGAGCTCGGCCTACAACCTGCCCTACGCGCTACGACTGCGCGGCGACCTGGACGCCGCCGCGCTGCGGCACGCGCTCACGGACGTGATCGACCGGCACGAGGCGCTGCGCACCACCTACCAGGAGGTGGACGGCGAGCCACTGCAACACGTGCTCGCCGTCGGCGAGGCCCAGCCCGACTGGACCATGCACGAGTGCGCCGAGGCAGAGCTGACCGCCGAGCTCGCCGGCGCCTGCAACCTCACCTTCGACCTCGGCAGCGAACTTCCGGTGCGCCCCCACCTGTTCCAGGTCGGCCCCCAGGATCAGGTGCTGCTGCTCGTCATGCACCACATCGCCACCGACGGCTGGTCCCTCGGCCTGCTGGTCCGCGACCTGGCCACCGCCTACGCCGCCCGCACCGGCACCGGAGCAGCACCGGACTGGGAACCGCTGCCCGTCCAGTACACCGACTACACCCTCTGGCAGCACGAGCTGCTGGGCGAGGCCGACGACCCGCAGAGCCCACTCGCCCAGCAACTCGCCTTCTGGCGCACCGCCTTGGACGGCCTGCCCGAGGAGATACCGCTCCCGCTGGACCGGCCCCGCCCGGCCGCCCCCACCTACAAAGGCACAGCCGTCGCCCGGACCAGCAGCCCCGAGCTGCACGCCCGGCTGCTCACCTTCGCCCGCGAGCAGCAAGCCACCGTCTTCATGGTGATCCAGGCCGCCTTCGCCGCCCTGCTCAGCCGACTCGGCGCGGGCACCGACATCGCGATCGGCACCGCCACCGCCGGCCGGACCGAGGAGGCGCTGGAGGACCTGGTCGGGTTCTTCGTCAACACCCTCGTACTGCGCACCGACGTCTCCGGCGACCCGACGTTCCGCCAACTGGTCGACCGGGTGAGAGAAGCGGACCTGGACGCCTACGCCAACCAGGACGTGCCGTTCGAGCGGCTGGTCGAAGAGCTCAACCCGAACCGCAGCCTCTCCCGCCACCCGCTGTTCCAGATCATGCTGCTGACCCAGCAGTCCGGCGAAGGATCCGGCCCGGAGTTCCCCGGGCTGGCCGCCGTGCCGGTGCCGGTGGGCACCGACGCGGCGAAGTTCGACCTGACGCTGGCCATCAGCGAGAGCCGGGCCGACGGCACACCGGCCGGGCTCCGGCTGAACGCCGACTTCGCCACCGACCTGCTGGACCCCGGCTCGGTACGGCGGCTGCTGGACCAGCTGCTACGGCTGCTGGACTCGGCACTGGCCGAACCCGGCCACCCGGTCAGCCGACTGACGCTGCTCACCGACACCGAACACGACGACCTGCTCAACCGCTGGCACGGTGTCAGCACCGACTCCGCCGACGGAAAGCTGGTGCACCAGGCGGTCGCCGCCCAGGCCCGCGCCACCCCGGACGCCCCCGCGGTCGAGTCCGGCGGCACCATCCTCGGCTACGCCGAACTCGACGCCCGCGCCAACCGGCTGGCCCACCACCTCATCGCCCTCGGCGCCGGCCGGGGAACACGGGTGGGCGTCTGCCTGGACCGCGGTCCCGACCAGATCATCACCCTGCTCGCCATACTCAAGACCGGCGCCGCCTATCTGCCGCTCGACGCCACGCATCCGACCGAGCGGATCGCCTTCATGGCCGAGGACGCCGGGCTCGCCGTCCTGGTGACGGACAGCCGACCGGCAGTCCGGCTGCCGAAGACCAACGCCACCGTACTGCGGCTGGACACCGCCCGCGCCGCCGTCGCGGCCCGGCCGACCACCGCGCCCGCGGTCACCCTGACCGAGCGCGACGCGGCCTACGTGATCTACACCTCCGGCTCCACCGGCCGGCCGAAGGGCGTGGTCTGTGAACACGGCGGCCTGCGCAACCTGACCGGCTGGCTGCGCCGCGACTACCGGCTCACCCCGGCCGACCGCGCCAGCCAGCTCGCCGCGGCGGGTTTCGACGGCTCGGTGCAGGAACTCTGGTCCGTGCTCACGGCCGGTGGCACCATCTGCCTGCCCGAACCGGGACTACTGGACGACGCCGAGGCCCTGGCCGCCTGGATCGCCGAGGCCCGCATCAGCGTCTGCTACATGCCGACGCCACGGCTGGAGGCCGCACTCGACGACCTGATGGCCCGCCCCGGCGCACTGCGGCTGGTCCAATGCGGCGGCGACACACTGCGCCGCCGACCGCGCCGTGACACCCCGTTCCGGATGTCCAACCAGTACGGGCCCACCGAGTTCACCGTCACCGCGACATCCGCCGACGTGGCGCCGGAACCGGCCCCCGGCGCCCCGCTGCCGGAGATCGGCCGGCCCACCGACAACAACCGGGCCTACGTACTGGACGCGCACCTGACACCGGTACCCGTCGGCGCCACCGGCGAGCTCTACCTGGCAGGCCCCGGCCTGGCCCGCGGCTACCTGCACCGGCCGGGCCTGACCGCCGAACGCTTCGTCGCCTGCCCCTTCGGGGAGCCCGGCGAACGCATGTACCGCACCGGCGACCTGGTACGACGGCGGCCCGACGGCGCACTCGTCTACGGCGGCCGGGCCGACCACCAGGTCAAGATCCGCGGCCTGCGGATCGAGCTCGGCGAGATCGAAGCCGTGCTCACCCGCCACCCCGGCGTGGGCCAAGCCGCCGTGCGGGTGCACCAGGGACCGGGCGAACGCACCGACCTGATCGGCTACGTCGTCCCCTCGGCGGGCCCCGTCGATCCGGCGGACCTGCGCCGCCATGCGGCCGAGTGGCTTCCCGACTACATGGTCCCGGCAGCCTTCGTCCCCCTGGACGCGCTGCCGCTGACACCCAACGGCAAGCTCGACCGCCCGGCGCTGCCCGCGCCCGAACGGACCGGCGCCGAGACGGCGGCCCGGGAACCGCGCACCGACCGCGAACGGATCCTCTGCGAGATCTTCGCCCAGGTGCTGGCGGTGCCGTCGGTCGGCATCGACCACGACTTCTTCGCACTGGGCGGCCACTCACTGCTGGCCACCAGACTGGTCAGCCGGATCCGCTCCGCGCTCGGCGTACGGCTGGGTCTGCGGACCCTGTTCGAGACACCCACGGTCGCCGAACTCGCCCGACGCCTGGACACCCCCGAGGAATCCGACGCGCTCGCCGTGCTGCTGCCGCTGCGCGCCGCCACCAACCGCAGCCGGCCCCCGCTGTTCTGCGTGCACCCGGCGGCCGGAATCAGCTGGGTGTATACGGGCCTGCTGGCCCACCTCGGCCCCGAGCAGCCGCTGTACGGCCTGCAGTCCCGCGGTTTCACCGAACCGGGGTCCGGACCGGCGAGCGTCGAGGAAATGGCGAAGGAGTACCTGGCAGAGATCCGCCGGGTGCAGCCGCACGGTCCGTACCGGCTGCTCGGCTGGTCCTACGGCGGAGCGGTCGCCCACACCATGGCGGCGCAGTTGCAGGCCGCCGGCGAGCAGGTGTCGCTGCTGGCAGTACTGGACGGCTACCCGCCGGCCGCCGGGCGTGCCCGCCACTGGGATCCGGAGGACGGCGAAACCCTGGCCGCACTGCTCGACACCCTCGGCTACGACCTGCCCGGCCACCAGGCGGCCCTGACGACCCCGGCGCAGTACCGCGCCGCGGCCGGCACCGCCGACGGCCCGCTCGCCGGCCTGGACCCCGAACTGCTCGCCGCCCTGCCCCGGGTCTTCGCCGCCAACCTCAACCTGCTGGACGGCTTCGAACCGGGCCGCTTCGACGGCGACCTGCTGTTCTTCCGGGCCACCCGCGACCGGACGGCCGACACCCCCGCCCCACAGGCATGGCTGCCGCACCTCGGCGGCCGGCTCGACCTGCACGAGATCGACTGTGCCCATGCAGCGATGACCCGCCCCGAGCCGCTGGCCAGGATCGCGCGCGTGCTCGGCGCCGCACTGAACCCCACCCCACACTCCTAGGAGGTCCCCCATGACCACGAACCCCGAACTCCTCCCGGTCGAAGCCGAATCAGCGGTCCGCCTGGTGCGCCGCTTCTACGACCTGGTGGACAGCGGCGACGCCGACGGCCTGGCCGCGCTCTTCGCCCCCGACGCGCTCTACCGCCGCCCCGGCTACCCGCCGATGGTCGGCCCGGCCGGACTGCTCGGCTTCTACGGCCGCGACCGCACCATCCGAGCCGGCAACCACACGCTGACCAACGTGCTGGTGGACGGCGCCTTCGTCGGCGTCTTCGGCGAGTTCCACGGAGTGCTGCACAGCGGCGACCCGGTGGACCTGCGGTTCGCCGACAGCTTCACCGTCCGCCCGGACGACCTGTTCGCCGACCGGGACACCTACTTCTTCGCACCCCTCGTCTGATCCGGCCCCACCCCACCCACCGAAACCCCGTCACAAGGAGCCCACCATGACGATAAGCATCGACGCCCCCGCCGAGACCGCCGCCGCCCCCGAGTCGCGGGTCGTGCTCGACCCCGGCCACGGCGAAGCGTTCACCGAGCACATGATCAGCATGGACTGGACCGAGGGCGAGGGCTGGTCCGCACCGGAGATCACTCCGCTGCGGAACCTCTCCATCCACCCCGGCATGATCGGCCTCCACTACGGCCAGGTCGCCTTCGAGGGCCTGAAGGCGCACCGCCGTGCCGACGGCGCGATGGGCGTCTGGCGGCCCGGCGACCACGCGCTGCGGTTCCAGCGCTCCTGCCGCCGGATGGCCATGCCGGAACTGCCGGTCGAGGCATTCGTCGCGGCGATCGACCAGCTGATCGACGCGGACGAGGGCAGCCTCTCCACCGACCCGTCGCACAGCATCTACATCCGCCCGATGATGTTCGGCACCGACACCTCGCTGATGCTGCGGCCGTCCCGCACGTACCGCTTCCTGCTGATGGCCTTCGTCGCAGGCGGCTTCTTCGGCGACGACGTCGAGTCGGTCTCGGTCCTCGTCAGCCACGAGTACAGCCGCGCCTTCCCCGGAGGCACCGGCAACGTCAAGGTCGCCGGCAACTACGCGCCGTCCTTCCTGGCCCAGCGCGAAGCCGAGGCGGCAGGCTGCCAGCAGGTGGTCTGGCTCGACGCGCTGGAGGGCCGCTACCTGGAGGAGATGGGAGGGATGAACATGTTCCTGGTCCGCGGCCGGGGCGCGGACGCCGAGGTGGTGACGCCGCGCCTGACCGGCACCCTGCTGCCCGGCATCACCCGCGACACCATGCTCACACTGGCCCGCCGGCTCGGCTATCGGGCAGGCGAGGAGCGGATCTCGCTGGAGCAGTGGCGTGCGGAGTGCGCCTCCGGCACGATCACCGAGGTGTTCGCCTGCGGCACTGCCGCCGTGGTCACACCGGTCGGCCGCGTCCACGACCGCGATGGCGACTGGACGATCGCCGACGGCAGGCCCGGCGAGGTCACCATGGCACTACGCAAGGGCCTGACCGACCTGCACCACGGCCAGGTCGACGACCCGAACGGCTGGCTGCACCCCTGCACCCGAAGCTGACCGAGGACTCCGTCTTCAGGCCGTTGTGGAGCGTTGTTCGAGGCCGGACTCCTTCCCAGGAAGGAGTCCGGCCGGAGCTTCGCGGATGGGGCGGAGATGGGTTTCGCTGCCTGCGCTCTCGGCGACCGCCCGTGCGTTCAGGGAACTTCACCGCAGTCCGCTTCCTGCGGCGCGTGGGAGTTGGTGCAGGTTCGGTCGAGAGACCATACGGATTCGAGGTTGGCTCAGAGCGGCTGGCTCCGTCGTCCTACCCGCCGATCACGAGAGCGTGGTGGCTGGACCGTGCCCGGAACTGGCCTGCTACGGGTCCCTGTCCAGTCCCTTTCCTCGTGCGGGGGGCGGAGCACGAGGGTTTGGACGCGGCGTTGCGTCCCTGCGTCGCGCCCTGCATGGTGGCCTGGGGAGCGCGGGCGCGGGAGGGCACATGGGGGAGTCTCGGTGGGAGCAGCGACGTGTCGCGACCAGTGGCAGGACCTTGCGGTGGCCACGTGCCCTGCTTGGGTTAGCACTGGCCGACTTGGTATGGGAGATCATTAAGTCGAATCTGGATGCCGATGTTCGAGGTGCCTGGCCGTGGCGGTTCACCGTGCTCGATGCCTCGACGTGTGCGGCCGTGGTCGCCTTGCTCACGGGCATCGTTCTGACGCGTTCCCAGCTCTCGCAGACGATGCGCCCCGTCCTGAGCTGGTCCGCACGCACCGCGAACAGCGGCCGGCTCGAAGACTCCCGGCGCACTGTGCTCCTCATCAACGCGGGAGGCGGCAGGTGCACCGTTCATTCCGTCGAGTACCAGGTCCGGACCTCCGCACGATGCCCTGCGCCTGGCGTCATCGCACCGGGTTGGATGCCGTGGCACGCAGCTGTCGCCTCCCTGACGTCATTGGGCCTCGAAAAGAACGAAGACTTCTTTCTCCTGCATCTGGGCAGGGGAGCAGCCATACCGATGACCAATACCAGCAAAGACGGCATGGAACTCCTGGCCCTCGGCCCTAGAACGCTGGAGCGGCTCGCGGTCCTGGACGTGAAAATCCAAGTCGAGGACGTCCTGGGAGACATCCATGAAAGGCAGCTCCAGTGCGTACGTCCTGCGGCTTCCTCTCCCCGGCATCCCAGCCGTTGATCCTCATGTGGGCGGTGATGGGCTCGATGTGCACCAGGATCGAGGCTCCATCTGATCTGTGTCCACCCTTCACAGGCCGGCAGCAGACTGCCCACGATCAAGCTCTGGTACGTCAGCAAGTGAGCATATTCATCATCCGTACGTGACTGGGCATGTTCACGTGTACGCCGACAGGAGCCCCTGTGCGCCCCTCTGGGCGCCTGTCAGTCGTTCCAGGCCCCCTTTTTGTAGCCCAAGCATCGATCGTCCCGCAGAGCGCCGTACGGGGACGTGGGGCGTGTCCAGACCGGCGGCATGACGAAAGCTATGCCTCTCACTGTCGGCGACCTCCGGGGGTTGCTGGCCGCTGCTGAGGGCGAGACGCCCGTGGTGGTGCACGCCGAGATCCTGGACGGTGAGTTGCGTCGGTGCTCCGCCTGGAGTCGGTCGGCCGGCACTGGACGGCAGAGGGTGTCCAAGAAGTGACTCTCACTGCCGGGCTGGGGGATGGCCAGACGACGCGCAAACCGCCGCTGTCGCGCTTCTGAGCGCCTGTTGACCCGCTTCAGCTCGGCGGGATCGGGGTTGGGTTCGTGGGGTTGTGGAATCGGTCCTGGTGCAGGTGAAGCCGATGCCTGCCCGAAGGGCGGGCATGGCGATCGGCTTCACTCGGGTGGATGCGCCAACATCCGGACCCTTTTCCCTGTTCGCGCCGGTTGGAGCCAGTAGCAATCAGGGCAGAGGGCGGGCCCCCTTGGACCGCGCGCCTTCTGGAGATGAGTGTGCCTGGCGCGCGGTGATCACGCCGAGGAGTCCGGGTGCGGAATTGAATCAATGCAGGTCAGCCCGCGGGAGGCGAAGAGCGCGCCCGAGGAGGGGTGGTAGGAGATGTGCATCGCATAACGTCCCGTCTGCTTGGCTGCGTACTGCCTACCACCTGGGCCCTTGACCTGCGCTTACCTGCTCCAGGCACCCCTTTTGTCCCCATCCTTGGGTGTCGGTATGCCGTGGTAGGCGCCTCGCACGTGCTCTGACCTGCACTGTTGGGCTGCATCGCGGTTCTGAGAAGCCGTTGCTGACCCACTTCATCATCGACTTCACCTACCAGTTCAGGGTCGAGTTCGCTTTGGTGCGTTGGTGAATCAAGGGCCTGACCCACTCTCAGAACCCCTTACGCGCCTGGGAAGCTTGCGGCAGCAGTCCACCTGTGTGTAGGGAGCGCCAACTCCTGAAGACCGCACAAACGGACTAACCCGGTTGGAGCCGAGTAGCACCGTCCGGCGATCTCGCGGTCGCCGGACGGTAGTTAGGGGTCTTTGTCATGGGCAAGAAGCCCACCACCGTCGCGGCGAGCGCCGCGTCTATCGAGCCGGTCATGACTGGCACCACCGCCGTCGTCACGGCAGGCACCGCCACCGTCGAGCCCGCCATGGCCGGTCCGGCCGTGCTCACGGCGAGCGGCCGGTTCGCCATGCCGCACGCGCTGGTCATCATCGCGTGCATTGTCACCGCCGCCGTTCTCGCCCCGGACTCGATGAGCGTGCAGGACGTCCTGCTGCTCCTGGCGGGCGCGGGCGGGATCGGCGCCGGGGTTGTCCTGGTGGTCGTGACCGGGGGCCGCAGGGGCAGCAGGATCGCCCGATCCGTCCGGGCGTACTTCAGCTCGGACGAGTGAGGTGACGGTCGTGGGACGCCCCGAGAACGAGGTGGACCAGACCGTTCCCGCACGCGCGGCGCTCGCAAAGTTCCTCCGCGAGCGCCGGCACGCGGCCGGCCTGACCTACCGACAGATGTCCAAGAACCGCGGCGGCCGGCCCTCGGCGGCCACCCTCGAGCGCGCCGCCGCCGGCACGACCGTGCCCGCCTGGGACACGATCGAGCACTTCATCACCGCCACCCTCACCGAGAACGACCTCTTCGGCCCCGAGATGCTCCTGGCCCGCGCCCACGAGCTATGGATCAGGGCCCGCCGCGCCACCCGGGCCCCGTACTACGTTCACACGGCACCCGACCCCACCCTGATCGCCGACACCGCGGACCTCCTACGCGCGCTGCGCCACCAGCACGTGTGGGCCGGTTACCCGAGCCCCGGCGAGATGCAGGCGACGGCAGGCGGATGGGCGCTCCCGAAGAGCACCACCCAGCGCATCATCGACGGGCTCACGCTGCCCGTCGACCCGCCGCAGGCCCTCGCCTTTCTCCGGGCCTGCTACGTCCAGGAGGAGACCGAACTCGAGCGGTGGCTCGACGCTGCCGTCCGGGCTCTGAAGAACGACCCGCCCCGCCGCTTCAAGGACATCGGCACGTGGATCAGGGCTCACCGGGCCATGGTCGGCAAGACCAGGGAGACGGAACGGGCCCCCGTGACCCCGCTCCACGACCAGACAGGGCCGCGCGCGGCCTGACGTGACACCACCCGCCCGAAGCCGGGCGATGTGTGCGGCGCCCCCTTTCGAGGGCGCCGCACACATGTGAGGAGCCGCTACAGCTCACCAGCTGTGATCCACATCACAGAGGCGTTTAGTCGTGAAACATCTCACCTCTCCCCCCACATAACCAAGTCGTAAGCAGGCTGCTGTGTGGGTGCCTGTACCTGAGTCCAGCGCTTCCTTCAAAACCTGCAAGGTCGCAAAAGGCCAGGTCAGGCATTGAGCTGTTTCCAACCTCAGATTGAGCAGGTCAGATACAGGGTGAGGAAGGACCGCTTCCGCAGCAACCGCTTCAAGCGCTGAACACTTCGCGAAGGCGCTGCAGGCGGTCTCGAGCTGGCAGGTCGGCAGCGACGACGAAAGGCGGATCAGGGCGCCGGCTCCGATGTGCCTCGCGCCTGGTCGCGGCCGGCGACCACCAGGTATTCATCGCTCTCGGGGTCGAAGGTGGTGGACTGCACCGTGAGCCCGACACTCCGCAACTGCGCCACGAGGTCCTCGTACCGGTAGGGCCAGATGGACAACCGCTCCGAGCAGGCTCGCACTGCCCCATCCGGCTCGATCTGGGCGATTACGATCTCGAGGAAGTGTTCCTGCTCCCAGCGCTGCTCGATCTGCCAGTAGTAGCTGACGACCGCATCGCGGTCGTTGCGGCGGATGAGTCGATCACGGACGTCTACCCGTGAGCCGGCGGAGCGCACGAGCTCCCAGTTGCGTGAGTGGAGCACAAGGCGTCCGCCCGGATTCAGCAGCCGCGACATCGCTTCCAGGGCGGTCAGGCGTCCGGCTGCGCCCTCGGCGTGCCCGAGCGAGTTGCCGACGCAGAACACCAGATCGAACGTGGAGTCCTCCAGGTGGTCGGGCAACTCGTCCCAGCTCGCGCGGAGGGCTCGAAGCGAGACACCCTGCTCGTCGGCGACCTTCTCGGTCCGGCGAACCATCCCACTGCTGGCGTCTGCGGCGACCACGTCCAGGCCAAGACTCGCCAGCCCGACGGCGAGCTGGCCGGTTCCACATGCGCAGTCGAGGACACGCGCGCTGGGCGGCACAGAGCCCACGACATCGCTGTAGTAAACGGCGGCTGCCTTGGCGGGGGTCAATCTGTCGTCCCCGATCAGCCACTCGTATACGTTGGAAAGCGCCCCATAACCAGCCACCGCGAAACCTCCGTCACTCGACGACACGCGGGCGAGACCGCGCTGCGACTCGGACCTTGCGCCTCGCCCTGTGCCGGGCCGTGTCAGCGAAGCATTAAGCAGGACCCAACCACTTCCGGCCGCTGAGACTCCACCGGTTTTCATGGGAAACCGCAGCACGCCGCACCGACGCAGTCCCCACTCCACCAGCACCCTATCGGCCACGATGGGGACAACGAACCCTTCTCGAGCTGCGGTCCTGACCGCGAGTTGGACTGTCCTGCGCATAGAGCCGTCGCAGGGCGGGGATGCGGGTGTTGTCGTGGACAACGGCCCACGGTTTCCCGATCCGACCCGAAGTCCGGTGCGCTTCGTCCACGACGAT
>NZ_JBFAUP010000036.1:0-37569 GCF_040679335.1 Streptomyces sp. NPDC052299 | reverse complement strand
CGCCCGGTTACATTCCGAACCCGGAAGCTAAGCCTTTCAGCGCCGATGGTACTGCAGGGGGGACCCTGTGGGAGAGTAGGACGCCGCCGAACAATTTTTGAAGGACCCTTGGTCCCAGCGTTCAGCGCTGGGACCAAGGGTCCTTTTTGTTTTGCCCGAAGCGCGTCGGGTGTCCGGCTGCGCAAGAATGTCTGTAGTACCCCGATGACAGGAGCTCCACCCATGTCCACCAACTCTCCCGACGATCGTTCGGAGCGCGAGCCGCGTCGCCGGGACGGCGGTGACCGGGGCGGCTTCGGCGGCCGCGACGACCGTTCGCGCGGTCCGCGCCGGGACGACCGCCCCTCCGGGGGCGGCTTCCGCCGCGACGACCGCGACCGTGGTCCTCGCCGGGACGACCGTCCCTCCGGTGGTTTCCGCCGCGATGACCGTGGCGGTTCTTCCGGTGGTGGGTTCCGTCGTGACGACCGTGGCGGCGGCTACGACAACCGTGGCGGTGGCTTCCGTCGTGACGACCGTGCCCCGCGCCGGGACGACGACCGGGGTGGCCGGCCGGGTGGCTACGACCGCCGTGACGACCGGCCTCGTGGTCCCCGTCGGGATGATGACAACCGCGGTGGCGGGTTCCGTCGTGACGACCGTGGTGGGAACTCCGGCGGGGGCTTCCGTCGCGATGACCGCCCCTCCAGCGGCGGTTTCCGCCGTGACGATCGTGGCGGTTCTTCCGGTGGTGGGTTCCGTCGTGACGACCGTGCCCCGCGCCGGGACGACGACCGGGGTGGCCGGCCGGGTGGCTACGACCGCCGTGACGACCGCCGTGACGACCGGCCTCGTGGTCCTCGCCGGGATGATGACAACCGCGGTGGCGGGTTCCGTCGTGACGACCGTGGTGGGAACTCCGGCGGGGGCTTCCGTCGCGATGACCGCCCCTCCAGCGGCGGTTTCCGCCGCGATGACCGTGGCGGCGGCTACGACAACCGTGGTGGCGGTTTCCGTCGTGACGACCGTGCCCCGCGCCGGGACGACGACCGGGGTGGCTTCCGCCGTGACGACCGGGACCGGGATCGTGGCCCCCGTCGAGACGACGACCGCGGTGGCCGCTCCGGCGGCTACGGCTACGAGCGGCGTGACGACCGGCGCGACGACCGCCCCCGTGGTCCGCGCCGGGACGACAGCCGTCCGGCCGGCGGCGGGTTCCGCCGTGACGACCGGGACCGCGACCGCGGCCCCCGTCGCGACGACAACCGCGGCGGCGGCTACCGAGGCCGTGACGACCGCCGTGACGACCGGGGCGGCTACCGGGGCCGCGACGACCGGGGCGGCCGCCCGGGTGGTTACGAGCGCCGGGACGACCGCGACCGCGAGCCCGTCAAGCGGCTGCCCATCCCGGACGACGTCACCGGCCACGAGATCGACCAGGACGTCCGCCAGGAGCTGCTGAGCCTGCCCAAGACGCTGGCCGAGGACGTCGCGCGGAACCTGGTCATGGTGGCCCGGCTCATCGACGAGGACCCCGAGCAGGCGTACGCGTACTCGCGCATCGCGCTCCGGCTCGCCTCGCGCGTCGCCGCCGTCCGCGAGGCCGCCGGATTCGCCGCCTACGCGACCCAGAAGTACGCGGAGGCCCTGGCCGAGTTCAGGGCGGCCCGGCGGATGACCGGGTCCGTGGAGCTGTGGCCCGTCATGGCCGACTGCGAGCGCGGTCTCGGGCGGCCCGAGAAGGCCATGGCCATGGCCGGTGAGCCCGAGGTGCAGAAGCTGGACAAGGCCGGCCAGGTCGAGATGCGTCTCGTGGCCGCCGGTGCCCGGCGGGACATGGGGCAGCTCGACGCCGCCATCGTCACCCTGCAGAGCCCCGAACTCGCCTCGAACGCCGTGCACCCGTGGACCCCGCGCCTGCGCTACGCGTACGCCGACGCGCTGCTCGAAGCGGGCCGCGAGGACGAGGCG
This sequence comes from Streptomyces sp. NPDC052299, assembly GCF_040679335.1. Classification (NCBI taxonomy): domain Bacteria; kingdom Bacillati; phylum Actinomycetota; class Actinomycetes; order Kitasatosporales; family Streptomycetaceae; genus Streptomyces; species Streptomyces sp. NPDC052299. The sequence goes on along the minus strand of NZ_JBFAUP010000036.1, from coordinate 35,619 downwards.
CGCGAGTGGTTCGGCAAGGCGCTGGAGGCCGACAAGGACGGCGCCACCGACGCCTCCGACCGCCTCGCCGAGCTGGACGGCGTCGAGTTCGTGGACGCCCTGGACGACGAGGACGAGCCCGTCGCCGCCGACGCTGACCGGGACGACGCCGACGAGGACGGCACGTCCCAGGCGTAAGGCATGAGAGGAGGGCGGCACCCCGCGCGGGTGCCGCCCTCTTGCGCGTTCAGCCCAGGTTCAGGCTGCGCATGACCAGGCCCGTCGCCGGCTTCGGGCCGAACGACGTCGACTTGCGGGGCATGGTGACGCCCTGGCGGGCCAGGTCCCGGACGAGCTCCTCACGTACCGGATGCATCAGCACCGCCGTGGAGCCGTTCCGCTCGGCCTGCTCCACCGCGGCGGCGGTGTCGTGGATGTACGCGATGTGCCCCGGGTCGTCCGGGATGCGCCAGACCCGGTCGAGCAGCGTGGAGTGAAGGACCGTCGCGTCGAGGGAGCGCCACCCGGCCGGGCGGTCCGCCGGGACCGTGCGGGCCAGCAGCGCCTCGTCCGGGCGGTCGACCAGATGGAAACCCCCGTCACCCGCGAGCAGGAAGGCATTGCCCTCGGCGGCCGCCCCCGCCAGGGCCGCCATCGCGTCCGGAAGCGGCCCCGCCACCTCCCGTATCCGGAACAGGCCGGTCAGCGCGGTCAGCGCGTCCGCGACCGGGAGCCCGTGCAGCAGGCGGTGGATGGCGCGGACCCGGAGCGGGTGGCGGGCGGTGTCCACCAGCAGCACCAGGCCGTAGTCCCAGGGGCCCGGCTCCGTGTGCTCCCGCTGGAGCCTGAGATAGGTGGCCCAGCGGTGGTGGCCGTCCGCGATCAGTGCCTGGTGCCGGGCCAGGTCCGCCTGGATCTCCGCGCGTTCGGCGGGATCGGTGACCGCCCACAGCCGGTGGCGGAAGCCGTCCTCCGTGGTCGTGCAGAGCAGCGGCTCGCGCCCGACGGTCCGCTCGACCACCGCGGTCGCCCCCGTCGCCGCGTCCTCGTCGCCCCGGTACGTCAGCAGCAGCGGTTCCAGATGGGCGGCGGTGGCCCGCATCAGATCGGCCCGGTCCTCGACCACGTGCGCCATGACGTCCTCGTGCGGAAGCACCACGCCCTCGGCCGGCCCCGACAGGGCGAGGGCGCCGATGACGCCCCGCTGCAGGATCTCGTCGTCGCGCTGCTCGTACACGTACAGCGCGGGCTCGGCGTCCGGCGCGAGGACGCCCTCCGCGAGCCAGCCGTCCAGAGTGGCGGCGGCCCGGGCGTTGCGGGCGGCGACCGTGCCGGCCTGCGGCAGGATCAGCCGGACGATGTTGTGCGGGTCCGCCGACTCCAGGTGCAGCAGCCCGTCGGGCCGCACGACCACGTCGTACGGCGGAGAGGTCACCGCGGCGAGGCTGCCGACCCGCTCGGGGACGTACCGCAGGCCACGGAACGGGAGCAGACGCAGTCCCTGGTCCGGCGTGCCTCGTGTGTTCATCCACGCATCGTATGTGGGCTGCACCGATGCGCGATGATCGGGGAGAAGCAGTCGAAGAGGAGCGCGGAACATGAGCGGGACGAGCAGGACCAGGCCGAGCGGCAGCAGCACCGCGCTGAGCGAGGCGTACGACACGGCGCTGCTCGACCTCGACGGTGTCGTGTATGCCGGAGGGCAGGCGATCGACCACGCCGTCGAGGCGCTTGGCGCGGCCCGGGACGGCGGGATGCACCTGGCGTACGTCACCAACAACGCGCTGCGCACCCCCGCCGCCGTGGCCGGGCACCTGACCGAGCTGGGCGTCCCGGCCGAGGCGACCGACGTGATCACCTCGGCGCAGGCGGTGGCCCGGCTGATGGCCGACCAGCTGCCCGCCGGGGCCCGGGTCCTGGTCATCGGCGGCGAGGGGCTGCGCGTCGCGCTGCGGGAACGCGGCCTCGAACCCGTCGAGTCGGCCGACGACGACCCGGTCGCCGTGGTCCAGGGATACGGCGGCCCCGACCTGGCGTGGGGCCGCTTCGCGGAGGCGTCGTACGCGATCAACCGCGGGCTGCCGTGGTTCGCGTCCAACACCGACCTGACGATTCCGGGCGCCCGGGGGATCGCGCCGGGCAACGGGGCGGCCGTCGAGGTCGTCCGGATCGCGACCGGCGCCGAGCCGCAGGTGGCCGGGAAGCCGCTCCCGCCGATGCACCGCGAGACCGTGCTGCGCACCGGGGCCGAACGTCCGCTGGTGGTCGGCGACCGGCTCGACACGGACATCGAGGGGGCGTTCAACGGCGGCGTGGACTCCCTGCTGGTGCTGACCGGGGTGACCGACGCGGCGCAGCTGGTGGCCGCCGTTCCCGAGCACCGGCCGACGTACATCGACGCGGACCTGCGCGGGCTGCTCACCGGACAGCCCGAGGTGACCGAGGACGGCCGGGGATTCCGCTGCGGCGGCTGGACGGCTTCCGCCGGGGGCGGCGCGCTTCGGCTGGAGGGCGACGGCGACGCGCTCGACGGGCTGCGGGCGCTGTGTGCGGCGGCCTGGACGCACGCCGGGGACGGGGCCTGTGACCTGGACGGGGACAAGGCGGTGGCCCGACTCGGGCTGTGAGGACGGGCCTGGAGTCCAGGAAGGCTGGGTAGGCTAACCTAACCGGGTGTTGGTTGAGAGCCCCCCGGATTCCAGTTCCGGCCCGATAGCCGCGCCGGACAAGGCCGCCGCTCCCCGCAGACGTCATGCGGCGAGAGCGGTGGGGCTCCTGGTGGCCGTCGCCGTCCTCGCGCTGGTGTGTCTCGCGTCCATCGGCATCGGCGCCAAGGCGCTGCCGCTCTCCGACGTGTGGCACGGCCTGTTCCACTACGCGGGCAGCGGCGACGACGTCCTCGTGCGCGAGGTCCGCGTCCCCCGCACGGTCCTGGGGCTGCTCGTGGGTGCCGCGCTGGGGCTCGCCGGGGCGGTGATGCAGGCGCTGACCCGCAACCCGCTCGCCGAACCCGGCATCCTCGGCGTCAACGCCGGGGCCTCGGCCGCCGTCGTCTCCGCCATCAGCTTCTTCGGCGTGACCTCGCTGACCGGCTACGTGTGGTTCGCGTTCGCGGGCGCCGCGATCGTCTCGGTGGCCGTGTACTTCCTCGGCGGAAGCCGGTCCTCCACCCCGGTGCGGCTCGCCCTCGCCGGGACGGCCGTGACCGCCGCGCTGTACGGATACGTCAACGCCGTACAACTGCTGGACTCGGCGGCGCTGGACCGGCTGCGGTTCTGGACGGTCGGCTCGCTGGCCTCCGCGAACACGGAGACCGTCGGCAAGGTGTGGCCGTTCATCGCGGCGGGCGTCCTGCTCACCGTGTTCATCGCACGCCCGCTCAACGCCCTGGAGATGGGTGACGACACCGCCCGGGCCCTGGGCGCGCACCTGACCAGGACCCGGGTGCTCGCGATGCTCGCCGTGACGCTGCTCTGCGGGGCGGCGACCGCCGCGTGCGGGCCGATCGTCTTCATCGGGCTGATGATCCCGCACCTGGTGCGCACCCTCACCGGTCCGGACCTGCGGTGGATCCTGCCGTACGCGGCGGTGCTCTCCCCGGTGCTCCTGCTCGGCGCCGACGTGGTCGGCCGGGTCGTCGCCCGCCCCTCGGAGCTCCAGGTCGGCATCGTCACCGCGCTCATCGGCGGGCCCGTCTTCATCTACCTCGTACGACGCAAGAGGATGTCCCAGCTGTGAGCGCCACGACCACGAAGGAGACGGCGCGCGCCGTCCGTCCGGTGCGGGCCGTGCGGACGGGCGGGTACTCGTTCCGCGTGAACGCGCGGGCGGCCCTGGTCGTCCTGCTCCTGGCCCTCGTGGCGGCGGGCGCCGCCGTCGTCCTCATCGGCAGCGGCGACTTCTCGATGACGCCCGCCGAGGTCCTGAACACGCTCTTCGGCCACGGCACCTTCCAGCAGGAGTTCATCGTCAGGGACCTGCGGCTGCCCCGGGTCCTCGTCGGGCTCCTCGTCGGCGGGGCGCTCGGTGCCGGGGGCGCCGTCTTCCAGACCATCTCCCGGAACCCGCTCGGCAGCCCCGACGTACTCGGCTTCGGGCAGGGCGCCACGGTCGGGGCGCTCACCGTGATCGTCCTCTTCGGCGGCGACGCGAAGGAGGTCGCGGCCGGTGCGGTCGTCGGCGGTCTGCTGACCGGCCTCGCCGTCTACCTGCTGGCGTGGAAGCGCGGGGTGCACGGCTTCCGGCTCGTCCTGGTGGGGATCGGGGCGGCGGCCATGCTGACCGCCGCGACCCAGTACCTGATCACCAAGGCGAACCTGGTCGACGCGACGCGGGCGGTCGTCTGGATGACCGGCTCGCTCGACGGGCGCGACTGGGCGCAGGTCTGGCCGTTGCTGGTCGTCTGCGCCGTGCTGCTCCCGCTGGTGTACGGGCACGGCCCGGCCCTGCGCGTCATGGAGATGGGCGACGACGCGGCGTACGCGCTCGGGGTACGGGTGGAACGCACCCGCCTCCTTCTGATGGGCGCCGCCGTGCTGCTCGTCGCCGTCGCCACGGCCGCCGCCGGGCCGATCGCCTTCGTCTCGCTGAGCGCCCCGCAGCTGGCGCGCCGGCTGACCCGGTCGACCGGGCCGAACCTGGTCGCCTCGACCTTCATGGGGGCGGCGCTCCTGCTCGTCGCCGACTGGGTCGCGCTCGACGCGTTCGGTGACCGTCAGCTGCCGGTGGGTGTGGTCACCGGGGTGCTCGGCGGCTGCTATCTGGTGTGGCTGCTGGTGACCGAACGCAAGGCGGGGCGCATATGAGACCCCTATCCGCCGCCCCTCTTCGACCGTCCGACAGCCGACCGCCCGACCCCCGGAGTACGACCATGCAGCGCCTCACCGCGGACTCGGTGACCCTCGGATACGACCAGCGGGTCATCGCGGAGAACCTTTCGGTCGAGATACCCGACCACTCGTTCACCGTGATCGTCGGGCCCAACGCCTGCGGCAAGTCGACGCTGCTGCGGGCGCTCTCCCGGATGCTGAAGCCGAGCCGGGGCCGGGTGCTGCTCGACGGCGAGTCGATCCACGGGCTGCCCGCGAAGAAGGTCGCGAAGACGCTGGGCCTGCTGCCGCAGTCCTCGATCGCGCCGGAGGGCATCACGGTCGCGGACCTCGTGGCGCGGGGACGGTACCCGCACCAGGGCCTGTTGCGGCAGTGGTCGCCGGAGGACGAGCGGGTCGTCCAGGAGTCGATGCAGGCGACGGGCGTCGGCGAGCTGGCCGATCGCTATGTCGACGAATTGTCGGGCGGTCAGCGTCAGCGGGTCTGGATCGCGATGGCCCTCGCCCAGCAGACGCCGCTGCTGCTGCTGGACGAGCCGACGACGTACCTCGACATCCAGCACCAGATCGACGTGCTGGACCTGTGCGCCGAGCTGCACGAGACGCAGGGGCGGACGCTGGTGGCCGTCCTGCACGACCTGAACCACGCGGCCCGGTACGCCACGCATCTGATCGCGATGCGGGGCGGGGAGATCGTCGCGGAGGGGGCACCGGGGGAGATCGTCACCGCGGAGCTGGTGGAGCGGGTGTTCGGGCTGCGGTGCCAGGTGATCTCCGATCCGGAGACGGGGACGCCCTTGGTCGTGCCCGCAGCGAGGGCGCGCGTTGCGCGCGGGGCCGAAAAGACGTCCTCAATCGCCGGGCGGGCTTGATTCTCGCTACGGCTTGATTTTTCGCTACAGCAGGGACTTCAGTTTCAGCAGGTCTCTGAAGCCCGCCTCCAGGCGGACTCGGCCCGAGGCCCACGCCTTCGCGAAGTTCAGGTCGCCGTCGACCATGGCGACCAGGTCGTCGCCGGTCATCGCGAGGCGGATCTCGGCCTTTTCGCGAGGTGGGCCCTCCAGTGTGTCCAGGACCCGGATGCGGCCGCCGGCCAGGCGGCCGGTGAACGTGATGTCCAGGTCCCGGATGTGGCAGCTCAGCGAGCGGTCCAGGTCGGCGGCGCGGCGCACGTCGCCGTCGGCCCCCGCGAGGTTGTCGGAAAGTCTGTCGAGTGCGCTGCGGCACTCCGCCATGGTCGCCATCATGATCGACGTTACCCCAGCGCTTCGCGGTAGCGTTTCCGCATGAGCGACCCGATGCCCGAGCCCGAGACGGACGCACCGCCGGAGCCGGCCGAGCCCGCGGGGCCCGCGCCCCTCGGTGTCGTACGGACGCCCACCGGCAACGCCGAGGTGGACGCCCTGCTGGAGCGGCTGGCCGACGCCGACCACCTCGCGGCGGACGGACACACCGAGGTGTACGAGGATGTACACCGGGGCCTGCGCGCGGCGCTGAGCGCGTTGGACGCCGGGCCCGCCCCCGCACCGGGACCACCCGTACCGGTGCCCCCGTACAACCACAGGAGCTGAACCGAACGTGGCAGGAGTCGCCCGTCGCCGTCTCGACGCCGAGCTGGTACGCCGCAAGCTGGCCCGGTCGCGCGAGCACGCCAGCCAGCTGATCGCGGCGGGCCGGGTGACCGTCGGCGGCAACACCGCGACCAAACCGGCCACCCAGGTCGAGACCAGCGCGGCCGTCGTCGTCACCAAGGACGACAGCGACCCCGAGTACGTCTCGCGCGGCGGCCACAAGCTGGCCGGCGCCCTCGCCGCCTTCGTCCCGCTCGGGCTGGAGGTCGAGGGCCGCCGGGCGCTCGACGCGGGGGCCTCGACCGGCGGGTTCACCGATGTGCTGCTGCGCGCCGGGGCCGCCCAGGTGGTGGCCGTGGACGTGGGCTACGGGCAGCTCGCCTGGTCGCTCCAGTCCGATCGGCGCGTCGTCGTCAAGGACCGCACCAACGTCCGGGAACTCACCCTGGAGGCCATCGACGGCGCCCCCGTCGACCTGGTGGTCGGCGACCTGTCGTTCATCCCGCTCGGCCTCGTGATGCCGGCCCTCGTCCGCTGCACGGCCCCCGGCGCCGACCTGGTCCTCATGGTCAAGCCCCAGTTCGAGGTCGGCAAGGAACGCCTCGGCAGCGGCGGTGTGGTGCGCAGCCCCGAACTGCGCGCCGAGGCGGTACGGGAAGTGGCCCGCCGGGCGTGGGCGCTGGGCCTGGGGGTGCGGGGCGTGACCGCGAGCCCGCTGCCGGGGCCCTCGGGGAACGTCGAGTACTTTCTGTGGCTGCGGGCCGGAGCACCGGAACTCGATCCCGCGGATGTCGACCGTGCAGTGGCGGAGGGGCCCCGTTGACGACGCATGAGGCACGTACAGTCTTCCTTCTCGCGCACACCGGCCGCCCGGCCGCGATCCGCAGCGCGGAACTCGTGGTGCAGGGGCTGCTGCGCAACGGCCTGGAGGTGCGGGTCCTCGCCACCGAGGCGGCCGACCTGCCGCTGCCGCCGTCCGTGGAGACCGTCACCGATGCCACACCCGAGGTGCTCAACGGCTGTGAACTGCTGATCGTTCTCGGCGGCGACGGAACGCTGCTGCGCGGCGCCGAACTCTCCCGCGCCTCCGGCGTGCCCATGCTCGGTGTCAACCTCGGCCGGGTCGGCTTCCTCGCCGAGGCCGAGCGCGACGACCTCGACAAGGTGGTCGACCGGGTCGTCACCCGGGCGTACACGGTCGAGGAGCGCATGACGATCGACGTCGTGGTGCACAGCAACGGGGACGTCGTGCACACCGACTGGGCGCTCAACGAGGCGGCCGTGCAGAAGGTGTCGCCCGAGCGGATGCTCGAAGTCGTCCTGGAGATCGACGGCCGCCCGGTGACCGGGTTCGGCTGCGACGGCATCGTGTGCGCGACGCCCACCGGCTCGACCGCGTACGCCTTCTCGGCCGGCGGGCCCGTCGTCTGGCCGGAGGTCGAGGCGCTGCTGATGGTCCCGATCAGCGCCCACGCCCTGTTCGCCAAGCCGCTCGTGACCTCGCCGGAGTCGGTGCTCGCCGTCGAGGTCCAGCCGCACACCCCGCACGGGGTGCTGTGGTGCGACGGGCGCAGGACCGTCGAGCTGCCCTCCGGGGCGCGGGTCGAGGTGCGGCGCGGTGCCGTGCCCGTCCGCCTGGCCCGGCTGCACCAGGCGTCCTTCACGGACCGCCTGGTGGCCAAGTTCGCGCTGCCCGTGTCGGGGTGGCGGGGCGCGCCGCACTGATCCCGGCCCGGCCGCACGATCCGGCGGCCCGGGCCGTGGCCCGTGTGCACGCGGGCGGGGAAACCTCGTATGGTCATGTCCGTGTTGGAGGAGATGCGGATACGGTCGCTCGGAGTCATCGACGACGCGGTGGTGGAGCTGTCACCCGGCTTCACCGCGGTGACGGGTGAGACCGGCGCCGGCAAGACCATGGTCGTCACCAGCCTGGGGCTGCTGCTCGGCGGGCGCGCCGACCCCGCCCTGGTGCGGATCGGCGCCAAGGCCGCGGTGGTCGAGGGCCGGATCACGGTGGCCGACGGCGACGCGGTGGCGCTGCGCGCCGAGGAAGCCGGGGCCGAGATCGAGGACGGGGCGCTGCTCATCAGCCGCACCGTCTCCGCCGAAGGGCGCTCCCGGGCGCACCTCGGCGGCAGATCCGTGCCCGTGGGCGTGCTGTCCGAGCTGGCCGACGAACTCGTCGCCGTGCACGGCCAGACCGACCAGCAGGGCCTGCTCAAGCCCGCCCGGCAGCGCCAGGCCCTCGACCGGTACGCGGGCGAGGGCGTCGCCGTCCCGCTCGCCAAGTACGCGGCGGCCTACCGGCGGCTGCGGGACGTCGCGGCGGAGCTGGACGAGCTGACGACGCGCGCCCGCGAACGCGCCCAGGAGGCCGACCTGCTGCGCTTCGGCCTCAACGAGATCGCCGCCGTCGAACCGTTGCCCGGGGAGGACACCGAGCTGGCCGCCGAGGCCCAGCGGCTCGGCCACGCCGACGCGCTCGCCTCCGCCGCCGCCCTCGCGCACACCGCGCTGGCCGGCAACCCGGAGGACCCGGAGGCCCTGGACGCCACGACCGTGGTGGCCGCGGCCCGGCAGGCGCTCGACGGGGTGCGCTCGCACGACCCGGCGCTCGCCTCGCTCGCGGACCGGGTCGGCGAGATCTCGATCCTGCTCGCGGACGTCTCGGGCGAACTGTCCGGTTACGCGGACCAGCTCGACGCCGATCCGCTGCGGCTCGCCGCCGTCGAGGAGCGGCGCGCCGCGCTCACCGCCCTCACCCGCAAGTACGGGGAGGACATCGCCGCCGTACTCGCCTGGGCGCAGGAGGGCGCGGCCCGGCTCACCGAGCTGGAGGGCGACGACGACCGAATCGGTGAGCTGACCGCCGAGCGGGACGCCCTGCGCGCCGAACTCTCGGGTCTCGGGCAGGCGTTGACGGACGCCCGGACGGCCGCCGCCGCGTCCTTCGCGGAGGCGGTGACCGAGGAGCTGGCGTCCCTGGCCATGCCGCACGCACGGGTGTCCTTCGACATCCGGCAGACCGAGGCGGCGGACGAGGCGTCCGGCATCGAGATCGGCGGCCGCAACGTGGCCTACGGCCCGTCCGGCGCCGACGAGGTCGAACTGCTCCTCGCCCCGCACCCCGGGGCCCAGCCCCGGCCGATCGCCAAGGGCGCGTCCGGCGGTGAGCTGTCCCGGGTGATGCTCGCGGTCGAGGTGGTCTTCGCGGGCTCCGACCCCGTGCCCACGTACCTGTTCGACGAGGTCGACGCGGGCGTCGGCGGCAAGGCGGCCGTCGAGGTCGGGCGGCGGCTCGCGAAGCTGGCGAAGTCCGCCCAGGTCGTCGTCGTCACGCACCTGCCCCAGGTGGCCGCGTTCGCCGACCGGCAGCTGCTGGTCGAGAAGACCGTGGACGGCTCGGTGACCAGCAGCGGGGTCACCGTCCTGGAAGGTGAGGACCGGGTGCGGGAGCTGTCCCGGATGCTCGCGGGCCAGGAGGACTCCGAGACCGCCCGGGCGCACGCCGAGGAACTGCTCGCCACGGCCCGCGCGGACGGGTAGCCGTTCCGGCCGGGGCACGCCATGGGTGCGTGCCCCGGCTCACGCACCCGCCGTACGGGTGTCGTGGTGCCGTACACGCTTTCACCCGTGCGGGTGGTGTCGGCTGTCCGATTTGTCGTGGTGGGCCCCGGAGTAACGGTTCCGTCGTGCCGGAACGTGCGTACGGACTGGCATCCTTGGCCGTGTTCGTACCCCCGACTCGGGAGCCCCGGGAGCCAATCGACGTGTCACAGCTGCGCACGGTCCAGGTACTCGGCGGCGGCAGTGCCGGCAGCAGCACACACGCCGGCTCGCTGGCCGCCGGGCTGGTCGCCCGGGGAGTGCGGGTGACGGTCTGCGCGCCGGCCGCCCTGGACCGCGTCCACGAGTTCGCCGCCACCGGCGCCCGCTTCGCGCCCGTGCCCCGGCGCAGCGACCCCGCGGCCGTCGCGGCCCTGCGCGCCGCCTGCGCCGACGCGGACGTCGTCCACGCGCACGGACTGCACGCCGCCGTGCGGGCCGCCCTGGCGCTCAGCGGGCGGCGCACCCCCCTGGTCGTCACCTGGCACACCCGGGCCCACGCGGAAGGGGCCCGCCGCCGGCTGGTGCACCTCCTGGAGCGCAGGGCCGTGCGCGCGGCGGCCGTCGTGCTCGCCACCTCCTCCGACCTGGTCGACCGGGCGCGCGCCCGGGGCGCCCGCGACGCCCGGCTCGCGCCCGTCGCCGCCCCCCGGACACCGGGCCGGGCGGGGCCGCCCGCCGTCAAGATCCGCGCCGAACTGGGCGCGGTGGAGCGGCCGTTGATTGTGGCGCTCGGCAGTCTCGTCCCGCACCACGGCTACGGCACCCTGCTCGACGCGGCGGCCGCCTGGCGCCTGCTCGACCCCGTTCCGCTGGTGGCCGTCGTCGGCGAGGGGCGCGAGCGGGCGGCTCTGCGGCGGCGGATCACGGCCGAGGGCCTGCCCGTCGAACTGCTCGGCGACCGGTCCGACGCCGCGGCCGTCCTGGCCGCCGCCGACGTCGCCGTCCTGCCCAGCCGCTGGGAGTCCCGCTCCACCTCCGCCCAGCAGGCGCTGCGGGCCGGGGTGCCCCTGGTCGCCACCGCGGTCGGCGGCACGCCCGAACTCGTCGGGGACGCCGCCCTCCTCGTGCCGTACGCGGACGCCGGGGCGCTGGCCGCCGGGGTGGCCCGGCTGGTCGGCGACCCGGCCGAGCGGGACCGGCTGGCCGCCGAGGGCCTTCGGCAGGCGGCGAGTTGGCCGACCGAGGACGACACGGTGGCCCAGGTGCTGGCGGTGTACGACGAGCTGACCCACCCGCTGGCCCGTTGACACTCCTCCGACCGGCTGCGATCTTGAAAAAAATCGGACCGGGCAGCTGGGGAGTGCATGTGAACGGGGAAACGCAGGCGTACGAGGACGAGGACACCGCCGTCGGCGCGCTGCCCGGACCCCTCGTCTCCGCGGACTGGCTCGCCGCGCGCCTCGGCGCCCCCGGCCTGCGGGTGTTCGACGCGTCGGTCGGCGCGCACCGGGGGAGCGGGACGCGGATCGCGGGGGCCGGGGTCTTCGACATCGACGGCGCGCTCTCCGACCACACGGCGCCGGTGCCCCACACGATGCCGGACGCCGCCCGGTTCACCGAGGAGATGCGGGCGCTCGGCCTGAACGGCACGGACACCGTGATCGTGTACGACGCCGCCGGGATCTACTCCAGCGCCCGGGCCTGGTGGATGCTCCGCGCCATGGGCTTCGACCGGGCCGCCGTGCTCGACGGGGGCCTGCCTGCCTGGACCGCCGCCGGACTTCCGGTCACCGAGGGCGCGCCCGAACCGCCCGCCGGACGCGGGGACTTCACGGCCCGGCCCCGGCCCGGACTCCTGGCCGGTGCGGGCGAGGTGGCCCGGGCGCTGGCCGATCCGGATGCGGTGGTGCTGGACGCCCGGACCCGGGGGCGGTTCGAGGGCACGGAGCCGGAGCCGCGGGCCGGGCTGCGCGGCGGCCATATGCCGGGTGCCGTCAGCCTGCCGTTCGGACGGCTTCAGGACGAGGGGCGGATGCGGGCGCCCGACGAGCTGCGCGCCGCGTTCGCCGGCGCGGCCGGTGACCGCGAGCGGCTGTACTTCAGCTGCGGGTCCGGGGTGACCGCCTGCGTCCTCGCGCTGGGGGCCGAACTGGCCGGATACCGGGACCTGACCGTGTACGACGGTTCGTGGAGCGAGTGGGGGCTGCCCCCGGCGGACCCGGCGGGCCCGGAGCACCCCGCGGACCGGCCGGTCGTGACAGGCCCGTAGAAGCGGCGATACGGCTCCGCCCGGCTGCCGGGGTCAGGCAGCCGGGCGGGAAGGACGCGGACCGCGTCCGTCAGCCGACGTACGCCCCGCTCGCGGTCAGGCGCAGGGCCGTGTCGATCAGCGGCACGTGGCTGAACGCCTGCGGGAAGTTGCCCACCTGGCGCTGGAGCCGGGCGTCCCACTCCTCGGCCAGCAGGCCCAGGTCGTTGCGGAGGGCCAGCAGCCGCTCGAACAGCCGGCGTGCCTCGTCGACCCGGCCGATCATCGCAAGGTCGTCCGCCAGCCAGAACGAACAGGCCAGGAACGCGCCCTCGTCGCCCTCCAGGCCGTCCACGCCCGCGTCGTCGCCCGCGGTCGGGTAGCGCAGGACGAAGCCGTCCTCCGTGGACAGCTCCCGCTGGATCGCCTCGATGGTGCCGATGACCCGCTTGTCGTCCGGGGGCAGGAAGCCCATCTGCGGGATCAGCAGCAGGGAGGCGTCCAGCTCCTTCGACCCGTAGGACTGGGTGAAGGTGTTGCGCTCGGGGTCGTATCCCCGCTCGCAGACGTCCCGGTGGATCTCGTCGCGCAGCTCGTGCAGCCGCTCGACCGGGCCCTCCGCGTCGCCGGACTCGATGAGTTTGATGGTCCGGTCGACCGCGACCCAGGCCATCACCTTGGAGTGCACGAAGTGGCGGCGCGGCCCGCGCACCTCCCAGATGCCCTCGTCCGGCTCGCTCCAGTGCTTCTCCAGGTACTCGATCAGCTTGAGCTGGAGCCCGGTGGCGTAGTCGTTGCGGGCCAGGCCCGTCATGTGCGCCAGGTGCAGCGCCTCGGTGACCTCGCCGTACACGTCCAGCTGGAGCTGCCCCGCCGCGCCGTTGCCGACGCGGACCGGGGCCGAGCTCTCGTAACCCGGCAGCCACTCCAGCTCCGCCTCGCCCAGCTCCCGCTCGCCCGCGATCCCGTACATGATCTGCAGGTTCTCCGGGTCCCCGGCCACCGCGCGCAGCAGCCACTCGCGCCAGGCGCGGGCCTCCTCGCGGTAGCCGGTGCGCAGCAGCGAGGAGAGGGTGATCGCGGCGTCGCGCAGCCAGGTGTAGCGGTAGTCCCAGTTCCGGGAGCCGCCGATGTCCTCGGGCAGCGAGGTGGTCGGCGCGGCGACGATGCCGCCGGTCGGCGCGTACGTCAGGGCCTTCAGCGTGATCAGCGAGCGGACCACGGCCTCGCGGTACGGCCCGTGGTACGTGCACTGCTCGACCCACTCGCGCCAGAAGTCCGCGGTCGCCTCCAGGGAGCCGTCCGGGTCCGGGAGCGCGGGCGGCTCGTGGTGCGAGGGCTGCCAGCTGATGGTGAACGCGATCCGGTCACCGGGGGAGACGGTGAAGTCGGAGTACGTCGTCAGGTTCTCGCCGTAGGTGTCGGCGGGCGTGTCCAGCCACACCGAGTCCGGGCCCGCGACGGCGACCGTACGGGAGTCCACCTTGTGCACCCAGGGGGTGACGCGGCCGTAGCTGAACCGCATGCGCAGCTCCGAGCGCATCGGCACCCGGCCGCTGACGCCCTCCACGATCCGGATCAGCTGCGGTGCGCCGTCGCGCGGCGGCATGAAGTCGGTCACTCTGACCGTGCCGCGCGGCGTGTCCCACTCCGATTCGAGGATCAGGGAGTCCCCGCGGTAGCGGCGGCGGTCGGCCGCCGGCGGCTCCGCGCCCTCGGGGCGGGCCGGCCCCAAGCGCCAGAAGCCGTGTTCCTCGGTGCCCAGAAGGCCCGCGAAAATGGCGTGTGAATCGAAGCGGGGCAGGCACAGCCAGTCGGCTGTACCGTCCCGGCAGACCAGGGCGGCGGTCTGCATGTCTCCGATGAGTGCGTAATCCTCGATGCGCCCGGCCACGTGCATCTCCAGTCGAACGGCCATGTCGCCCCGTGGGGCGCTTACTGCGGGTCAAGAGGTTGTCGCATGGGGTTGTTGTGGGGGGACCTGCGAACTTCCCGCCTCGCCCGAGCGAGTGTCCGAGCAGGATACGACGCAGCCGGGTGATCCGCGCGACCCTCTTGACAACCGGATGCAGCCGATCGAGTGGGATGCGAGTGGCATATGCGGCTCATGCCGCGCTCGCGGGCCGGTGGCCGGAAGCAGTCTCCCCCTGTCGCTGATACCCTGGTAGCCCGTGGACCGGTGGTCGTCGGCGAGAGCAGACGAGGCCCCCGAACCGCAGCGACGGCATCTCCGGAATCTCCGGACGGCAAGCCGGTACGCACCTCATGATCGCGACCACGGGAGCCCCCTTTGGCTATGCAGCCCACATCCACGACGACCAAGCACATCTTCGTCACCGGGGGTGTCGCCTCTTCCCTCGGCAAGGGTCTGACTGCCTCCAGCCTCGGCGCCCTGCTCAAGGCGCGCGGTCTCCGGGTCACCATGCAGAAGCTCGACCCGTACCTCAACGTCGACCCGGGCACGATGAACCCGTTCCAGCACGGCGAGGTCTTCGTGACCAACGACGGCGCGGAGACGGACCTCGACATCGGCCACTACGAGCGCTTCCTCGACGTGGACCTCGACGGCTCGGCCAACGTCACCACCGGCCAGGTCTACTCGCAGGTCATCGCCAAGGAGCGGCGCGGCGAGTACCTGGGCGACACCGTGCAGGTCATCCCGCACATCACCAACGAGATCAAGCACCGCATCCGCCGCATGGCCACCGATGACGTCGACGTGGTCATCACCGAGGTCGGCGGCACCGTCGGCGACATCGAGTCGCTGCCGTTCCTCGAGACCGTGCGCCAGGTCCGCCACGAGGTCGGCCGGGACAACGTCTTCGTCGTCCACATCTCGCTGCTGCCCTACATCGGCCCGTCCGGCGAGCTGAAGACCAAGCCCACCCAGCACTCCGTGGCCGCCCTGCGCAACATCGGTATCCAGCCGGACGCGATCGTGCTGCGCGCCGACCGCGACGTGCCGACCGCCATCAAGCGCAAGATCTCGCTGATGTGCGACGTGGACGAGGCCGCCGTGGTCGCCTGCGTGGACGCCAAGTCGATCTACGACATCCCCAAGGTGCTGCACACCGAGGGCCTGGACGCCTACGTCGTGCGCAAGCTGGACCTGCCGTTCCGCGACGTCGACTGGACCACCTGGGACGACCTGCTGGACCGCGTCCACAACCCCGACCACGAGGTCACCGTCGCCCTGGTCGGCAAGTACATCGACCTGCCCGACGCCTACCTCTCGGTCACCGAGGCCATCCGGGCCGGCGGTTTCGCCAACAAGGCCCGGGTCAAGGTCGAGTGGGTCGCGTCCGACGACTGCAAGACCCCGGCCGGTGCGCAGAAGGCCCTCGCCGGTGTGGACGCGATCTGCATCCCCGGCGGCTTCGGCGAGCGCGGCGTCGTCGGCAAGGTCGGCGCGATCCAGTACGCCCGCGAGAACAAGGTGCCGCTGCTCGGCCTCTGCCTCGGCCTCCAGTGCATCGTGATCGAGGCGGCCCGCAACCTCGCCGACATCCCCGACGCCAACTCCACGGAGTTCGACGCCGCGACCTCCCACCCGGTCATCTCGACCATGGAGGAGCAGCTCGCGTACGTCGAGGGCGCCGGTGACCTGGGCGGCACCATGCGGCTCGGCCTCTACCCGGCGAAGCTCGCCGAGGGCTCGGTGGTCCGCGAGGCGTACGACGACCAGCCGTACGTGGAGGAGCGCCACCGCCACCGCTACGAGGTCAACAACGCCTACCGCGCCGAGCTGGAGAAGAAGGCCGGGCTGGTCTTCTCGGGCACGTCCCCGGACAACAAGCTGGTCGAGTACGTCGAGTACCCGCGCGACGTCCACCCGTACCTCGTCGCCACCCAGGCGCACCCGGAGCTGCGCTCCCGGCCGACCCGTCCGCACCCGCTCTTCGCCGGTCTGGTGAAGGCGGCCGTCGCCCGCAAGACGGGCGCCGCCGGGGGCGAGCAGGGCAAGTAAGCGGCACCTCCGTAGGCGTTACGGTTGACCGGGGCGCGCGTCCGAGCAGGGACGCGGGCCCCGGTCACCGTTTTTCGTGGGAGGACGCAGATGGGTTTCCAGGACACGCCCGAGGAATGGCGGGTCACCGAGAGCGCGACCCCGTTCCGGGGGAAGAAGACCAGCGTCCGCTCCGACGACGTGGAGATGCCCGACGGTACGGTCGCGCACCGCGACTACCAGGTGCACCCCGGATCGGTCGCCGTGCTCGCGCTGGACGACGAGGGCCGCGTCCTCGTCCTGCGCCAGTACCGCCACCCGGTCCGCCACAAGCTGTGGGAGCTCCCCGCCGGGCTGCTCGACGTGCCCGGCGAGAATCCGCTGCACGCCGCACAGCGCGAGCTGTACGAGGAGGCGCACGTCAAGGCCGAGGAGTGGCGGGTGCTCACCGACATCTACACCTCGCCCGGCGGCTCAGACGAGGCCGTACGGATCTTCCTCGCCCGCGACGTCTCCGAGGCGGAGGGCGAGCGCTTCGAGGTCGCCGAGGAGGAGGCCGACATGGAGCTGGCCCGGGTGCCGCTCCAGGACCTCGTGCGCAAGGTGCTCGCCGGCGACCTGCACAACAGCTGCCTGGTCGTGGGCGTGCTCGCGCTCACCGCGGCCCTCGCGGGCGACGGCGTCGGCGCGCTGCGCCCCGCCGACGCGCCCTGGCCGGCCCGCCCCTTCGAGGCCTGACGGGCCGTCCGAAACCTTGCGGCGCGGTCGACGAGACCGCCCGTACGGTCACTCCCGCGCATCCTCCGATCGTAAAAAATGCTGATCCGATCGAGGGATGCGCGGGTCGCGCTCCCCCTTCTCCGGCCATCCGCCTGAACTACGCTTCGAATGCCCTGACCGGAGTCCCGCAGGGCGACGCGTGCAGCGAAGTGGAGCGTGGCCCGTGACGGATCAGGCGGTGGACACCAGCGGCCCGGCCGAGGCAGCGGGGACCGAGGAACCGCCCGCCCCGGAACCGACCCGATTCTTCGGCCGCGAACGCGAGTTGAAGGAACTGCGCGACGACATCGAGCGCGCCGGACTCGACACCATGGCCGGCCGCCGCAGCGCCCGCGCCAGAGTCCTCCTGATCGCCGGACGCCCCGGCTCCGGCCGCACCGCGCTCGCCTCCGAACTCGCCCGCCGGCTCCTCGGAACCGGCGACTACCCCGACGGGCTGATCCGCGTCCGGCTCACCGAGACCGGCGGCGGCCCCGTCCCCCCGGAGCGCGCC
This sequence comes from Streptomyces sp. NPDC052299, assembly GCF_040679335.1. NCBI lineage: Bacteria > Bacillati > Actinomycetota > Actinomycetes > Kitasatosporales > Streptomycetaceae > Streptomyces > Streptomyces sp. NPDC052299. The sequence continues at coordinate 18,224 of NZ_JBFAUP010000036.1, read as the reverse complement.
GCCCGCGACCTCCTGGGCCGGCTCGGCCTGGCCGGACCGCCCGGCGCCGACGCCGACGAACTGACCGAAATGGTCCGCGAGGCCCTGGCCGTCCGCCGGACCCTGCTCCTCCTGGACGACGCGGTGGACGCCGAACAGGTCGACCCGCTCCTCCCCGACAACCCGGACTGCCTCGTCGTCGCCACCTCCGAGGGCCCGCTCACCGGCATCCCCGGCGTCCGGCCCTGCACCATCGGCGGCCTGGACGCGGGCTCCGCCGTCCAGCTCCTCGGCCGCGCCACCGGTCAGGTCAGGATCACCGTCGACCCGCTGACCGCCCAGACCCTGGCCGAGGAGTGCGGCGGGCAGCCGGCCGCCCTCGTCCTCGTCGGAGGCTGGCTCGCCGCCCGCCCGACCGCCTCGGTGGCCGACGCCGGGCGGCAGCTGCGCGCGCTGCCGGACGACCCCGAACTGCCCGCCGGAACACGCCCCCTGACCCGCGCCTTCCGCCTCGTCCACGACTCGCTGCCGGCCACCCCCGCCCGGATACTGCGACTGCTGTCCCTCGCCCCCGGCGGCCTCGCCGACGCCCACACCGCCTCCGCGCTGGCCGGCTGCTCCGTCTCGGCCGCCCGGACCACCCTGGACGACTTCGTGACCCTCGGCCTGCTGCGCCGCGAGGGCACCGACGAACCGCAGTACGAGGTCCCGGGCTGCCTCGCCGGGCTGCTGCGGGCGCTCCTGGAGGACCGGGACCGCCCCGCCGAGATCCAGCTGGCCCGGGCCAGGATGCTGGAGCGCACCGTCCGCCTGCTCCAGTCCTGCCGCGCCGTCACCGACCCCGAGGGCTCGCCGTCCCGCCGCAAGCTGGCCGGACTCCCGCGCACCCTGCGCTTCCCGAACCCGGAGACCGCCGCCGCCTGGCTGCGCGCCCGCAGGCCCGCCCTGCTCGCCGCCGCCCGGATCGCCGTCGAGGACGGGGAGCTCGACACACTGGCCCGCCGGCTGGTCGCCGCGCTGGTGCGGGCGCTCGCCGCGCACGAGGGCACCGACGCCGCCGCCCCCGACCTCTACGCCCTGCACGGCCTGGTGCTGGCCGTCGCCGAGCGCCGCGACCTGCCCCGCGAGCGGGCGGCCGCCCTGCTCAACCTGGCCGACCTGGACGCCGGCACCGGCCGCACCAGGGAGGCGCTGGCCCGCTACCGGGCGGCGCTGGACGCCGGGCGGGCCGCCAGGGACCCGTACGCCACCGGGCGGGCCATGGAGTCCGTCGGCGGCGCCTACGCGGAGCTGGGCGACTACCACCGGGCCTCCGACTGGTACGGACGGGCGCTCGCCCAGCGCCTCACCCAGGGCGAGCCGGCCGAGGCGGCGCGTCTGTACGGACGGCTCGGCACCGTTTACACCTACGCCGGGCGGTACGGCGAGGCGCTGCGGAACTGGCGGGCGGCCGCCGCGGGCCACCGCAGGCTCGGCGACCTCGCGGCCCAGGCACGGGCGCTCAGCGAGATGGCCCGGGTCCAGGAGTACGCGGGCCGGCCGCAGGAGTCGCTGCGCACCTGCCGGGAGGCGGTGGAGTGGGCGCGGCGGGCCAAGGACGTACGGCTGCAGGCGGCGCTCGAGCTGCGGCTCGCGGACACCCTGGACCGGCTCGGTGACCCCGCGGCGGCGGGGCTGCACCGGGGCACGGCCGACAGATTGCTGGGCGAACAGGGCGCGACCTGCGAAACCGGCAGTGCTTCATCGGAAAAATAATGCTTTGCAAGGCTAGACAGCGGGAAGCCCTTCATTAGACTGGCTGTACCGCGGCCGTTCGCGGTGCCTTCACATGTGATGCATCTACCCTTTTTGCATTGCTGTGCCCGGATTATCCTCTGAGCCAAGGACCGTGATCGACATGAAGGTCGGCATCCCCCGCGAAGTCAAGAACAACGAGTTCCGCGTGGCGATCACGCCCGCCGGTGTGCATGAGCTCGTCCGCCACGGCCACCAGGTCGTCGTCGAGCGGAACGCCGGTGCGGGCTCCTCCATCACGGACGAGGAGTACGTCGCGGCCGGGGCGGAGATCCTGCCCACGGCCGACGAGGTCTGGGCCGCCGCCGACCTGCTGCTCAAGGTCAAGGAGCCGGTCGCGGAGGAGTACCACCGCCTCCGCAAGGGCCAGACCCTCTTCACCTATCTGCATCTCGCGGCCTCCCGCGAGTGCACCGACGCGCTCCTGGAGTCGGGCACCACCGCCATCGCGTACGAGACCGTCGAGACGGCCAACCGCGCGCTCCCGCTGCTCGCCCCGATGTCCGAGGTCGCGGGCCGGCTGGCCCCGCAGGTCGGCGCGTACCACCTGATGCGCTCGGCCGGCGGCCGGGGCGTGCTGCCGGGCGGCGTCCCCGGTACGGCGGCCGGCCGCGCCGTCGTCATCGGCGGCGGTGTCTCCGGCTGGAACGCCACCCAGATCGCGGTGGGTCTCGGTTTCCACGTGACGCTGCTCGACAAGGACATCAACAAGCTCCGCGAGGCGGACAAGGTCTTCGGCACCAAGGTGCAGACCGTCGTCTCCAACGCCTTCGAGCTGGAGAAGGCCGTGGTCGAGGCCGACCTCGTCGTCGGTGCCGTGCTGATCCCCGGCGCGAAGGCCCCGAAGCTGGTCACCAACGAGCTCGTCGCCAAGATGAAGCCCGGAAGTGTACTTGTCGACATTGCAATTGATCAGGGTGGCTGCTTCGAGGACTCGCACCCCACGACGCACGCCGAGCCGACCTTCCAGGTACACGACTCGGTCTTCTACTGCGTCGCGAACATGCCCGGCGCGGTGCCCAACACCTCGACGTACGCCCTCACCAACGCGACGCTGCCCTACATCGTGGAGCTCGCCAACCGCGGCTGGGTGGAGGCGCTGCGCCGGGACGCCGCGCTCGCCAAGGGTCTCAACACCCATGACGGACAGGTCGTTTACCGCGAGGTGGCCGAGGCGCACGGCCTCGACCACGTCGACCTGAACACGCTCATCGGCTGACCGGGGTCAACCCCTTCGTCAACTCCGTGCGTCCGGCCGGACCTTGCTGTCAAGGTCCGGCCGGACGCATGCCGGGGTCGCGTGCGCCCCCGTGCAACTCGTCTCGAACGTAACCCTTTAACCGTTTCGTACACCCGGGAAAAGTGTGTACCGAGGGTTGCGCGCCCTTGACAGCGGGGCGTTCGATTGCCGACACAACGGGCCGGGTCCGGCGGATTGTGTTGCTGCGGACAGGGGACACGCCATAGAGTCGCCAATCGTCGGCATGGTGCCACGCTGACCTATCGATAAAGTTTCCTGGTCACGTCCAAGGAGGTAAGACGACTTGTGAATGAGTCGACAATTACTCCCGGGGGTGTTCAACCAGGGATGCCTGCACGGGGCCAGAGCCCGAACGGGCTGGAGGCTGTCGGCTCCGTCGCTGTCCGCACCTTCTCCACCCACCAGCACATGACGACAGCCCCCCAGATGATGGACGGCCTACACGTGAACGCCATGGCCGGCAACGAGAGTGGCCGGGACACCGCCCCCCTCGCCGACTTCGCCGAGACGCCCCAGGCGCATTTCTACGACCCCGACGCCGAGTACGAGCCCGACCCGGAATACGCGGCCACGCTCGCGCCGGACGCCGCCCGGCAGCGCCGCGAACGGATCGGCCCGACCGGCCGCCCCCTGCCCTACTTCCCGATCCCGGGCCCGCTGACCGACCACGGCCCGGCGAAGATCATCGCGATGTGCAACCAGAAGGGCGGCGTCGGCAAGACCACGTCGACCATCAACCTGGGCGCCGCGCTCGCGGAGTACGGACGGCGCGTGCTGCTGGTCGACTTCGACCCGCAGGGCGCCCTCTCGGTCGGCCTCGGGGTCAACCCGATGGAGCTCGACCTCACCGTCTACAACCTGCTCATGGAGCGGGGCATGGCGGCCGACGAGGTCCTGCTGAAGACCGCGGTCCCCAACATGGACCTGCTCCCCAGCAACATCGACCTGTCCGCCGCCGAGGTGCAGCTCGTCAGCGAGGTGGCCCGCGAGTCGACGCTCCAGCGCGCCCTGAAGCCGCTGATGGCCGACTACGACTACATCGTGATCGACTGTCAGCCCTCGCTCGGCCTGCTCACGGTGAACGCGCTCACCGCCGCGCACAAGGTGATAGTCCCGCTCGAGTGCGAGTTCTTCGCGCTGCGCGGTGTGGCACTGCTCACCGAGACGATCGAGAAGGTCCAGGAGCGGCTCAACCCGGAGCTGGAGCTCGACGGCATCCTCGCCACCATGTACGACTCCCGTACGGTGCACAGCCGCGAGGTCCTGGCGCGGGTGGTCGAGGCGTTCGACGACCACGTCTACCACACGGTCATCGGGCGCACGGTCCGCTTCCCGGAGACGACGGTCGCGGGCGAGCCCATCACCACGTACGCCTCCAACTCGGTCGGTGCCGCCGCCTATCGCCAGCTCGCCAGGGAGGTGCTCGCCCGGTGTCACGCCGAGTGAGTCTGCCCGGGGCCGACGAACTGTTCCGTACGACCGGGGGGATGGGGCTCCAGTCCTCGTCGCCCGCGGAGCGGAGGCGCAAGGCGAACGGCGAGGCCGCCCGGGTCCCGGCTCCGGCCGGTGACGGCGAACCCGGGGCCGAGGCGCCGGGGGAGACCGCCCCGGACCCGGGCACCGCGCCCGCCCGCACGGAGCACGCGGCGGCCGGCGCCGACGCGGGCGACTCGCGCAGCCGGTCCGCCGAGGGCGACCGGGTCGCGGTGGCCGCCCAGGCCGCCCGCCGCCCCCAGCAGCCCGCCGAACCGGCCCCGGCGCCCGTCGTGCAGCAGCAGCGCAGGCGCGGCGGCGGACGCGGTGCGAACCGGCGGCCCAGCGGACGCGAGCGCCACGACGAGAAGATCACGGTCTACGTCTCCGCCGAGGAGCTGATGGACCTGGAGCACGCGCGCCTCGTCCTGCGCGGCGAGCACGGCCTCGCCGTGGACCGGGGCCGGATCGTCCGCGAGGCGGTCGCCGTCGTCCTGGCGGACCTGGAGTCGCGCGGCGACGCGAGCATCCTCGTACGGCGGCTGCGCGGCCGCTGACCGCTGCGGCGCCGGTAGCCTGCCCGGAAGGACCGCCGCCGGACGCGCGGCCCCGCTCCTTCCGTACGGGCCGCCGCCCGCCGCCGTAGCCCGCCCCGCGCACCCTGGACCTCCATGCCGACACCCGACGAGCCCGCCCGCACCGCCCGCCGCCGCCTGGGGCGCGGGCCGGGGGCGGGGAGCGTGCCCGTGGAGGCGCCGGCCCCGGTCGAGGAGCCCGTGGCCGAGGCGCCCGCGCCCGAGGCCGCCCCCGAGGCATCCGCTCCCGCCGACGACGGTCGGTTCAAAGTGCGGCTCGCGAACTTCGAGGGCCCCTTCGACCTGCTCCTCCAGCTGATCTCCAAGCACAAGCTGGACGTGACCGAGGTCGCCCTGTCCAAGGTCACCGACGAGTTCATGGCCCACATCCGGGCGATGGGCCCCGACTGGGACCTGGACCAGACGACCGAGTTCCTGGTGGTGGCGGCGACCCTCCTCGACCTGAAGGCCGCCCGGCTGCTCCCCGCCGCCGAGGTGGAGGACGAGGCGGACCTCGCGCTCCTGGAGGCCCGGGACCTGCTCTTCGCGCGGCTCCTCCAGTACCGCGCGTACAAGCGCGTCGCCGACATCTTCAGCGGCCGGCTCGAAGCGGAGGCCCGGCGCTTCCCCCGTACCGTCGGCCTCGAACCGCACCACGCCGAACTGCTGCCGGACGTCGTCATCAGCATCGGTGCCGAGGGCTTCGCCCGGCTGGCCGTGAAGGCGATGCAGCCGAAGCCCGCGCCGCAGGTGTACGTCGACCACATCCACGCCCCGCTGGTCAGCGTCCGGGAGCAGGCGGGCATCGTGGTCGCCCGGGTCCGCGAGGCCGGGGAGATCAGCTTCCGGACGCTGACCGAGGACGCGCCGGACACGCTCACCGTCGTCGCCCGCTTCCTCGCCCTGCTGGAGCTGTACCGGGAGAAGGCCGTCGCCCTGGACCAGGACGTGGCGCTCGGCGAGCTGATGGTGCGCTGGGCCGGGGAGGCGGGCGCCGAGCCCGTCGTGACGGACGAATTCGACCAGGAGGCCACGGACGCCTCCGCAACCCCCGAGGAGACGCCATGACGGACCCCGCCGGCTCCGCGGTCGCGGACCTCGACCTCAAGCCCGCCCTGGAGGCCGTCCTCATGGTCGTGGATGAGCCCGCCACCGAGGAGCACCTGGCCAAGGTGCTGGAGCGCCCCCGACGGGCCGTGGCCGCCGCGCTGCGGGAGCTGGCCGACGAGTACACCGTGCAGCGGCGCGGCTTCGACCTCCGGCTCGTCGCGGGCGGCTGGCGGTTCTACACCCGGCCCGAGTACGCGGCGGCGGTCGAGGGCTTCGTCCTGGACGGCCAGCACGCCCGGCTGACCCAGGCGGCCCTGGAGACCCTGGCGGTCGTCGCGTACCGGCAGCCGGTGAGCCGGTCGCGGGTCTCGGCGGTGCGCGGGGTGAACTGCGACGGGGTCATGCGGACCCTGCTCCAGAGGGGCCTGGTCGAGGAGGCGGGCACGGAACCCGAAACAGGTGCGATCCTGTACAGGACGACGAACTACTTTCTGGAGCGGATGGGCCTGCGTGGCCTGGATGAGCTCCCGGAGCTCGCGCCCTTCCTCCCCGAGGCGGACGCGATCGAGGCCGAGACGCCAGAGGGTGTGCCGTCGTTCGATCCGGACGCACCGGACACCCCGGAAACTCACGCAGACGACAAGACGGACTTTTGATGCGAAGCAGTGGCAGGAACAGCGGTAGCGGCGGCAGGAGCGGCGGCAGCGGCGGGGGCCGGAGCGGCAGGAACAACAGCGGCACCGGCAGGAACAGCAACCCGAACGCGCGGACCCCCCGCTCCGAGCGCGAGGACCGCCGTAACGAGGAGCGCCCCCGCAAGCCCAGGCCCGAGGAGCGCCGCTACGACGTGGGCTCCGACAAGCCCGCCGCCGGCGGCGTCCGCAAGGGGCGCGGCGCGGCGGCCCGGGGCGGCGCCAAGGGCGGCCCGAAGAGCCCGCAGGGCGGCGGCGCGAAGGGCGGTGCCCGGCGCGGTCCGTACGGCGCCCCGGCACGTCCGCGCGAGCTGGACGCCAAGATCGAGCAGCGCAACCGCGACCGGTACGCGAACAAGCCCGAGATCAGGACGCCCAAGACGCACCCGGGCGCCGAGCAGGAGGGCGAGCGGCTGCAGAAGGTCCTGGCCCGCGCCGGCATGGGCTCGCGCCGCGCGTGCGAGGAGCTGATCGACCAGGCCCGCGTCGAGGTGAACGGCGAGGTCGTCGTCGAGCAGGGCATGCGCGTCGACGTGCACAAGGACGAGATCAAGGTCGACGGGCTGACCGTCGCCACCCAGTCCTACCTGTTCTTCGCGCTGAACAAGCCGGCCGGTGTCGTCGCCTCCATGGAGGACCCGGACGGGCGCCAGTGTCTCGGCGACTACGTCACCAACCGTGAGACGCGGCTCTTCCACGTCGGCCGGCTGGACACCGAGACCGAGGGCATCATCATGCTCACCAACCACGGCGAGCTGGCCCACCGTCTCACCCACCCCAAGTACGGCGTGAAGAAGACGTACCTGGCGGCCATCCAGGGCCCCCTCCCGCGCGACCTGGGCAAGCGGCTCAAGGACGGCATCCAGCTGGAGGACGGGTACGCCCGCGCCGACCACTTCCGCGTGGTGGAGAACACCGGCAAGAACTACCTGGTCGAGGTGACCCTGCACGAGGGCCGCAAGCACATCGTGCGCCGCATGCTGGCCGAGGCGGGCTTCCCCGTCGACCGGCTGGTGCGCACCGGCTTCGGCCCGATCGCGCTGGGCGACCAGAAGTCGGGCTGGCTGCGCCGGCTCACCAACACCGAGGTGGGCATGCTGATGCGCGAGGTCGGCCTGTAGCCCGTCCCCGTAAGCGGCAGTCCAAGGCCCGCGGCCGGTTCCCCGGAAATCTCCGGAGAGGAACCGGCCGCGGGCCTTTCGCATGCCCGGCCGAGCATTTATAGTCACAGTGACTATTAAGGAGGCGGGCGTGAGTCTCGCGGACATACTCGATCCCCTGCAGCAGCCCCTGGTGACGGTCCTGGACACCCCGGTCAGCTGGACCGAGGTGCTGGGCTTCGGCAGCGGCGCGCTGTGCGTCTGGCTCGTGGCCCGCCAGCACCTCGCCAACTGGCCGATCGGCATCGCCAACAACCTCTTCTTCATCCTGCTGTTCACGCAGTCCGGCCTGTACGCCGACGCCGGGCTCCAGATCGTCTTCATCGCCCTCGCCGCGTACGGCTGGTGGACCTGGACCCACGGGGGTGGACCGGGGACGGACCTGCCGGTGCGGCGCACCACCCGCACCGAGTGGACCTGGCTGCTCGTGGCGGGGGCGGTGGGGACCGCGGCGCTGACCGTCCTGCTCGACCGGGCGACCGACTCGACCGTGCCGTTCTGGGACGCGCTGACGACCGCGCTCTCGCTCGCGGCGACCTACGGGCAGTGCCGCAAGCTGGTCGAGTCCTGGTGGCTGTGGATCGCCGCCGACCTCGTGTACATCCCGCTGTACGCGTACAAGGAGCTGTACCTGACCTCGCTGCTGTACATCGGCTTCCTGACGCTGTGCCTGACCGGCCTGCGCAACTGGCGCCGAGACCTCACCGCAGCCGACCCCGCGAAGGTTCTGGCATGAAGCGCTACCCGCACGGACTCGTGCTCGGCAAGTTCTACCCGCCGCACGCCGGCCACCATCACCTCGTCCGCACCGCCGCCGCCCGCTGCGAACGGCTCACCGTCCTGGTCTGCGCCGCGTCGGTGGAGTCCGTCCCGCTCGCCGACCGGGTCGACTGGATGCGCCAGGCACATCCCGGCGTGACGGTGGTCGGCGCCATCGACGACACGCGCATGGACCTGCACGACCCGGCGATCTGGGACGCCCACATGGCCGTCTTCACGGCGGCGGTGCCCGAGCGGGTGGACGCCGTCTTCACCTCGGAGTCGTACGGGGACGAGCTGGCCCGCCGCTTCGGCGCCGAGTCCGTCTGCGTCGACCCCGACCGCACCGCGTACCCGGTCTCCGGCACCGCCGTCCGCGCGGACCCGGCCGGCCGCTGGGGCTTCCTCGAAGCGCCGGTGCGGGCGGCGCTCGCCCGCCGCGTCGTCGTCCTCGGCGCGGAGTCCACCGGCACCACCACGCTGGCCCGCGCGCTCGCCGCCCACTACCGGCAGCGCGGCGGGGTCTGGGCGCACACGGGGTACGTGGCCGAGTACGGGCGCGAGTTCAGCGAACGGAAACTCGCCGAACTGCGCGAGCGGTGGCCCCGGGCCCAGTGGGAGGACGTCACCCTCTCCACCCACGACTTCCCGCACATCGCCGAGGTCCAGAACGCCCGCGAGGAGGAGGCCGCCCGCACCGGCTCCCCGGTGCTCTTCTGCGACACGGACTCCTTCGCGACGACCGTCTGGCACGAGCGGTACGTGGGCGGGCGCAACCCCCTCGTCGAGCGCATCGCGGACCGGGCCCGGCACCACCTCTGGCTGCTCACGGACCACGAGGGCGTCGCCTTCGAGGACGACGGGCTGCGCGACGGCGAGGAGCTGCGGCCCTGGATGACCGACCGCTTCCGCGCCGAGCTCACCCGTACCGGCCGGACCTTCATCGAGGTGACCGGCAGCCGGGAGGCGCGCCTCGCCCGCGCGGTCGAGGCCGTCGACGCGCTGCTCGCCGAAGGCTGGGACTTCGCCGCGCCCCTCCCGGAGCACCGATGAGCGCCACCGCCCCCGAGGGCTACGACCCGAGCGCCTTCGAGCCGTTCGCGGTCACCGTGGACCTGGCGGTCTTCACGGTCCGCGAGTCCCGGCTGCACGTCCTGCTCGTCGAACGCGGCGCCGAGCCGTACCGGGGCCGGTGGGCGCTCCCCGGCGGCTTCCTGCTGCCCCGCGAGTCCGCCGCGGCCGCCGCCCGCCGCGAACTGGCCGAGGAGACCGGGCTGAGCGACGCCACCGTCTGGGGCCTCCACCTGGAGCAGCTGCGCACCTACAGCGACCCGGACCGCGATCCCCGGATGCGCGTCGTCTCCGTCGCCCACACCGCCCTAGTCCCGGACCTGCCCGAACCGCGCGGCGGCGGTGACGCGGCGGGGGCGCGCTGGTGGGACGCCGCCCGGACGGGCCCGCTCGCCTTCGACCACGACCGCATCCTCGCGGACGCCCGCGACCGGGTCGGCGCCAAGCTGGAGTACACCTGCCTGGCCACCGCGTTCTGCCCGCCGCACTTCACCCTGGGCGAGCTGCAACAGGTCTACGAGACGGTCTGGGGCGTCGAGCTCGACCGCCCCAACTTCCGCCGCAAGGTCCTCGCCACGCCGGGCTTCGTACAGCCCGCCGACGCCGCCCCCCGCCGCACCGGCGGCCGCGGCAAACCCGCCGCCCTCTACCGCGCGGGCGACGCCACCGCACTGCACCCCCCGTTGCTGAGACCGGAAGGACGGCAGGCATGACGACCACCCGCACGAAGAGGGCCGCGACCGGCGCGCGGGGCGGCCCGCTCTCAGGACGCTGACGCGAGCGCCGACGCCCGGCGCGTGCGGATGAGGAAGTCCTCGATGCGGGAGCGGTCCGGTTCGGGCGGTAGTGGAGAGGTGTCCGCCGCCTCGTCGTTCTCGGTGGCGAGGCGGGTCATGCGGCGTTCCACCTCGGGCCAGGGGACCTCGCCGCGCTTGACCGCGAGGAGGGCTTCGCGGGCCTCGCCCACCTCGATCGTCAGTTCGCCGGTGCGCAGCAGGTCCCGGCAGCTCGCCAGCAGCCGCAGCAGGTGCATCGCGTGCTTCCAGCGCGGGGCGCCGTACTGGCGCACGTCGGCCTCCAGTTTGCGGCGCTGGGCGAGGGCATAGCGTACGAACGAGTCGTGCGCCCGGCGGGAGAGGAAGGCGCCGCGCAGGGCCAGCAGTTCCCTGCCGGTGTCGTCCGCGTGATCCACGAGCGGCGAGTGCAGGCACTCCAGCACGTTCGGGTTGGCCCGCAGCGCCAGCTCGCAGAAGCGTTCCAGTTCCCAGGAGAACTGCTCGTCCGCCGGGCCCTCGATGTGTGTGGGCGGCTTCTCGAAGCGCCAGAACAGCGGGGTCGGTGCCAGGAACACACCCCGCCGGTCGGTGTCACTGGTCTCGGTGGCGAGACCGAAGGCACGGGACCCCATCACACAGGAATACACCGTGTGGTCGCGCACCAGGTCCTGATCGGTCGGCGTGATCATGCCGGGAGGCTACGCGAGGACCGGGTGCGGGCGCGTCTCATAAAAAGGGCGGGCGGGCACGGGACCCCGTCGCCCCTCTACGCTGATCGCACACGCACGAAGCGGTACGGAAACGAGCGAGGAGCACGACGTGGCGGTACGAGCGGTCCGGGGCGCCGTCCAGCTGGACCGGGACGAGTCCGGGCACCTGCACGAGCAGGTCGGTGCCCTGCTCACCGCCGTGCTGGAGCGCAACGAACTCGTCGCGGACGACCTGATCAGCATCTGGTTCACGGCCACGCCCGACGTGCACAGCGACTTCCCGGCCGCTGCGGCCCGCTCCATCGGGATCGTCGACGTACCGCTGATCTGCGCCCAGGAACTGGACATCGAGGGGGCCATGCCCCGGGTGATCCGCATCCTGGCGCACGTCGAGACCTATCTGTCCAAGGCCGAGATCAACCACGTCTACCTCGGCGCCACCGCCGCCCTGCGCAAGGACATCGCCCAGTGAGAACCGCCGTCGTCATCGGTACCGGCCTCGTCGGGACCTCCGCGGCCCTCGCCCTCGCGGGCCGGGGCATCACCGTCCACCTGGTCGACCACGACCCGGAGTCCGCCAGGACCGCCGCCGCGCTCGGCGCCGGTACGGACGAGCCGCCGGAGGGCCGCGTCGACCTGGCGGTCGTCGCCGTGCCGCCCGCCCACACCGCGTCCGTGCTCGCCGCCGCCATGCGTGACGGGGTCGCCCGCGGCTACCTCGACGTCGCCAGCGTCAAGGGCGGGCCCCGCCGCGAGCTGGAGGCGCTGGGGGCCGATCTCACCCCGTACATCGGCACGCACCCCATGGCCGGCAAGGAGCGCTCCGGGCCGCTCGCCGCGACCGCCGACCTCTTCGAGGGGCGGCCGTGGGTGCTCACCCCGACCCGGGACACCGACACCGAGGTGCTGAACCTCGCCCTGGAGCTGGTCGCGCTCTGCCGGGCCGTCCCGGTCGTCATGGACGCCGACGCCCACGACCGGGCCGTCGCGCTCGTCTCGCACACCCCGCAGCTGATCTCCTCGATGGTCGCGGCGCGCCTGGAGGACGCCGACGAGACCGCGGTGCGGCTGTGCGGGCAGGGGATCAGGGACGTGACCCGGATCGCGGCCTCCGACCCGCGCATGTGGGTGGAGATCCTGTCCGCCAACCCCGGTCCCGTCGCCGACGTCCTCGCGGGCGTCGCCGCCGACCTGGAGGAGACGGTCACCGCGCTGCGCGGGCTCCAGTCCGCCGACGAGGACAAGCGGCGCGCGGGCACCGAGGGCATCCGCGACGTCCTGAGCCGGGGCAACGCGGGCCGGGGCCGGGTGCCCGGCAAGCACGGCGCCGCCCCGGCCTCGTACGAGACGGTCGCCGTCCTGATCAGCGACCGGCCCGGCGAGCTGGCCGCCATCTTCGCCGACGCGGGCCGGTCCGGGGTCAACATCGAGGACGTGCGCATCGAGCACGCCAGCGGCCAGCAGGCCGGTCTCGTCCAGCTCATGGTCGAACCGAGCGCCGCCCCCGGCCTGGCCGCCGCCCTCCGCGAGCGGGGCTGGTCGATCCGTCCGTAGGAACCGTGCGACCATGACCGGTCGCACGCTTGTCCACAGGCGTGACCGGACCCGTCCCCGCACTCGGTAACCTTGTGCGGGGCGGGTTCACGCGTCCCGCCCAGCCCGCCCCGAGCACCAGGAAGGTGTCCACCACCGTGGAAACCGTAAGCGCCGCCGTCCGGACCGCCCCGGCCGCAGTGATCGTCGCCATCGACGGCCCCTCCGGCACCGGCAAGTCCAGCACCTCCAAGGCCGTCGCCGCCCAGCTCGGCCTCAGCTACCTGGACACCGGCGCCCAGTACCGCGCCATCACCTGGTGGATGCTGAACAACGGCATCGACGTGCACGACGCGGCCCAGGTCGCGACCGCCGCCGCCAAGCCGGTCATCGTCTCCGGCACCGACCCCGCCGCCCCGACGATCACCGTCGACGGCGAGGACGCCTCCGGCCCGATCCGCACCCAGGAGGTCACCTCCAAGGTCAGCGCCGTCAGCGCCGTCCCCGAGGTGCGCGCCCTGATCACCGAGCTCCAGCGCACCATCGCCGCCGAGGCGGAGAAGGGCATCGTGGTCGAGGGCCGCGACATCGGCACCACCGTGCTGCCCGACGCCGACATCAAGATCTTCCTCACCGCGTCGCCGGAGGCCCGTGCCGCCCGCCGCAGCGGCGAGGTCAAGGGCTCCGATCTCGCCGCCACCAAGGAGGCGCTGATCAAGCGGGACGCCGCGGACTCCGGCCGCAAGACCTCCCCGCTCGCCAAGGCGGCCGACGCGGTCGAGGTGGACACCACCGAGCTGACGCTCCAGCAGGTCATCGAGTGCGTCGTCACCCTCGTCGGGGAGAAGCGGGCCGCGAAGTGACCGACGCCACGAGCGCGCCCTCGCCGCGTGGTGCGGCGGTCGGGCGCGGCATCGGGATCGGGCTGATGTACGGGCTCTTCAGACCCCGTGTCCTCGGTGCCTGGCGGGTCCCGGCCTCCGGACCCGTCATACTCGCGGTGAACCACTCGCACAACATCGACGGGCCGATGCTGATGGGCACCGCGCCCAGGCCCGTCCACTTCCTGATCAAGAAAGAGGCGTTCGTCGGCCCCCTCGACCCGTTCCTGCGCGGGATCGGGCAGCTGGAGGTGGACCGTACGACCGCCGACCGCACCGCCATCACCCGCGCGCTCGGCGTGCTGGAGGACGGCGGGGTGCTCGGGATCTTCCCCGAGGGCACCAGGGGCGAAGGAGACTTCGCCTCGCTGCGTGCCGGGCTCGCGTACTTCGCGGTGCGCAGCGGGGCGCCGATCGTCCCCGTGGCCGTCCTGGGAAGCACCGCGCGCCGCGGACGGTTGATACCGGCACTGCCGCCGTTGCGCAGCCGCGTGGACATCGTCTTCGGGGAAGCCTTTCAGGCGGGCGACGGCAGCGGCAGGCGTACGCGCAAGGCGCTGGACGAGGCCACGCTGCGCATCCAGGCGCGGCTGACCGGCCACCTGGAACACGCCGGGCGCCTCACCGGGCGCACCGGGTAAGACTTGAGTAGTGGACCGCGCGCTGCGCGTGGTCCATCGATGATGATGCAAAGAGGAACGGACTTCATGAACGACCAGATTCACTCCGGCGGCTCGGACCACGAGCACGGAGAGCTTGGCGATGCCGAGTACGCGGAGTTCATGGAGCTCGCCGCGCAGGAGGGATTCGACCCCGAGGAGGTCGAGGGCGCGCTGGACGAGGCCGGTCACGGACCGCTCCCCGTCCTGGCCGTCGTCGGCCGGCCCAACGTCGGCAAGTCGACCCTGGTGAACCGGATCATCGGCCGCCGCGAGGCCGTCGTCCAGGACAAGCCGGGCGTCACCCGCGACCGCGTCACCTACGAGGCCGAGTGGGCCGGCCGCCGCTTCAAGGTCGTGGACACCGGCGGCTGGGAGCAGGACGTCCTCGGCCTGGACGCCTCCGTCGCCGCCCAGGCGGAGTACGCGATCGAGACGGCCGACGCGGTCGTCTTCGTCGTGGACTCCACCGTCGGCGCCACCGACACCGACGAGGCCGTCGTCAAGCTGCTGCGCCGGGCCGGCAAGCCCGTCGTGCTCTGCGCCAACAAGGTCGACGGGCAGAGCGGCGAGGCCGACGCCACCGCCCTCTGGTCGCTCGGCCTCGGCGAACCGCACCCGGTCTCCTCGCTGCACGGCCGCGGCACCGGCGACATGCTGGACGCCGTCCTGGAGGCCCTGCCCGAGGCTCCGCCGCAGTCCTTCGGTACGGCCGTCGGCGGACCGCGCCGCATCGCGCTCATCGGCCGCCCGAACGTCGGCAAGTCCTCGCTGCTGAACAAGGTGGCCAACGAGGAGCGCGTCGTCGTCAACGAACTGGCGGGCACCACCCGTGACCCGGTGGACGAGCTCATCGAGCTGGGCGGCGTCACCTGGAAGTTCATCGACACGGCCGGCATCCGCCGCCGCGTCCACCTCCAGGAGGGCGCGGACTACTACGCCTCGCTGCGTACCGCCGCCGCCCTGGAGAAGGCCGAGGTCGCGGTCATCCTGATCGACTCCAGCGAGACGATCAGCGTCCAGGACCAGCGCATCGTGACCATGGCCGTGGAGGCGGGCCGCGCCGTCGTGCTCGCCTTCAACAAGTGGGACACGCTGGACGAGGAGCGCCGCTACTACCTGGAGCGCGAGATCGAGACCGAGCTCGCGCAGGTCGCCTGGGCCCCCCGGGTCAACGTCTCGGCCCGCACCGGCCGCCACATGGAGAAGCTGGTCCCGGCGATCGAGACCGCGCTCGACGGCTGGGAGACCCGCGTCCCGACCGGCCGGCTCAACGCCTTCCTGGGCGAGATCGTCGCCGCCCACCCGCACCCGGTCCGGGGCGGCAAGCAGCCCCGCATCCTGTTCGGCACCCAGGCGGGCACCAAGCCGCCGCGCTTCGTCCTCTTCGCCTCCGGCTTCCTGGAGCACGGCTACCGGCGCTTCGTGGAGCGCCGCCTGCGCGAGGAGTTCGGCTTCGAGGGCACCCCGATCCACATCTCGGTCCGGGTCCGCGAGAAGCGCGGCCGCAAGAAGTAAGCCCCGTACGACGCCGGACGAGGCGGTACGCGACAGCCCCGGAGCGCTCGGTCACCGAGCGCCCCGGGGCTGCGTCGTACGCGAGGTCAGGCGTCCCGTGAGCCCGGCGGCAGCGCCGCGGGCCGGGTGCGCCCCGCATGGCGGCCCACCCGCTGCCAGCCGCCGAGGCCCCCGGAGCGGGTGCCCGTCCCGGAGCGGTCGCCCGCGGCCGGCACCGTCCCGCCGGGCGAGGAATGGCCCGAGTGGCCGCGCAGCGGGGCGCGCGAGCCGAAGAGGCCGAGGGCCTGGAGGCCCAGACTCTCCTCACCGGTCCGGTCACCCGGCAACGCCCGGAACGAGCGGCGGTACTCGGAGTACAGCGCGTCGTAGATCGGGGTGTGGGACGGGCCGCCCGAGGGGTCCTGCGCGGGACGCATGGCAGGGATCGGGCTCGGAAGCTGGTGGGAGGGGTCGTATGAGTGCACGTAGGTGCCAACGACCCCGACGGCCGTCGGATGCGGGCCCGCCGCGGAAACACCCGTTGGACAGACAACTGTTCCCCGTCGACGCTCCGGCTGCGCGGCCACGATCAGGTCCCGGCCAGCGGCATGGCGGCGGCGACCAGCAGCCCGGCGGCCGACGCCTTCTCCAGCGCGTCGCGCAGCAGGTCCTCGCGGGGCTGCTGGCCGATGGAGCCCGCCGGGGCGGCGTAGACCAGCACGGTCTGCGACTTGTTGGCGGCGGTCCGCCAGCCCTCGGTGACCTGGAGCGGCGCGTGCGCCTGCCACCAGGCGACCGGGGTGCCGCCGCCCGTGCCCGGCTGGAGCACGGCGTGCAGCTGGCCCATGGCGAGCAGGATGGACCAGCCGTGCAGCACCTCCGGCACCTGCTCCATGCGGTGGACCGGCTGGAAGCCCTGTTCCAGGAGGAGCTGGAGGAACTGGTCGCCGTCCCGGCCGTCCGTGCCCGGGCGGGCGATCGCGCCGGTCGGCTCCACGACCAGGGCCGGGTGCAGCTCGTCGTCGATCAGGACGAGGCCGCTGGTGATGCCGAGGACGGCCTGCTCGGGGACGATCCGCTCCGGCTCGCCCTGCTCGCCGCCGGTGATGCTGCGGACGGCGCCCTGAAGCTGCTCCTCGGCGACCTGGACGACCTGCGAGGGGATGCAGCTGGCGTGTGCGAAGGCGAGCACGGCGGTCTCCTCGCCGACGAACAGCACCGTGCTGGTGCGCTCCTGCTCGGAGTCGCCGGGGGTGCGGCAGGAGGTGCAGTCGTAACTGCCCGGGGCGTTGTCGCCGATGAGCAGCCGGTCGGCTTCGGCGTCGCCGATCTCGGCGCGTACGTCCTCGCTGACGTCGAGCATGCGCGGCACGGGTGGCTCCTCGAACTCGGTACGTGCGCCGGGCGGTTCCCGGCTCAGAGATGACAACGGGCGAGCCGCTGCCGGGGTCACGCGGGAAGCCGTACGGAATCGGCCCCGGGCGCGCCGGGAGGGCGGGGCGCCGGCCGCGGACGGCACGACAAAGAGGGAGAAACCCGCCCGCGCGGCGGGCCTGCCGGAGGCGGCCGGGCCGGGACGGCGGCCGGTCGGGGACGGCCCCCGCCGCCCGCCGGAATGCGCGGAACCGGGTTGTCCGCTATACGGTCCGCCGACCGCGGACGGGCCCGTCCGATGGTATGTCTGTCGGTTCCGGGGATAAGGGTGCGATAAGAGCGGGTGAATTACCGGCGAAGCCTGCCTTTGCGGAACGGTTTCCCGCCGGGAATTCGGTCCGGCCCCCGGGAGGAAATCCTGGTCGTTTTCGCGCCGGTCCCAAGATCGTTCACCGGCCTGTGCGATTACTGTGCGTCCGGTTGTGAATCGCACGTTCGGGTGAAGGGGGTCAGGGCGAACACGTGTCGGCATCCTGTGACACAAGTGTGACCGGTGAGGGACGTGAGGATGCCGTGTGCCCACGCCCGGCCCCCGCTACCGCCCCCGCGGCCGGGCGCCTACGGTGAGAGGTATGGCACCCATACCGACTCCTCCCGCCCAGCCCGACGACGCCACCGGCGCGTATGTGGGGCTCTCCGCAGAGACCGCCGAACAGCGGGCCCGGGAGCGCGGCTGGTCCACCGTACGGGCCCTGGCGCCGGGCACGGTCATCACCATGGAGTTCCAGGCGGGCCGGATCAACTTCGAGGTCGACGGCGGCGTCGTCAGGCGCTGCTGGACCGGCTGAGCCCCTGGACTCCCGGCGTACGCGTGAGGGGCCCCGACCGGACGCGGTCGGGGCCCGCACCCCCCCGCCCCGGGAAGGCCCCCCCCACCCGGCCCGCCCGGACCGGGCCCCCCCGGGGGGCGCGGGGGGGGT